>NZ_JBSFJL010000040.1:0-78798 GCF_053598035.1 Streptomyces sp. NPDC001204 | reverse complement strand
ATCCGCCGCTACATCATCTGGCGAAACAAGCACGCTGCCGACGAACGCCTCCGCAAGGTCGTCAACAGGGCGAACGTTGCCTGATGCGGCACTAGCCGTCTGGCAATCGAACAGCGCCAGACTCTCGTGCCTCCCACAGTGGTCGACATCTGCTGTCCAATCTCGTGAACAAAGCCACCGCCTCGCTCCCCGGCCCGGACGAGACACCGCCGGCGGGCCCCTCCCGGTAGCCGTCCTGACCTCTCCTCACTCCTTTCGCCCCACCGCGGACCACCGTTCCACCCACCCCTGTTTCCCCAGGTCAACACCCCTGTGGAACACCCCGGGGTGGTCACTGGAACAGGTGGAACGGCAGGAACGCGGGTCCGGCTACCAAAGGAACAGCGGTACGCCAACTCTTCACCTCGTCAGCGCCGCCCAGCAGGACGGCGAAGCACCCCACTCCTGGGCCGCAAGCGGACAGGCCGGGACACACGAACGAGGACAAGACATGCGTAAGAACGCCAGGAACCTTCTGCTCCAGGGCCTCGCGGCCGTGCTCCTGGCCGGCGGCGCGCTCGGTGCGGTGAACGCCACCGGCGACGAGGCCAACGCCTCGACGAAGCCGGGCCCCCGCAGCGGCTCCCACGCCACCCCGCTCAAGGACATGGCGTTCACCAGCGTGTGGCCGACGCTGCAGACCGGCTCCAGGGGCGCCGACGTCCTCACCGCCCAGCACCTGCTCGCCGCCCGCGGCTACGCCGTGACCCCCGACAACGTCTACGGGAAGAAGACCGCGGCCGCCGTCCGGCAGTTCCAGACCCGCGCCGGCCTGAAGGCCGACGGTGTCGTCGGGCCGAAGACCTGGAGCAAGCTGATCACCACCGTCCACCTCGGCTCTCGCGGCCCGGCCGTCAAGGCCGCCCAGGTCCAGCTCGGCGTGACCGCCGACGGCGTCTTCGGCAAGAACACGCGGACCGCGGTCAGGAACTTCCAGACCCGCGCCGGCCTGAAGGCCGACGGCGTCATCGGTCCGAAGACCTGGAACGCCCTGCTCACCACCTCCCCGGCGACCAAGCCCGCCCCCAGCACTCCCAAGCCGGCGGGCAACGCCGCCGCCCTGGCCGGTCAGGTTCTCAAGAACCGGGGGATCACGTTCGCCCGGGCACACTCGGACACCCGCCACTACGGCTCCACCGCCTACGCCAACATCGTCGACATGGCCGCCGGCCGAGGCGCGGCCACCAGCCCCAAAAGCCACGTCGGAGCCAAGCGCGTCCAGCTCGACCCCCGGATGCTCCGAGCCCTGATCACCCTGCACGACAGGTACGGATACCGGCTGAACATCTCCGAGTTCGTCGGCGGCGTACACAGCAAGAACTCCCGCCATTACCGCGGCCTTGCCTTCGACGCGAACGTGATCAACGGCAAGCACGTCGGCAAGGGCGCCCCTCACAAGGCTGTGATGAACCTCTGCTCCCAGCTCGGCGCCTCTGAGGTCCGCGGCCCCGGAGACCCCGACCACGACACCCACATCCACTGCGCCTGGAAGTAACCCGCCCACGCAGCCCCGCCGCGCCCTGCCAGGGCGCGGCCACCAATCCCGCACATCTTCAGATAAGGAACAAACAATCATGAAGCGCTCACCTCGCGCCCTGTGGACCGCCGCCGTCACCACACTGGCCGCCGCGGCCGTCACTGCCCTCGGCGCCGCCGCGGCCCCCGACACCGCCGCCGCCCGCCCCACCCAGGCCAAGGCCGGCACCAGCGTCACCGCCAACGTGCCGGTCCTCCGCATCGGCAGCAAAGGGCCCGCCGTCACCGCCCTCCAGTACCTCCTCACCGCCCGCGGCCACACCGTGGCCGCCGACGGCGTCTTCGGACACAAGACCGCGGACAAGGTGAAGGCCTTCCAGAGGAACAACCGCCTCACCGCGGACGGGGTCGTCGGCGCGAAGACCTGGAGCAAGCTGACCCGCACCGTCCGCCAGAACTCCAGCGGCCCCACCGTCAAGGCCGCACAACGCCTCCTCACCGCCCGAGGGCACGCCGTGGCCGCCGACGGCGTCTTCGGCAAGCGCACCGCCCTCGCCGTCAGGGCCTTCCAGAAGAGCCGGTCCCTCCCCGCCGACGCCATCGTGGGGCCGAAGACCTGGAACGCCCTGCTCACCACCTCCCCGGCCGCCCAGCCCGCCCCCAGGCCGTCGGCCCCCCGCGGCTACTCCCTGAAGTTCACCAAGAACCACAAGCACCCGATGTACTCGACCCTCTCCCTCGTCCGCGACGGCAAGGTGCTCAAGACCTACCGCGCCAACTCCGGCATGGGCAGCAAGGACACCTGTCTCCCCAATGAGGGCTGGCTGCCCAGCGGCACCTACAAGGTCAAGGGACATGAGACCAACCGCGGCGGGTGGAACTACAACCCCCGCGTGCAGATCCAGGGCTACGCCATCCAGCTCGAGGACAAGTACTGCTCGCCGGCCTCCGGCCGGAAGCCGGTCAAGCGCACCGCCCTGTTCATCCACAGCGAGATGCTCGCCGACGGCACCCAGGCCATCAACACTCCCAAGCAGGACGACTACTGGCGCTGGGACGGCGACTTCGACTACCAGTCCAACGGCTGCATCAAGCTCAAGCCGAACGACATCAAGGACCTCTTCAAGCGCCTCAACCAGGCTCACTGGCCCAAGAACCTGACCCTCCGGGTCGGGTGAGCGGCACGATCCTTCACCCCACACACCGTGGCCCCCGGCAGTACGCCGGGGGCCACGGCCTTGTACGAACCTCAGTTGCCCCACCACGTGGAGGCGACAGACAGACAACCCACCCGAGCTCAGGTGCCCTTCGCCGCGCGCGGAGGTCGGGCCCGCGGACTTGGGCGCCCACGCATCTCGGTTAGGCTTCCAGGCTCAGAATGATCAGGTGTTCGAGGCTCTGACCAGGCCGTCGGATATGACATCGGGGGGCAAGCACGTGTTCGACGCCGTCTTCGGGGACGACATATGGTTCCTGGCCGGGCTCACAGCCGTGGCCGCCGTCCTGGGGCTCCTCGCGTGGGACGTGGCGCGCCGGCGCCGTATCGACCACGCGGGCTGGTGGGCGCCGCTGGTGTTCTGTCTCACCGGAGTCCTTGGGGTCACGCTGGCGCTGCGCGGCGGCACGTCCGGACGTGCCGAGTGCGTGGTCAACCACGACCTCACCGAGCCGCTGTACACCACGCAGGGCCTGTGGAACCTGGCGATGTTCGTGCCGCTCGGCCTCTTCGGCGTGCTCGCCCTGCGTCGACCGCTGCCTGCGCTGGCCGGCGTCCTGGCACTGCCGGTCCTCATCGAACTCGCCCAGGCACTGGCCCCGTTCGTGAGCGGCATCTGCGACAGCGCCGACGTGGAGATGAACGCCGGCGGCGGTGCGCTGGGCGTGGCCGTGGGGCTCGTGCTGCTGCGCGGGCGCGTCGCCTGGCGGGCCTGGGCCGCGCCCACCGCGGCCGTGACCCTCGTCCTCGCCGTGCTCGGGGCGGCCGTCTGCCGGACCGCCGTCACCCTGAACCACATGGACGGCTCCACCGTGCGGGACGCCCACGGTGACGAGCGCTTGGCCGCCGAGCGGGCCGTACACCAGGCCTTCGGCGACCGCTACCGGGTCGGCGCCGTCACGATCAGCCCCGGCCTCGACGGCTACAACGGCTGGATGAACATCCAGTTCGCGGGCGGGCGCCCTGCGGAGCTGATGTGGCCCGGAGGACGCCGGCTGATCGTGGACTTCGGGAACACCGCGGGTATGGGACGCATGGAGAAGGTCGGTTACACGGTGCCGGGCGCCGGCACGCCCCACGGCACCGCCGACGCCTACCGCATTGCCCGCACCTACATGCGCGCCCACTACGCCTGGGCCGAGTCGGCGCCCTGGCACGCCACCCGAGCGGTCCACGACAGCGCCGGCTCCGGCTGGGGTGACCTCCTGGCGGTTCAAGGAGCGGGGCGCGGAGATGCCCCGCAGCCTCGACGTAAGGATCAACCCCGCCGGACGCGTGTACGGGATGCAGGTCGACCTCGGCCCCACGCATGTGACCCTCCCCGCCAAGCTGATCTCGGCACAGCGGGCCGAGGAGATCGTCCGCGAGGAGCGGAAGAAGAACCATGCCGACACGGCCGGGCTGCGGATCGAGGCCGGTCCGCTCACCACCAAGCGGACCATGGGTCATACGGGTCCGTGGCGCGCGGTGTGGTCGGTGGTCGTCACCGACACCCGGTGCACACCCGACGCGGACGGAGACGGCTGCCAACCGATGACGGAGTCGTTGGACGCGGCCACGGGCGAAAGCGCGGGCTGAGGGGGAGCGCAAGCGCGCCGGCGAGTCCATCGAGCAGATCCAGTCCGACCTGATCATCCAGGACGGATGTCTGGCGCCAGCGGCCGCGACGACCACCCCGCATTTCGGTCTGAGCCACGAGCGCCTTGCGGCAGCGCCGACATGGACCTGATCCAGTTCGAGCCCGCGACTACCATGATTGTCCTCCCACTGGTCGACCACCTGTGGCGAACCCGCGGCGGGTGCTACCGCCGCGTATCGGTTCCGACAGCGTCCACATGGATCAGGCTCTCAACGCGGCCCGCCCTGGCGTCGACCGCCTGACCCGGGTCGTGGTGCACCTCGGCTGAGCGCCGCGCCCACCTCGTCGCCAATTGGCGACTGCCCTGCGGCGAGTTCGCCGGACCGGTCACCACGGCGGCGGCGCGCTGAGCGGAGCGCCAACGACGGGGCGGCAACATCGCGGCAACAGCTGCTCCCCCGCAGTCCACGGTGGCGGGGGCAGCGGTGAACTGGCGCCCGGAGCACCTGACCGAGCGGGAGGAGGAGATCCTGCGCTGTATCCGGTGGTGGATCGAGGACAAGGGCGAGGGTCCGTCGGTGCGGCAGCTCGCCCACGCCGTCGGGATGCGCAGCACGGCCTCGGTCGCCTACCACCTGGCCAACCTGGAACGGTCGGGCGCGCTGATACGCGACGGCCGGGGCTGGAACACCTGCCGCCTGGGCCACTAACCGGCACTGCCAGGTCTGGGCTCAACTGGCCGCCCAGCGCTCTGACCAGCTGTGGTCGGGCCTGTGGTCGGGGTGGTGCGCAGCTGCTGCACCGCGGTGGGCAGGGGCTGCATGGGGCGTGTCCGGGCCCGGGGAGTGGTTCCAGCTGACGGTGCTGCCGGGGGCCTGGACGGGGTGCCACACGGGCTCGGCAGGGCCGCCCTGCAGTACCTCGACCAGCGGCGCCATCAGCACGGGGACGTTGCGCAGGAAGCCGGCCAGTGCCGGGTCCGCGGCGGCCGCGCGCAGAGCCCTGATACGCGTCTCAATGCCGGTGGGGCCGGTGCCGTCCAGGACGAACAGCAGCCGGGGGAAGAGTGGGTAGTGTCGCTTCCACTCCTCCTGCACTGGTTCCTGGCTGGCCTGTCGGTGCCGCCTGCCGGGCGCGGGTGCGGGCATGTAGTCGTAGAGGCGGGCGTAGGCGGTGAGTTTCGCGGCCAGGCGTTCGGGTCCCATGGTGGCCCGGTCGACCTCGACGAACGCCCGCAGCATCGCCCCCTCGCCGCCCTCACGGCCGCGCCGGTAGAACATGAGGGCGTCCGGGATGACCGCCTCGCTGCTCCCGGTGGGGGGTAGACCTCGGGGATCCAGTCCAGCGGCCGGCACAGCTCGCCGCGGCGCCGCGCGTCCTTAAGGAAGGCGAGTCCGGTCTCGGTCACCGTCAGCGCGTGCCCGACCCGCAGCCGCGCAGCGGTCCGGTCCGACACCGTCTTCGACGGCCGCCGTCCCCGCAGCTCCGGCCACTCGCAGGCGACCTGCACGCCGTACTGGGTGGGGAACCACACCCTTGTCCGTCCGGCCTGCGGCAGAGTGATCCGGTCGAGAACGAACCGCGGCCACCATCCGGGCCAGCGTCGTCACGCCGGGCAGCAGCACCCGGTTGCTCACCAGCCACACCACCGCCCGGTCGAACAGGGCCCGCGGTCCCTCCAGCGACGACCACACTCGCGCCGCCAGGAACTCCCGCAGCTCCGCCTCACCCGCGGCGAAGTCCCGGTAGCCGTACTCGTCGCGGATCTCCCACGCGTGCTCGTAGGCCGTCTGCGAACGCGTCCCGTACTCGGCGAAGTGCTCCTCGTCGATACCGAGCTGCTCGGCGACGAACCGCACCACGGAGGCCGGGACCGCCGTGGGGTCCTCGGTCAGGAAGGCGCCGAGCATCCGCACCGTGCCCAGGTCGGCTCGATGAGGGTGTTTACGCCTTTGCCCTGCAGCGCTTTGAGCGGAATATGAGGTTCCAATGAGGCGGGTATCAGTCATTCCGCTTGTGGTGCGCGCTTCCGTTGGTGCGGGTCAGTCCCAAATTTCCCTCGGCCGCGAAATCAATAGAGCTGTATGTCCGCTTTGCTTATCTCGAGTGTTTTCGGCCGTGCGGTCAGCATGATCTAGTAGGGGGGCAAACACAGGGTTACTGTCCTGCTGCCACCGGAACCGATCCGGGGGCGCGGGCGCCACCTGACGCACTCGGTTTCCAGGCCATCAGTGTGCGTCGGAGACAGCGCCCGCACCGACTTACCCGAAGGACCACGATAGTGAATCGTCGGCACCGAAAAAAGCCCCCATCCTCCTCCCGCCGCGTCACCGTGCACACGGTGTGCGTGACGGCGCTCCTCGCCGGCAGCATCGCCGTGCCGACCGCCCTCTCGGCACCCACGGCGCAGGCCGCCGAAGCGTGCAGGAGCGGCATCCCGACATATGTACATGACGTCACCGGCGAGTCAGGCGTGCTGCGGAAGTACCTGGACTGGGACCCTCTGACCGGCAACGCCAAAGGCGCGCTCCTCGACACGGGGGAAACGGCCCCTCTTGAGACGTACAGCGAGTTCTTCACCGGCGGTCGCGGCATCATCTACGTGAAAACGCCTGAAGGTGCGCTGAAAACGTACAAGGACAACTCCGCCACCGGTGGAAACATGCTGACCCCTGTGCGGGATTACGGGGGCAACTGGAATGCGTACGAGCGCATGTGGTCCACCGGTGACAACCGGATCTTCGCTCTGCATCAGGATGGTGCGCTGGAGGTCTACGCCGTCGCCAACCCGTCGTCCGGGTCCGGGGCCATCACGAAGGTCAGGACTGTTCCCCGCACCGATCCGGCCGTCGCCGCGATCGCACAGGCCGATGACGTGTGGTCCGCGGGGCAGGTCGTCTACACGCTGAAGCGCGGTGTGGCCGACCGGTACGGCGAGGTGAAGGCGTGGCGCTACTCCGACAGTGGATCCGGATCACCTTTCCCCAACGGATCCACCACTGTCATCACGACCGTCGGCACCAAGACCATGCGCGGGTGGAGCCCCGGTCCGGGCACCATCTACACGGTGGGAGACAACCCCGACTACACCGGGATCGCCACGAGCTACACCGGGACGGCGATCATGGACATCGCCAATCCCGACGTGGGCGCCGGTATATACGGTGATGTGCACGCCGACATCGCCTCCTGCCTGGCGAGCCCCTCCCCTGACATCAAGCCTTCTGCCAGACCTCTGCCCCCGGAGACGGAAACCCCGCCCAAAGCGGTGACCGACGGATCTCCCGACCCGTCACCCCAGAATCCCACCCGGTTCTCCGGTGAGTTCGTTCTGGGCGACGGAAGACCTGCCGCAGGGCTGCCGGTCAGGGTCGAGGCCGTCGACGTCACGAGTGACAGCGACGACGAGGTGCAGCTGGTCACGCTGGGCACCACCGTGACGGCACCGGACGGCACCTGGACGGTGCCCCTGCCGGCAACACTGCCCGAAAGCGTGAAGAGGGCCGCCGCCGACAACGGGGGCATCATCAACGCCATGGCCAGTGTCAACGGCAAGACGTCCTCGGGTCACATGATGCGCGGCACTCACATGGTGACCGCCGCTCCGGCGACAGCTCCGGCGACGGCCCGCGCGCTCGTGGCGGCCGCCGCGGAAGGCGGCAGTGAGCCCTCCAAGATGCGTCCTGTCACTGATGACATGCTCAAGGAACAGGCTCAGCCGACCGTCGCACAGACAAACCTGAGCTGGGCCTCGAGGGACGAGCAGGTCTCGGTCGACACGCTCGGAGACAAGCCGCTGCCCGAATACCAGAGCGATACCGTACGGGAACCGCAGGGGGATCCCTACGTCGTTGACGGTGTTGACACCAAGTCTCTGGTCGTCACGCCCATGGACGGTGGTTGCGACAAGACCAGCGAGACGGTCATCGGCACGCAGATCAAGTACACGACCATCGCCGAGGGCCACGCGTACTGGGACGCGAAGGCGACCGTGGACTACGACTCCAAGCTGTCCTCGAGTGTGGAGGTCGCGGTCAAGACCGGAACCACATGGACGATCGAAGGCTCCGTGACGCTCGGCTCGGCCATGTCCACCACCACCGGCTACGCGAACAAGGGGCCATACTTCGCCAAGCAGTGGAAGGTCCCGATCGAGTACAAGAAGATCAGGGAGAAGTGGACCTGCAACTACGGGCGTACCACGTACTACCGTTACAAGATCATGGGCAGCAAGTACAAGGTTCCTTTCGGTGGGGCCGTCGGCAAATACGGCAAGGACGTGAGGAACAGGGACGGCGACGTCCCTTACAGCAAATCACCCAAGACGCACCGCGCCTGGGTGCCACGGGGAGCCTACTTCCAGATCTCCAAGAACCGCAGCACCAAATGGTCCGGGGCGGTCAGCGCGTACGGCATCAAGCTGGGAGGGTCCACCCAGTACGACCGGGACCACAAGCAGCGAATAACAGCTGGAGACAAGAACGCGCGGCATGACATCTGGGGAAAGAATGACCGAGTTGACGGCAAGCCCGGCGTCTTCTACTCGTACTAGGGCGCTTGCCTTCCTCGCCGCCTTCATGCTGGCCGGATGCTCGCCGGCGCAGGAGGCCGGACAGGCAGAACCAGGAAGCGCCCTCGCGACCGACGGTGCCCAGTCGAGTGGCACCGTCGGCCACGATCACACCCGTGTGGGGGAGATCTGGTACTTCGCCCTCCCGGTGCCGTACAACACCTCCTCGGAGCCCATCGAGATAACGAAGGTCGCTGTCGTGCACATCCCTTCCGGCATCAAGGTCCTGGAGTACGGCGCGTACGACCTGAACGACACCGATGGTCTCCCGCTTCTGGCCAAGGAAGGCGAGACGTACACGCCTGAATTCGCGAAGCTGAAGAACTACGCAGCACAGCCCGTCAAGGTTCCGGCCGGGAAAGAAAGCACCATCTTCTACCTGGCCAAAATGAAAATCACCGCACCACCGAAAGAGACAGCGCGTAAGTGCCGCTTCGAATATGAGCAGGGTGGTCGGGCGTACATCCAGACGCTGGACTGCGAGCTCGAGCTCGAAGTTGCCGAGTAGGAGTTTTCGCGGGACGCATCTGCTTGGCCAGGCCGGTGGGCTGGGCCCCCTCCGCAGGACACGGGAGCCCAGCCCACCCCCTCCCCCAATCGCAAAACTCTCGCCCAGCCTGCGGCAGTCGAGCGACAGCCGCTCGGTTTCTGTCCGCGCCAACGGAGGAAAAATGAGACGTTTTCACATGACTGCGCTGGTCGCGTCGGTATGCCTCTCCGTCGCCACCCTTGCTGCCGCGAGTACCACCGCAGCAGCGCAGCCCGACGCAGCCCAGTGCGGCCGGCTCGCTTACGGGACCCAGACCGGGCTCAGTGGCAGCTTGAACAAGTGCACTTGGGACGACGGTCGCATCCGAGTATTCGGCACCATGCGCGACACCACGCCCAGCGACGGCGCCACAAGTCTCACCGTACGGATCGGGTTGTACTTCCGTGAGTGGCTCGTCTGCGCCAGCGACACCCCGATCGACACCGACTACCAGGACGGCGTCGGCGTCGGCTTGATAGTCCGGGCGGTCAGCGCGGACCGCTGCTGAACGAAATCCCCGATCCCCCGGGGAAGAGTATGTGTCCGTCCGTCGGTCACGGGTGAGCATGTGCACCTGGGCCCGCCGGGGTGCTTATGCAGCTGGGCGACCCAGCCGGGCGCCGTGGACGGGCGTAGCGTGCGCGAGCTGGTCGTCGGTGGGACGGCGAACCGGTCCTCACCGCCGGCGACACCCTCGACGCGGCGACCGGCACGGTGACCCGCGTCTACCCGTGGGCGACGGACAAGCCGTCCGCCATCACCTGCTACCTCACGGACGCCGAATGGCTGCTGGAGGACCTGGGGCGCGCCCATGACGTGTTCTCACTGCCGCTGGACAAGGCCACCTACCGGGTGCGCTCCGACGGGCAGGTCCTCGACCTGCGGGTGCCGAGACGTCGATAGACTTCGAGGTGGTCGACTCGGTCCGGCTCGGTGATTGGTTCGGGGACTGGCCGAAGCGGCGCCGCGCTGTGCAGGGCGCGGTGAGGCCGATGCCCGTTATAGAAAGACTCGAACTCGCGAAGCGCGTGCAGCAGATGGGACTGGTTCCAGATCAAGGTACGGTCGAGAAGTTCGTGTCTGCAGGTCTGCACCCAACGTTCCATGATCGAGTTCATCCGGGGAATGCGGATGCCGGTGGTGACGACCTCGATGCCCTCGGCGGCGAAGACGGCGTCGAACGCGCGGGTGTACTTGCTGTCGCGGTCCCTGATCAGGTGCGTGACCGTGGCGCCGGCATCCTGAAGGCCCATCACCATATTCCTCCCGGCCTGGATGACCCAGGTCGCGGTGGGGTGGGTGGTCACGCCGAGGATGCGGACGCGGCGGTTGGCGTGCTCGATGACGGCGAAGACGTACACGCTCGCGCCGTTCACGGTGGTGGCGGTGAAGAAGTCGCAAGCCAGGATCGCGTGTGCCTGGCTACGCAGGAACGTGGCCCAGGTCTGGCGGTCGCGTTCGGGCGCGGGCTCGATCCCGTGCGCCCGCAGAATCTCCCACACGGTGGAGGGCGCAACCTTGATGCCGAGGACGGCGAGTTCGCCGTGGATGCGCCGGTAGCCCCAGCCTGCGTTCTCGCGGGCCAGGCGCAGGACGAGAGCCTGGATGGCGCGGCGGGTCGGCGGTCTGCCGGACCGCTTGCGGCGGGAGGCGTCGGCGTGGCGGCGGCGCATGAGATCGCGGTGCCACCTCAGGATCGTGTCCGGCGAGACGATCAGGTGCAGCTGCCGCAGCTTGGGCCTGGGAAGCCGGTGCAGGAGCGCGGCAAGGAAGGCACGGTCCGCTGCGTTGACGTGCGCCCTGTCGATTTGCCGCTGCAGGACGGCCAACTGGTGGCGCAGCGTCAATATCTCGATGTCCTTGTCAACATCGCTCATCGGAAGCAGCCGCATGAAGGCGAACACGCTCGACACGGCGAGGTAGGGCAGTCGCAGCAGCACGATCCAGCAGCCTGACACGCCCATTCGGCGAACGTTGGCCACTCACGAGAACACGCAGTTCAACGGCTATGGATGGGGTTTTCGGCACCGGCAGGGATACCCCGCTCACGGAACAGGTACTCGCCTGGCTGATCACCTCTCAGGGCCGGGCAACGGCCATCACGATGGACGCGCACGGGCATGTTGACGATGCCGACAGTGCCGACGCCTTCATCCCGCCGGGCCGAGGAGCTGGGTCAGGATTGAGCTCCCGGATCAGGCGACTCCGTCTCACGCTCGATGGTTTGGGGACGGTTCTTCAGCCAGTAGCTGGGACCGTTGATGGCGACCCGTCCGGCCCGTGGGTGTCCTGCTTTCTGGTCGTCGAGCACCGGGCGCTCGCAGGCGCGTGCTGCGCGCGCCGGAGTCTTCATCCTCACGCCGCTGCCGGGGTACGGGGACCCGCCAACCAGCGGGCCCAACCCGCAAGGTGATGGAGACGCCCTCCAGCCAGCGGGCGGGACGGTTCCGCCGGGACGGATGCAGGGGTCAGCGCTCGGTGAGGTCCCGGACGTCCCAGCCCGCATCGATCATCACCTCCGCGTACCGCTTGCCGCGGTCGCGGTGGGCGGCGAGCACCAGCAGGTGGGTGGGGCGCGTCGCCCCGACGAAGACGAGCTGCACAGCGGCCTGGACACTCTTCAGCTCCCGCTGGGGGTCGCTCCCCTCCGCGACCATGCGGAGCGCCTCGGTCACGTCGAACTTCTTGCCGTTCTTCTCAAGGCACTCCAGGATCAGCGTCGCCGCATGGGTCTCGCCCTTCGCGCTCTGAATGGTCCCGGGTACGGCCCGCACCGCCGGCACTGCGGCGGAGCTCCTGGGGACGCCGCCCGCTGCTGCGGCCGCCTCGGCCGCGGGGGTGAACTCCAGGCCGACGGCCTTCAGCGGCCGGTCGGCGAGCAGCTTCATCTGGACGGTCAGCTGCTCGGTGATCATGTCCCAGCCCGCCTCGTCGAACGCGGCTCCGTGGACGAGGAGTTCGCGCAGCAGGATCCGCACCCTGCCGCCGGGGGTCGCCGCAGACCTCTCAAGGCGGCCCAGCGCCGGTAGCCCTTCGCCGGACAGGGGCGTGAAGGACGCGCGCAGGGCGTTCCACAACTCGATGGCCGCTTCGTGGCTGTCCGCGCCGGACCTCCACTGGGTCCCTGCCGCGCGGGCCGCGTCGATCAGGGCGCGGTGGGCCGTCGGGCGGCCGGGCGGGGTGTAGCCGGGCACGTAGCAGGAGATCGACTGCGGGTAAGCCTGGGAGCCTCCCCGGCCCTGCCGCGCGCCCAGCACACGCGGCGGACGCCTGAGGAGGACGTCCTCGGGGACGATCACGGCGGCCATGCGTTCGAAGGTCGGCACGACGTCGGTCGCTGTGGCCTCGTCGAACAGCAATACCGCCACCTGGCCCTCGGGACCGGCTCCGTGGACTTGCTGGGGGCGCCGGACGGCCAGGCGGCTGGCCACTGCTGCGATCTGCGGTCCGAAGCGGCGGCTAACTGGCAGCTCCGCGGCGCCGGACAGCGGGAACGCCGAGGCGGGTCCGCTCATGGCGCCGGCGTCACTATAGATGCCCTGGTTGGTGTCGCCTACCCGCTGCACCACGGTGGGCGAGGAGGCGAAGACGAGGTCCAGCAGTTCGTGCTGGGTGGCGCTGGTGTCCTGCATCTCGTCGAGGAGAACGAACGGGAAGCGCGCGGAGACGGCCCGGACGATGCCGGGGTGCTCGGTGAGGTACTGCTGGGCGATGGCGTACATGTCCTGGTAGCGGAAGACGCCTCGGCGGGCCAGAGTCCACTTGAGGCTGGACAACTGCTTGCCGCTGATTGTCTCGGCGCGGAAGGGGGGTTCCCTGGTCGCGCCGGTGACCACGAGTTCGCCGTCCTTGTAGGTGAACGTCGCCCCGGTGACGATGCCGGTGCCGTCGCGCTGGCGTTCCACGTAGCTGCGTAGGGCGGAGTAGTTGGGGTGTTGCAGGAGCCGGATTGCTGCGGTCTCGAAGGCCGCGTCGTCGACGGACCGGACCTCGACGCCCTTGGCCCGCACGGCCGGCAGCGCGAGGAAGGTGTGCACGAAGGACTGGATGGTGCCGATGAAGTGCGGGTAGCGCAGCAGGCGCCGCCCCGCAGCAAGGGAGGCCACCCGGTCAGCGATCTCGTTCTTGGCCGTGTTGGTGTGGGACAGCACGCACACCCCGCACGTCACGGAGGTCCATGCGTCGGCCATGAGCGCGAGCTTGAGCCCGATCAAGGTGGTCTTGCCCGACCCCGGGGCGGCCTGGAGGTCCTGTGTGGTCTCGCTCTGCAGGAAGTCCCACTGCTCGGCGTCGAGCGGGTCGAGTCCGAGGAGCTTCACCATGGCCTCCACTTTGTGCGTGGCGAAGGCATCGGGCAGGTAGGTGCCGGTCACGGGGCCACCTCGCCGCACAGGTGCTTGAAGGCGTCGACTAGATAAAGTGGGACGTCGCTCTCCGTGAGCGAGGTGGAGGCGAGGAGCTGCGCGGCGAACTGCGCGGTGATCGACTTGCTGGCGCTGTTGAGCTTGAGCGGCCTGTAGATCTTCAGAGCAGCCTGTTCCAGAGTGAGGTCCTGGTCTTCCCACTCGTCGACGTCCTTGTCGGCCCGTGCAATGACCTGATCGGTCTTGGCGGCGTCCGGCCAGGACCGTTCTGCAACGGATGCGAGCTTGACCGCGCGGTGCATCAGCCTGGCCATGGTCCAGGAGGTGACGGCGAGGTCGTACTCCAGCGTCCACCAGTTCGACACGAAGGTCTTCACTGGCCCGTCGTCGTCGCTGGCGAGGTCCGCGACGTGCGCGGCGATCTCCTGCTCCGTCATCTCGTCCCAGCACTTCAGGCCGCCGCGCATCTCCTCCGAGGTGTCGGCGGGGACGAGGTCGCGGTCGCGGATGCAGGCGACGGGGACGGGGATCTGCTCGCCGGAGCGCTGGAAGACGCGGCTGTACCGGAACAGGCCGACGTGGCCGACGTTGACCACGCTGACGCCGTGCTCGTTGAAGGGCATGCCCAGGGCAGCGGCAAGAGCGGGCAGGAAGATCGCCTCGGCGTCGCCCTCGACCATCGCCAGGCCCCGGGCGAAGAACATGTTGGCCTTGGTGACGTCCAGGAACCGGGTCAGGAACGCGTAGTCTTCGCCGGTCAGGCGCGTGATACCGCGCCGCAGCGGGAAGGTGCGGCCCCGGACGACGAGGGTCAGGCACTCGACGGACGTCGATGAGGCGAGGTTGGGGCTGTGGGTGGTGAGGATGACCTGGACCGGGGCCCTGCCATCTTCCTGCGGCCCCTGGGCCTTGTCGCGGAGCAGGTCCATGATCCGGGTCTGGAGCTGGGGGTGGAGGTGCGCCTCGGGCTCCTCGATCAGCAGCAGGGGTGCCAGTTCGCTTTTGCCCAGCAGGAGGAGCTCCGCGGCCATGAACAAGGCATTGTTGTAGCCGAGCCCGCGGCGTGTCCACTCATCGGACTCAGCGAAGAGGTTCAGTTCGAGCCGTTCCAGCGCGCGGGCCAGCGTCGCGTCGGTGGCGACGCTGATCTTGGCGCGCAGGACGTCGTCGCCGATGGCGAACCGCTGCAGGTAAGCCGAGTTGATGTCCTGGCTCACATCAGAGACGGCATCGTTGCATCGGATGTCGTGCTCGGCGCGGCGCAGGATCCCCACCAGAGTGGACGGAGGGTCGTCGCCCTCGGGGTCGTAGTCATCGATACCCTGGTCCTTCATCGCCGGGTAGCCGGCGAGGATCTGGGACAGCCGTGATCCGCGGCCCGAGCGCAGTTCCGCCTCCGCGTCGCGAAGGGGGCGTAGGTAGGTGGCGCGCAGGAGTTCGCGTGCGGCGCCGTCCAGGGCGGGGCCGTTGCCGTCCGGTCCGGTCCGGGTGGTGACCGAGACCCGGTTCCGGACCGGGTCCATCCGCTGGGCCTTGAACGTCACGCAAAGCCAGGCGGCGCCGCCGCGGTCGTGGGTGAGCAGTTCCAGGAAGACCGCCTGCTCCTCGGTCGACAGGGCGGTGAACCCGCACACAATGGTGAAGGTCTCCGTCCGCCCGTCCTTCCCGAGGTGGAAGTCGTCCTGGGAGACCCGGTAGTAGTCCGTCGCCGCGGTCTGCAGGCACAGCCGGATCGCGTCGATGATCGCCGTCTTCCCGCTGTCGTTCTCGCCGACGAGCACGTTCGTCCCGGCCGTGAACGACAGGTCCAGCGACGCGTCCGTCTCGCCCTCGCTCTGGGCCGCAGCTCCGAAGACCCGGAAGTTCTCGACCCGAAGATGCGCCAAGTACACAGATTCCCCCGCCGACGGGGCCGCGGCGCCCTCTTCTCCGGGAAGGAGTCCCCCGGGCTGCGCGGCCCGTGATCGATATTTTCGAGATCCTATGCTCTCCGGGGTCGCCGCCCGGGGGAATCCGGCAGATTGCGGGAGACAAGGGTCCCGGGCGCCTCGTCGGCCCGGACGGCCGTGCTCCTGCGGGCCGCCGTGATGGTCTTACCTGCCGTCCTCTCCGCGCGGGCGAAGGTGAGCCGCCACGGAGGTGATCCGCCCGGACTCCTGCGTCGTCCTCTCCGCGCGACCGGTCCGTCGCTGGCCTCCTTGCTGACCAGCAGAACCCACACCTCACTCCCGAGGCGGTTTACGGGCACGGTTCGTCTTCTTGCGTGAGGAGCGCTTACTTCTGTGCTGGTCGAGCATGTGGGCAGCGAATTCCCGTGCCGCTTCGTTGTTAACCGGGTCGCGGATGACCGACGCGAGGGTGGCGCCAGCACGTCTGTCGTTGGCCACCGATAGGGCGGCGGCCGCTCCAGCGCGGGCGAAAGCAGGTGCCGTCGGGTCCTGGGCCAGTGCGGCCAGAGCGTCCGCATCGCCGACGGAGACCATGATGAGGGCTTGCGCGCGGCCAGGAATCTCGTCCACGTCGGGGTCGGCGATGACGGCGGCTGCAGCCGAGAGCGCTCGTTGATCACCCCACTGGACCAGCGTCTTGACCGCGACCGAGCGGTGCATGTTGTTGGCGCGGGGATCACGGGCGAGGGAGGTGAGTGTGCTCCGGGCGGCTTGGAGGGTCTGCTCGGAAATGAGCGTTCCCATGCGCGCCTGTTCCGCGATGAACGCGGCGCCTTCCAGGCCGCCGTGCGTGGCCAGGCGGCACAGGTTCCTCGCGACGTCGGGACCGTTCTCGGCCTCTAGGTCGAGGAGGAAGCCCAGGTAGGAGGAGTCATCATGATCGCGCCACAGCGACCGCAGCGAGCCTCCCGGCGGAGTCCAGATCCTGCGGGTCCATGGCCAGGGCCTTCCCCAGCCCTTGTCGAAGATCGTACGCAGCAACTGTGCGCGGGCCTCGGTGTGGCACGCAGCGCAGTACTCGAGCAGCGTCTGGTGCAGGAAGGTGAGTTCGCCCCTACGAAGGCTCAGCAGGCCACTGCGCCGGAGACTATCCGTGAGGAAGTCCGCCCATACGGTTCGCGGTATTCCTTCGGGGCATCCGGCGGCCGGTTGCGACATCAGAACGTCCATCGTCGGTCGGTCACCGCCTCGGTGCCGCTCCACGGCGAGGTGGCTGATCAGGGCCGGAAGATGGTCGAGCATGGACTCCGCGAGGGCGAGAGCGCGGGCGCCGTGGCGTTCGAGCGCCTGCCGGGTCTGCGTGCGGATTCCCGAGTTCCCCGCGGTGTGCTGCCGCTCGTGCAACAGGTCGAGAAAGCGCTGGTAGATCTCTGTCCGCCCGGTGGGCAGTGCCTGCCCCGGAGCGGCCGCGTACAACTGGCACAGCATGGTCGCCATCAGCGGGTTGTGGGCGAGGTCGTCCAGGTGCGCTCGGGCAAGTGCTGCGTGGAACGCTTCGGCGGCATGCTCCGGATCCGGCACGCCGAGCCCGCTAAACCAGCGGGCGGCCAGCTGACGCAGATCGCGGGAGGCGAAAGGCTGGAGTTCGTAGCGTACGACTGTCTGGTCGAGCGCATCGAACTCCTCGTCGGGGAGCTGCCGGGTCGCCACGATGAACCGGAAGGGGCCCTTGTCCGCGCTGGCGGTGAGCTTGGACAAGACACGCCGCCGGGATGCCGGGTCCGTGATCTCGTCGAGTCCGTCGACCAACAGCAGCCATCGCGCACCCGGGTACGGTTCCGTGCGTATGAGTTCGGCTGGCAACGTCTCCAGCAGCCCGACCTCACTCAGCTCCGCGCTCACGCTCGCCGCGATCGCCTCGGGCAGCAGCGAACGGCCGGCGAGATCGGCCGCACTCACCAGGAGGGGGACGGACTTCGTGCGCCCTTCCAGGAGATGACTGATCGCCTTGGCCGCGCTCGTGCGCAGCAGGGTCGATTTGCCGCCACCAGGATCGCTCTCCACAACGCAGTTGCCCATCCCCCACAGGAGCATCTCCGCCGCGGCTGAGGTGGCCGCGCCGGACGGAAGCTCGCGAAGGCGCTGCCCCACGTAGACGTCCGCCAAAGGCGGCGTGGCCCCGGGCAGCATCCCGGGGAATGGGTGCTGACGGGCTGCGCATGCCGCCGCGTCCAGGTAGCCGTGGAGTTGCGGCGAGTGCTGGCGCGTGCGGGTATCGGCCCGGTCCCGCAGCGAACGTAATGTGTGGAGTGACTCACCGGTGACGCCGAGAGCCTTCGCGAGCATGCCGAGAGTGTGCGGTGTGGGAGCCCCCTTCTTGGGGTTCAGCGCGTTGTTGACGGCGGCCTTACTGATGCCGGCCCGGGCGGCGAGCGTTGACTGTGACAGATCCTTCTCGGTCATCGCGTGGCGCAGCCTGCGGCTCAACTCGCTCCGCGGGTGGCCTTCGTCCGACGGCTTCGTTTCGCCCATCGGTCCCCCCATGACCTGCTGTGCTTTGTCGTTCACTGAACACCGGTGAATGCGCTCACAGGCTATCTCTGGAAGTCGACCGGCCGGTCACCATCAGCCGAATCGACACCGAGGAGTACGTACATGGACTTCCAGACGGCGCTGCTGGGCCTGCCCATGGTGCTCGCGATACTGCTCCGCCTTATGCCTCGTCGCCGCCGGCGCAGGTTCACGGGACTGGTGCGCGAACTTTGCGACCTGGTCTCGCTGCGCATGGTTCTGCGGGACAGCGAGCCGGAGGAGCGCAGCGAACTGCTGGCTGCCCACCAGGTGTGGCGGACCAAGGCGAAGGAGCCGGGGGACGGCCCCCCGCCGCAACGACGCCAGCAAAAGCGCAATCGTGGGAAGCGGTCGGCCTGATCAGGCCGGCTGCGAACCCCGCCGGCCCCATTGCCCGCAGCAGATCTGCAGCGGGCAGAGAAAACCCGCCCCCACATTCAGCCCGGCCCACAGTGGAGAGATCGCGGCACGCGCAGACTGGGCGGCCTTTGCCGAGGCGCCGGCCGTGAGTGAGATAGGCACTGCACTGACGCAGTGGCCGGACCACAGCGTCACAGGTCCCCGGAGATCGGGCTGACGGTCCGGTGAGGGGCACAGATCGAGGCCTTCTCACCGGACCGCCCTGCCGGGCTTCGCTGCCCAGTCGAGTCCGAGGGCGGCGAGCGTGGCGAGTTTGTCGGCGGTGAGGTTGGCGCGCCTGGTTTTCGTGTTGGATAGGAACACCCCCAGCTTCACGGCGTGTTCCTGACGGTCGATCACGAGCGTTTCTACGTGGCTCCTGGGGACGGTCAGGGAGCCGGTGCGGGTTTTGTACTGCGCCAGGGCTGCAACGCCCCGCTCGAAGGCGCTTACGGCCGCCGTGGGCGGCTTGGCGGGTGCTTCCGGCTCCGGCGCCAGCGGGACGACGCCGGTGGCTTCCAGGCGTTCGCGCTGCCCGTCGGCCAGGGAGGCCCAGACCTCGGGCTTGCGCTGTTTGGCTAGCCATTTGCCGATGTCCATGCCGTGGATGGCGACGCCGGGCAGGACGTCCACCTGGCCTGCCTGGCCGTCTTCGTCGCGTACCAGCTCCCGCAGCGCGGCGAAGTGCCGCTGCCACTCCGCCGGCCACGACGGGTTCCACTCCTCATCGACCGCCTTCAACGCGGCCTCCCACTCGGGGTGTTCGGCCAGCGCGCCCGGAAGCGGGAGCCCCGCAAGGTCTTCAACGTGAGCGAGTTGGATGCACTCAGTGAGGGCGAGTTCCTTCAAAGCAGGGAGTTCACGGACGAACTTCAAGTCTGTCAGCAGTTGGCCCGAGTAGATCTCCAGCTTATGGGTGTGCTTGGCTGAGAGGTGCTCGATGATCTCGTCCGCTGTGAATGCTTCTCGAAAGGCGATGCTGGTGATGGGCTTGAGGAGCCGGAGCGCGTTGCGTTGATCGTGGGTGTGTACTTCTAGAGGCAGACGGTCCTGGTTCCGCAGGGGGAGCAGGATGTCGCGGGCGTATTCGTCAGCGTTGAAGTGCTCCCAGCCCCCGACGAGGTCGTAGGGTGCCGAGTCAGGGGGCAGCGCCTGTACGAAGCGGCGGAGGAAGGCGTATGCGTGGTCGCCGCCGATGGCAGCGGCAGTCTCGATGACGGGGCCTACTTCATCAGCTTCCAGGCCTTCCGGCCCCGGTAGCAGATCCAGGATGCCAGGCCCGAGTGCGGCAAGTTCCTCCGCCTCTTCCCGGGAGCGAGGAGGCATCAGGACACGCGCACGCTGTTCGACCAGTCTGCGGGCGTCGGGTTCGATTTCGGTGGCGTACTGCAGGCTGGCGGCCGCCAGGAGGTGGAGTCTGCTCCTGTGTCCGTCCTCAGCGTCACCGCGTTCGATGAGGCGGCGGAGCAGGTCAGCGCTCTCGGCTGGCCGGGCGTGGGCGACGGCCATGCGTACGACGTCCTCCCACTGGTCGTCGTGGGCATTGTTGACCAGCAGCGGAAAGTCGTGCGCTTCAATGGCGGCTTTGGCCCCGAGGTAGTCCTGGAAAGTGCGGTGGACGAAGTGGATGGTGTCCATGGTGGGCTGGCGCAGGAGCCCGCTGCGGCCGACCAGGTGCATCAGGACCTGGTCGGCAGTGCCCTGCTCGGCCACGGCCTGCATTGCCGGCAGCGCGTCACCGACCAAGGCCTCCGCGGTTGCCCGGTCCATCTCGGTCTGGCGGTTGCGGATGAGCCAGTAGGCCAGACGCTGCAGTAGCTGGACGCTCTGGTGTTCGGTGAGCTGAATGCCTTCAGGGACCTCGATGCTGCGCTCGAGGTCACGGCGTATGAGCAGCATCGACAATGCTGCCTCGTAGAGTTCTATACGGCTGTGAGGCAGATGGCCGCGGCGGTCCCGGTGCAGCGCGCAGATCAGCGCACACATCAGGGGCGTGCTGGACAACTGCGCCAGGTCACGCTGAGCACGTACTGTCACCTGGAGTGCTGCTTCGAGATCATGCAGCTGCGACCGCTCGGCCTCGGTCGCCGCACTCTTCCTGGCGGCGGTATGCCACCGGCTGACGAAAACTCCGATGTCGGGGGCGCTCATGGGCCGCACCGACAGTTCGGTGAAGCGCGATGAGGCCAGCCAGCCTTCGGGAACAGCTGACGGGCGCGTGGTGACCACGAAATGCGCGTCCTTATACGCGGCCAAGAGTCGCTCGAGCCAGTCCCGTGTGGCACTCCGATGCTCCTGGGGCACCTCGTCGATGCCGTCGACCAGGACAACTGCCTCGCCCCTGGCGAGTGCGTCATCGGCCCAGCCCTCAGGCTGCGAGGCGGCCAGGGGGGCGCCGACCGCAGTCAGGAAATGATGCGGTTCAGGAAGAGGCCCGCGCCGCACCAGCGTCCGCAGTGGCAGGACGAACGGAATCTGTCCCCGCCAGTCCGCCAGTTCCTCCGGCAGCTCATCGCGTGCTGTGGCGACAGCCAGCCACTGCAGCAGCGTTGTCTTCCCGCTGCCGGCGAGCCCCCGCAGAAGTACCCGTCGGCAGTCGGCCAGCGCGTTCTCCGCACGCTTCACCAGGACGGAGGGCCGGTCTGCTTCCTCGCTGCCTGCAGGCCAGCCTGTCGGCCGCTCCGCCAGTTCTAAGCTCAGGTACGCCGCGTCCAGCGGCCAGTGCGCACGTTCAGGCCTGCTCAGGTCCAGCCCTACGACGGTCAGCTGAGAATGCCGCTCTGCCACGTAGCCGAGGTACCGTTCCTCGAACGAAGGCTGCACCGTCGGCCGCCGTGGCCTGCGAACCACTCTTCTCGGAGAGTCCTCACGCGCCTGCGGTGCGCGCGCGGCTGCTTCGCGCAGGGCCAGCATGGGCTCTACATCCGCACCCAGTGCGTTCGCCAGGGCCACCAGCGTGGCTTCGGAAGGCACCACCTGGCCGTTCAGCGCTTGGCTGACCGTTGTCCGCCCCAGCCCGGTCCGCTGCTGCAACCCACCCATCTGCAGACCCCGCTGCGCCCTGAGCGTGCGCAGCCGTATCGCGAGTTCCGCCAGCGGATTCTCGTGCACGTCCCCCATGTCCTGCTTCTCCGTCCCCCGGGCGACCGTCTT
This sequence comes from Streptomyces sp. NPDC001204, assembly GCF_053598035.1. NCBI lineage: Bacteria > Bacillati > Actinomycetota > Actinomycetes > Kitasatosporales > Streptomycetaceae > Streptomyces > Streptomyces sp. NPDC001204. The sequence continues at coordinate 57,013 of NZ_JBSFJL010000040.1, read as the reverse complement.
CGTTCATCTTTGTTCGGGCTGAACCCCGGTGAACACCGGAACCGCGAAATTCACCGAAGTCGCTGTCGTCATTCGTCCGGGGAGAAGCCATGAACACCTCATCCATCCACCTGATGCTGCTGGTCCTGCTTTTGGCGGTCGTCGCGCTCTTCTGCACTCTTATAGGAGCAGCGGCCGGCCTACTCGCCCGCGTCGACGGAGCCACTTACGCCACCGCCCTGCTGCGCGGAGCCGTGGCCTTCGCGGGCAGTGCCACACTGTCACTGGCGTTGCTGACGTTCGTCCTCGCGGCACTGTGAGCCGAGGACACCCTTCGCACTGCCACCAGGCCAGAGTGTGACGTCCGCCGTGGCGGGTGCTGTCGGTCGTGGACGCCGAGAGCTGGCCAGTGCCAAGGAGTCGGCTGCAGGGTCTCTGTTTATCTGGGGGTGCCCTGGGTGTGGGGGACATATGGTACGCGCCTCGACCTGCAGCGGAGGGGTGTTCGGGGGAGCCCGGCACCGATGGTCTGGGTGGGAGTTACGTTCGGCACGTGGCTCCTGGCTTCTTGGCGTTCCGGTCGATTTCTGCCGATGGTGGGGTGCGGTGGGTGGTGGTCGATGCCGGCACCTACGCCCTGCACCCGCAGGCCACCGCCTATCTGGCGTCGCTGCGGTCGCGGGGTTGTTCGGTGAACACCGAGCGTGCGTATGCGGGTCGTGTGCGCTGTACCTGACCTACTCTCAACGCGATGCTCGTCGCCGAGATGGTCCAGGATCTGGTGCCCGCAGGGGTGGTCAACGTGCTGGGCGACGGCGGCGACCTCGGGCCGTACCTGAGCGCCCACAACGCAGTCGACAAGGTCTCGTTCACCGGGTCCACCGCCGCGGGCCGCAAAGTGATGGCCAGTGGCGCCGGCACCATCAAGCGAGTCGTCCTGGAGCTGGGCGGCAACGACGCAGCCGTCGTGCTCGATGACGCGGACATCCCGCAGGCCGCCAGGGGTATTTTCGAGTACGCCTTCTGGAACTCGGGCCAGGTCTGTATCAACATCAAGCGGATCTTCGTGCACGCCTCGCAGTACGACGAGTTCTGCGACGAGCTCGCCCGTCTGGCGAACAACGCCAAGATCGGCCCCGGCCTCGATCCCGGCAACGAGTTCGGCCCGCTGCAGAACGCAAGGCAGCTAGAAGCCGCCAAGAAGGCGCTCGACCTCGCAGCGCGTGACGGGAAGGTCATCGCCGGAGGGAACCTGGTCGACGCGCCCGGATACTTCGTCCAGCTCACCGTCGTCCGGGACATCGGCGACGACAGTCCGCTCGTCGCCGAGGAGACGTTCGCTCCGGTGCGCAGCGTCTTGAAGTACGAGGACCTCGACGAGGTGGTCGAGCGGGTCAACGCAACCGAGTACGGCCTCGGCAACTCGGTGTGGGGCAGCGACGTGGAGCGTGCCGCCGCTGTCGCTCAGCGCCTCGAGAGCGGGACGGTCTGGGTGAACACGCACTGCGCGGTTGCACCCGACGTCCCGTTCGGTGGGCGTAAGCAGTCGGGTCTCGGCGTCGAGTTCGGGATGGACGGGCTGCTGGAGTTCACCGACAGTTGTGTGATCCACATCGCCAAGTAGGCGGTCCGCAGCGGCCGAGCCGTGCCGGGCTGGTATCTCCGGCGACCGGGCGCCGGCCCGGCCGCGAAAGAACTCCGACAGGCAGAGGACATAGGAAAGAAGGAGGAAAGCGCAGTGATGGAACCCCCGGTCGGACCGAGGACCTGAGCGCGCCCGGGGTCACCGCGTGGGGGAGTCGCTGGACCCTCGCGTCCAGCGTCCCGTGGAGGACGTCCGAGGGACGGCTCCGGGTCCGGCGTCCGCGCTTACCGGGAGTTCCGAGCACAGGTCTTCGGCCGCCGCATCCGGATCCGTCCGGAAGCGGGCGCCGGCCTGGCCGCCGGCGCCCACGCAGGCGGAACGAACACGTCCTCGGATCCGGGTGCCCACCCAGTCCCCGGGCCTCGACGCGGGGACGCGCCGCCAGGTCTGCCGCGTAACCTCCCCACACCAAGCCGCCGACCGGCCGAGCAACAGCACATTCACCACAGAAGGACTTCTGTATGACCGCGAATGCAACTGGCCGCCACAGGCTCGCCAAGACGCTCACCTGGCGCGACGGTATGGCGCTGGCTCTGACGCTGCCCACAGGGTTGTTCGTGACCTTCGGCTATCTGCTGGGAGTCGTCGGCGCTTGGACCGCGATCACGGTCTGGTTCGTCGGGGCCGTCGTCAGTTTCCTGCAGTGCTTCGTCTTCGCCGAGATGGCGGCAATGTTTCCGCGCGACTCCGGAGGGGTCGCCCGCTATGCGATCGAGGGCTGGAAGCGGTACTTCGCGCCGCTCGGCGCGATCGCGGCATTCGGCTACTGGCTGGGGTGGTCGTTGTCGATCTCCATGGCAGCCGTCGTATTCGGCGAGCTCATCACCGCGACCTGGTTCCCGAGCAGCGATCTGGCCTTCAGCGTCTTCGGCAACCACCTCGGGCTCGAACACATCTTCGCTCTCGGTGCCATGCTGTTCGCCTGGGCGTTCAACTACTTCGGGCTGAAGTTTGGCGCGACGGTGAACAAGGTCCTCGGACTCCTCGTCATTTCCGGCCTGGCCGTGGTCACAGTGGCCTGCCTGGTCAGCCCCTCGGTCCATTGGTCTGCCGGCAACATGTCCTGGTTCGTCAAGGGAGACTGGCGAACCGTCGTCGTCGTGCTGTACGTGACCGCCTGGGCGGTCTACGCGGCAGAGATCGTTGCTTCCTTCGCACCCGAATACAAGAACACGGCCAGTGACACTTCCAAGGCGATGAAACGGATTTCGCTGTTCATGATCGTGCTCTTCGTCGTGGTTCCGACCGTACTCGCCGGCGGCCTCGGCGAGGGCGTGGTCCGCGACAACCCCGTGACCTACGTCTCGGTGGCATTCGACAAGGCATTCGGGGGCGGCGGCTGGATCGGAACCGTTGTCATTTCGTCGTCGCTACTCATAGCCATCATCTCCACGACCGCCGACGGAGGACGTGCCCTCTTCGGGCTTGCCCAGGAAGGGCTGACCATCAAGCAGCTCGACTGGGTGAACCGTTGGGGCGTGCCGGGCCGGTCCCTGACCTTGGACGTGCTCCTGAACGCGACCGTGATGGTGCTCGTAGGCGCGCCGGTGAGCATTCTGCTCGCGAGCAACCTCGGCTACCTCCTCGCGATCATCCTCGGCCTGTCGGCCTTCCTGCTGCTGCGCAAGGACCGCCCCAACTGGCCGCGGCCGATCCGGCGGGGTCGAGCATGGATCCCTGTCGTGGCCGGACTCCTGGCGTTCAACTCGTTCATCACGGTGATCGGCGTCCTGAATCCCGGCCTCATCGGCTACGGAGGTGTGCGTAACACCCTCGTGGCAGTGGCCGTGCTCCTGCTGTCCGTCGTCCTCTACGTCTACCGCCGTGTGGTCCAGGACAAGCTCCCACTGATCTGGCGACTGCCGGCTCCCGCCATGCCCGAGGGCGCCGACGCAATTGCCCTCGAGCAGGAGATGCGGCAGACGCGCTCGCAGCGCAGGCGCGGGCACGAGGTGACCCCGGTAGAGGCCGAGACGGAAATGGCCTAGCGGGTCGTAGCGGAACCCCGCGTCCGAACCCCGACCGCACCAGCAGGACTGCCCGGGTCCGGACCACCGATCAGGCTGGACCCGGCACCCCCCGGCTCGCTGTGAACGGCCCGACGGCATCCCGCCCGGGCCGCGATCCCGGCCGGCCTGCGCACAGACGCGAACCACGCTGATCTGCGAAATCTGCAATAACGCACAGCCGTTTGCAAAACCGCTGCTTGTGCGCTCTTCGTGCTCCTCTTTACGGTTCCCCCGGATCGATTGGAAAGGTGGCATTGTGGCCCGGAACGTCTCGCCCTCTTCGATTAACGGCCTCATTCCCGCGCACATTGTTCCGATGTCGACGAGCGGAGAAATCCACTGGGATGCGCTCACCACCCACCTCAGATGGCTTGCAGGAATACCAGGGGTCACGTGGCTCACCACCACCGCACACGCCTCCGAGGTTGCGACCCTCAGCCAGAGCGAGCGACTGCGCATGATCGAGCATGTCGTCTCGGTGGTCCCCGAGTCCATCGGCGTGGTAGCCGGGGTCTACGACGACGGCAGCACCCGGGCCGCCGCCGAGGCGCGGCGAGCGGTCGACTCCGGCGCCCAGGCACTGCTGGTGTTCCCCTCTGGCGTCTTCGCCGGAGGGTCGCAGATGCGCCCCGAATCGCAGCGTGCGCACTACGAAGCCGTCGCCGAGGCCGTGGACGTCCCCCTCATCGTCTTCAAGTACCCGGTCGGCAGCCCGTTGGCCCTGCCGCTTGCGACCACCCTGGAGATCTGCCGGACCGTCCCCAACGTGGCGGCCATCAAGGAGTGGTCCTACGACATCGTGGAGTACGAAGACACCTGGCGCACGATCAAGACCGAAGCCCCACAAGTCTCCGTTCTCAGCAGCTTCAGCCGATCCCTCTTCGCCTCCCTGCTGGTGGGCAGCGACGGTATCCTCAGCGGCCACGGCAGCCTGGTCGCCGACCTGCAGGGCCGGCTCCTCGCAGCGGTCCGGGCGGGCGACCTGGCCGCGGCGCGTACGGTCTGGGACCGCATCTACCCGCTCGCTGTCGCCTGCTACGCCGAACCCCTCTTCGACCAGCACAACCGGATGAAGGCCGCCCTCGGCCTCCTGGGGCGGATCCCCCGGGATACCACGCATGTACGACGCCCCTTGGTCGAGGTCGGCGCCACTGAGCTTGCCACGCTCAAGGCGGCCTGCGCCGACGCCGGGATCGGGTAACAGCGATGTCCTACCCGCACCTCTTCAGCCCGAGCGCGATCGGCGGCATCGAGGTCCGCAACCGGGTCGTACTCCCCAGCATGACCACCCGGCTGGCGGACCCATCCGGCGAGGTGACGCCGGAACTCGTCAGCTACTACCGGGAGCGCGCCCGGGGCGGCTGCGGCCTGGTGATGGTGGAGATGGCCTCCCCTCAGCGACACGGCCGGCACCGGGCCCGCGAACTGGGTATCGACGCAGACGAGTACCTGCCGGGACTGCGCACCCTTGCCGAGGCCGTCCAAGCAGAGGGTGCCCGTGCCGGCATCCAGCTGGGACACGGCGGCGCCCGGGCGCTCCCGGCAGAGCGGGGCGGGCGGCCCATGGGCGTCACGCCGGGTCCGGTGCCCGTCTACGAGGCGGGGCGCTACACGAACCACCCGGACCTCTTCGACGATCAGACGCTGGAGCAGCTGGTCGTGGACCATGTGGCAGCAGCCCGACGAGCCGAGGACGCAGGCTTCGACGTCATCGAGCTCCACGGCGCCCACGGCTATCTCCTCGCACAGCTCACCAGCGCGGACGAGAACCGGGTACTGACCGACGCAGCGGATCGGTACGCGTTCATCGCCTCGCTGGTGCGACGGGTCGTCGCCGCGGTCCGGATCCCCGTCTGCTACCGGTTCAGCGGTCAGGAGTACTACGCGCTCGGCCAATCGCTGGACGACTCGTTCGACCTGCTCCGCCAACTGGAGGACGCAGGCGTCTGCGCTGTATCGGTCACCGGGGGCCACTACAAGTCGGTCGACCCGGAGATCATGATCCCCCCGATGCCGTACCAGGACGGAGTCTTCCTCGACGCGGCGCGCGCGGTCAAGGCACGCACGCGGCTTCCCGTGATCGCGGTCGGACGACTCAACGTCCCGGACGTCGCCGAGAACGCCCTCGCCCAGGGCTGGGCGGACTTCGTCGCCGTGGGGCGCGGTCAGATCGCCGATCCGCACTGGGCGCGCAAGACCCAGCAGCACCAGCGCGTACGCGCCTGCCTGGCGTGCAACCACTGCGTGCGCACCATGCGTTCGGGTGGACAGCTCGCCTGCGCGGTGAATCCCACGGTGACCACCGCCGACAGGCCCGCTGCACGAACTGCGACGCAACGGCGGCTCGTCCTCGGCGCCGGTCCAGCCGGTCTGACCTACGCGCTGGAGTCAGCCCGTGCGGGGCACGAGGTGTACGTCGTCGCGCAGGACCGGACCTGGAGGGCGGCAGCCGCGCCCGCGTTCAACGGCTACCGCCCGGACCGGCAGCGGATGCACCGCTACTTCGACGGGCTGTGGGAGGAAGCTGTCGACGCCGGGGTCACCTTTTCCCCGCCGGGAGAGCTGGAGCCCCCAGCCGCGTGGCGCTCCGACGTGGATGTCGTGGTCGACGCCAGGGGCGCCGGCTACGTGGCCGGGCTTGGCCTCCTCTTCCGCGTCCTTATCCGTGTCCTGTCTGTCGTCCCGCTGCCGAAGCGGCTCATGAAGAGCGACAGGCTCCACCACCTCCTGCTTCATGACCTGCGTAAGCCCCGGCCCGACGATGCGTTCCGCGTCACCGGAGCGCGCACGATCCGCATCGGGGATGCGGCGCGACCGGGCGAGCTCGCGGCAGCCGTGCTCGACGCACACATTAAAGCGTGGAAGGAAGACGAAGATGACCAATGAACCGATGCGTTGCATCGTGACCGGGGGCAGTCAGGGGATCGGGCAGGCGATTGCCGAGAAGCTCCTTGAAGACGGAGGCCGTGTCGCGGTGATCGACCGGCAGGAGCCCTCGGGCCGGCTGCACGGCCGCGTTGCCTTCGTTGCGTGCGACGTGAGCGATGCCGCCGCCATGGAACAGGCAGCTCTGGCACTGGCCAAGGAGCTGGGCGGTCCGGCGGACACCGTGGTCGCCAACGCCGGCAGGTGCGTGTCCGGTCGCCTGGCAAGCGACCCGGTCGACAACCTGGTCAGCCACTTCCAGGTCAATACGGTGGGGGTCCTCAACACCTTCCGTCCGCACATCCCCCACATGCGCGCCCAGGGGCGGGGTTCGCTGATCGCGATCACGTCGAACTGCGCCCACAAGGCGCGTCTCGACCTGGGGGCCTACTGCGCCACCAAGGCAGCCACCAAGATGATGCTCGAATGTCTGGCCCTGGAACTCTCGGCCGATGGCATTCGCGTCAACGCCGTCGCTCCGGGGTCGTGTGACACCGAGATGCAGCGTCGGCAGTGGGAGGAGCTCGGTGTTCCGAACGACAGGCAGATCGTCGGCGATCTGGCGTCGTATCGATCCGGCATACCGGCGGGCAGACTTGCCGTACCCCGTGACATCGCCGAAGCGGTCGGCTTCCTGGCTTCGCCGGCCGCCGACTTCATCCGAGGCGTGACCCTGGTCGTCGACGGCGCACAGTCGCTGTAAGCGACCGCCTCTCGGAGTCGCGAGATCGGGGCCGACTGGGCGTCTCTCCACGTGAGTACGAGGGTGAGAGTCATAGTGGACGCGAACCAGGCCTTCACCGCCGCCGAGGCCGTACGTCGCGCGGCTCTCCTTGAACCGTACGACGTGGGCTGGTTCGAGGAGCCGCTGCCCGCTGGCGACGCGGCCGGGCACGAGCGCCTCGCTGCCGCGACGACCGTGCCGGTGGCGGTCGGCAAGTCCATGTACTCCTTCGGCCACTTCCGTGAAGTACCTGCAGCGCGGGGCCGCAAGGATCGTGCAGCCCGATGTGGCACGGACCGGTGGCATCACACCCTGGCTGAAGGTCACCCATCTTGCGGAGGCCTCAACGTCGACGTCTGCCCGCACTTCCTGATGGAGATCCACGTCAGCCTCACGGCGGCCATTCCCAACGCCCGCTACGTCGAGTACATCTCCCAACTGCGTGCCGTGACGGCACGTCAGCTGCGCATCGCCGACGGGCTCGAGCATGCCCCCTCCGAGCCCAGTCTCGGTATCGCCTGGGACCGCGACGCGTTCGACGACCGACGCGTCGCCTGCCCCGCGCCCAGGTCGCTTGCCTACACCCAGTACGACACCGGTCCCGTCCCGCTGTCCGTTCCAGCACTCCGAAGGACGACGATGTTCACCCTGACCACGGTCAAGCCCGTCCATACGGCGGCCGCGCACCGCCGCAGAGTCCTGTTGGCCTCGCTCGTGGGTTCCGCCCTCGAGTGGTACGACTTCTACCTCTACGGCGCCGCGGCGGCCCTCGTCTTCAACAAGATCATCTTTCCGTCGTTCGACTCCACGGCGTCGCTGCTTGCGTCGTTCGGCACGCTGGCCGTCGGCTACTTCGTGCGGCCGCTCGGTGGCGTCATCTTCGGCCGCATGGGCGACCTGTTCGGCCGTAAACGCGTCCTGGTCCTCACCCTGTTGGTGATGGGATCCTCGACCGTCGGCATGGCGCTCGTTCCGACGTACGAGCAGGTGGGCGCGCTCGCCCCGATCCTGCTGGTGGTGCTGCGCGCGATCCAGGGGCTGGGGGCCGGTGCTGAGTACGGTGGGGCCGCCGTACTGGCCGTGGAGTTCTCCGAACCGCGACGGCGCGGCCTGTTCGGCGCAGCACCCGGCGCCGGCGTCTACATCGGCATCCTCATGGCGTCGGGTGCCTTCGCGCTGGCGACGCAGCTGCCGGAAGACCAGTTCCTGGCCTGGGGATGGCGGATCCCGTTCGCGGCGAGCGTGGTGGTCATCGGCGTGGCTCTGCTCATCCGGCTGCGGCTGGCGGAGAGCCCGGCGTTCAAGGCGGCACAGGAGCGTTCAAAGACGGCGGAGGTCTCGCCGGTGCGGGACGTGGTGCGTCACGAATGGAAGGCCGGCCTGGTCGTGTTCGGTTTGCAGGCCGCGCAGTGCGTCGTCGCGTATCTGAACCTGACGTTCCTGACCGCCTACCTCACCGACACCCTGCAACTGTCCAGCTCCACGGGACCTGTGGCGGTCACGGTCGGCACGGCGGTGACGGCCGTGTCGCTGCCGCTGTTCGGTCGGCTCACCGACCGCATCGGCCGCAAGCCGGTGGCCCTGGCCGGAACCCTCTTCTCCGCCGTCTTTGCCTTCCCGTACTTCTGGGTGATCGACCACGTGCACACCTCGCTCGCCGTGACCCTGGTTGTCGTGGTGAGCATGGGCATCGGCGTGGGCTGCATGTTCGCCCCGCAGGCCGCCTACTTCAGCGAGCTGTTCACGGCGCGCTCCCGCTTCACTGGGCTTGCCCTGTACCGGGAGGTGGCCGGCGCCGTCGCGGGTGGACTGACCCCGCTCATCGCCATCGCCCTGGTCGCCGCGGCGGGAGACCGCTCCTGGGGCGTCGCGCTGTTCGTCATCGGATCCTGTGTTGTCGGCGGCGCCTCGGTGGCCCTCGGACCCGAGACACGGGGCCGCGACCTGGCCGCGACGACCGTCACCGAACTCCGTGCCTCGACCGGCACGTACCGCTGAACCAACTCTCAGGAAAGTCTTCAGCAAGGCTTTCAGGAAAGGCATCATGCGTATCGCCCGCCTCGGCTGTCCAGGCCAGGAGATTCCCGTTGTCCCCGACGGTGACCGCGTACTCGATCTGCGCGCAGCGCCCCCGGACGTGACGCCGGAGTTCCTCGAACTCGGCCTGCCCACCTTCGACGTGATCGCCCTGCCGGAGCTCCCGGACGCTGAGGGCCTGCGCTTCGGCCCGCCGGTCACCCGGCCCACCGCGGAACCGGCATGAGTGTGGATGCGGAGGACGTGCGGTACTTCCACGTCCTGGCCGAGGCGAAGACCCTGGTCCGTGCGAGTCAGGAGATCGGGGTCGACCATACGACGGTGAGCCGCCGGATCGGCCGACTGGAGAAGGCTCTCGGCGTGCGTCTCTTCAGTCGGACCAGTACGGGGTGGAGACTCACGCCGAGCGGCGAAGGCCTCTTGCCTGCTGCCCGTCTGGTGTCCCTCGGGACGGATGCGTTCGCTAAAGGCGACCCGATCGTCCCGGTCCCGGAGGAGTGGACCATCCTGGCTCCGGACGGGTTCGCCGCGGCGGTGCTGGCGCCACGGTGCGGGCGCGCGATCACCCAGGAGCGGGCCGTCCTCCGGATCGTGACCGTGGCGTCGCTGGCCAGCCGCGAGGGTGTTTCGTACGACGTCGCGGTGGTCCGGACCAGGCCCACATCGCCCCGCGTCCGATCTCAGGAGCTCGCCCGGTACGAGATCGGGCTCTACGCAACCCGTGACTACCTCCGCCGCCACCCCGAGATCAGCCGGATCGAGGACCTGCACGAGCACGTGCTGTGCTGGTACGAGGAGGACCCACTCGCCGCCGTTCCGGACTTCGAGGCCCTGAGGCCGATGCTTCCGAACGTCATTCAGTTGCAGTCCAACAACCTGCTGGTGCATGAGGAAGCCGCGCTCGCCGGGGTCGGCATCGCGGTGATGCCGTCGTTCATCGCCGGCCGACACCCCTCCCTCGTCCGGGTGCTTCCGGATGAGGTCTCGTACGCAGGCCGCTACTGGGTCGTCCTGCCGGCAGCTCAACTGCGCTGGGAAATTACGCAAAAGGTGCTGCAGTTCCTGCGGCACGCAGTCGCCGACGCCGGTCTCGCGCCCTGCTCCCGGGAACGCCGCCGGCAAGGGAGCCACGATGAAGGAAGCCACGATGAGTGAGCGACGCAGAGCCCGGACGCAGACGGCGCAGAGTGGACGGTGGGACCGATGAGAGTGGCGGTCATGGCGACCTGCCTCAACGACGCGCTGTTCCCCGACGCGGGGAAGGCGGTGGTCACCGTGCTCCGCCGCCTCGGCGTCGACGTCGACTTCCCCGCGGCGCAGACCTGCTGCGGCCAGCCGATGGTCAACACCGGGTACCTCGACGAGGCAGTGCCGGTCGTGCGGACGTTCGTCGACGCGTTCGCCGGCTACGACCACGTCGTCGTTCCCTCCGGGTCGTGCGCCGGGTCCGCGCGGCACCAGCACGCCATCGTCGCTCGCCGGTCGCGCGACGCCGGCCTGGCAGCGGCCGTCGTCGGCATCTCGCCGCGCGTGCTGGAGCTTTCGGAGTTCCTCATCGATGTCCTCGGCGTCACCGACGTCGGTGCGGTCTTCCCGCACACCGTCGCCTACCACCCCACCTGCCACTCCTTGCGGATGCTCGGCGTCGGCGACCGTCCGACGCGACTGCTGGGGGCGGTGCGGGGGCTCGAGCTCGTCGAACTCCCGCAGGCCGAAACCTGCTGCGGCTTCGGCGGCACCTTCGCGGTCAAGAACGCCGACGTCTCGGTCGCCATGGGCCTGGACAAGGTGGCCTGCGTCGAGGCGTCCGGTGCCGAGGTGCTCGTCGCTGGTGACTCCTCCTGCTTGATGCACATCGGCGGACTGCTGTCCCGCCGGGGCTCCCGGATCCGGGTGATGCATCTGGCCGAGGTCCTCGCCGCGCAGTCGATGGTGAGGGCCTCGTGACCGGGACGTTCGTCGGCATGCCGGCGTTTCCCAGCGCAGCCAAGGAGGCGCTCGCCGACGACCGGCTGCGCCGCAACCTGGCCCACGCCACCGGCACCATCCGCCGCAAGCGGGCCGACGCGGTCGCCGAGGTCGACAACTGGGAGGAGCTGAGGCTCGCGGGGGCCGTGATCAAGGATCGCGCGCTCCGCCACCTCGACGAGCACCTGCTCCGGCTGGAGGAGTCCCTCACCGCCCAAGGCGCCACGGTGCACTGGGCCCGCGATGCCGACGAGGCCTGCGCGATCGTTGCCGAGATCGCCCGCAGCCACGACATCGACGAAGTGGTCAAGGTCAAGTCGATGGCCACCCAGGAGATCGGCCTCAACGAGGCGCTGGCCGCACAAGGCATCAGCGCCTGGGAGACCGACCTGGCCGAGCTCATCGTGCAGCTCGGGCACGACCTCCCCTCCCACATCCTGGTGCCCGCGATCCACCGCAACCGCACCGAGGTCCGCGACATCTTCGCCCGCGAGATGGGCCTGGTCGGCAGGCCCGCACCCGCCGACCTGACTGACGACCCCGGCCGGCTCGCCGAGGCCGCCCGGCTGCACCTGCGCGAGAAGTTCCTCTCGGCACGCATGGCGGTGTCAGGCGCGAATTTCGCCGTCGCCGACACCGGCGCTCTCGTCGTCGTCGAGTCCGAGGGCAACGGCCGGATGTGCCTGACCCTGCCGGAAGTGCTGGTGTCCGTCGTCGGCATCGAGAAGGTGGTGCCGACCTGGTCCGATCTCGACGTCTTCCTGCGGCTGCTTCCGCGGTCGTCGACCGGGGAACGCATGAACCCCTACACCTCGATCTGGTCCGGCGTCACCCCGGGCGACGGACCGCAGCACATGCACGTCGTGCTCCTCGACAACGGGCGCAGCCGCGCGCTGGCCGACGAGCTCGGCCGCCAGGCGCTGCGCTGCATCCGCTGCTCGGCCTGCCTCAACGTGTGCCCCGTCTACGAGCGCACCGGCGGACATGCCTACGGCTCGGTCTACCCTGGGCCGATCGGCGCGATCCTCAACCCTTTGCTCAAGGGCGTCGGCGTCGACGAGCAGAGCGACTCGCTGCCGTACGCCTCCACCCTGTGCGGCGCCTGCTTCGAGGTGTGCCCGGTCCGCATCGACATCCCGTCGGTTCTGGTCGACCTGCGGGCGCAGGTCGTCGACGCCCACCGGGCCGCCCCTGCCGGGCATCGCGGCGAGTCCGCCGCCATGAAGGGCGCCGCCTGGGCCCTTGGCCGATCCGGCCGGCTGCGCCGCCTGGAACGCCTCGCGGCCATCGGCGGTCGCCTGATCGCCCGCCGAGGCCGGCTGACCGCGCAGGGCCGGCCGGCGATCACCGCAGCCCCGGGACCTGGCAGGAACTGGACGACACACCGGGACCTGCCGGCCCCCGCCGCGGAGTCGTTCCGGCGCTGGTGGAAGCGCACGAACGGAGGCCGCGCGTGAACGCCCGCGACGACATCCTCGGCGCCGTACGGCGCGCTGTCGCGGCCGGGCCCCCGGTGGGCGCGCCGCCGGCCAGAGTGCCCGGCCGACCTGCCGCGCCCGACCTGCTGGACCGATTCGTGGAGCGGGTCGAGGACTACCGCGCGACCGTGACGCGGTGCCAGGACGCCGAGGTGGCTGCGGCGATCCTGGCCGCGCTTGCCGGGGCGACCTCGACGATCCTGCCCGAAGGATTCGGCTGGCCGGTACCCGGCGCGGTGGCCGACATCGGCCAGTCCGCGTCAGGACTCGACGCTCTCGACGCGGTCGTCACCGCAGCGACAGTGGCAGTCGCCGAGACCGGCACGCTGGTGCTCACCCATGGCCCCGGAGAAGGCCGCCGTGCGCTGTCGCTCGTGCCCGACCTCCATGTCTGTGTGGTCCGTGCCGACCAGGTCGTGGCCGACGTACCCGATGCGATGGACCGACTCGACCCGCTCCGGCCACAGACCTGGATCAGCGGCCCCAGCGCCACCAGCGACATCGAGCTCAGCCGGGTCGAAGGCGTCCATGGACCACGGACCTTGCACGTGATCGTGGTCGTGCCCTGACTCTTTGAGTAGGCCGCAAACCGCGGCGAGACCGCGATCCGAGCCTTCCGCATCGCTGAGGAATCCAGTGCCCGGACCGTGGCGGTCTTCGCACGGGGAATGCAGGCATGCCCCGGGCGGCTTCCGTGTGCAGGGCCACCTGGGGAATTACGTGACCGTCCACACTCGGGACTTCGTCTCGCAGGCTGTCGTTCAAGGGATCGCCAGCCCCTACAACTCCGGCGTCAACGAGGGCCGCATCACCGACCTGGAGCTCCAGAAACACCTGATGGGAGGACGCGCCGGAGTCCCCCTCCTCCGCCACTGCGTCGCCCTGATCGCCCACCTCCGCCGTTCCGCGGATCGTTCGACCATGGGACCACCGAGATGATCTCCGGCTACGAAAATTTTGCCAGAGCCACGTTCGCGTGTACGCCGACAACTGGTCCAGCAAGCGCGAAGCCCGCCTCTACGCGTTCCGCTGGCTGCACGGCTACAACACCCGACGCCGTTACTCCCGCCTCGGGCACCGCAGCACGATCGCCTACGAGACCAGGGCTCTGTCGTTCTCGCGGTGTGTCCGGATTGGTCATGTAATCCCGAGGGTGGCCAGGGGCCGGACCATGTCTCGACCGTGGTGTCGCAGGCCCTCGGCGATGTTGTCCCACCCCGTCAGGCGGAGCGCGCTGATGGCGAGGTTCCGCAGGCTGGCCATCGCTCGCGGCGCGCTTCCGGTGCGGATGCGTGATGCATCCTCCCCGAACGTCGTATCCCTCACATAGTGCTCCCGATTCTCGATGCCCCAGTGTCCTCGAACGCGTTTGGCCAGGTCGGCGGCGGTTGCCTGATGCGCAGCCAGGCTGGTGACCGCGTAGACGCGTTCGATCGACACCTTTCCGGTGCGTACGGCTCGCCGGCGGCGGACGATCTGCAGAGCCTGGGTGGCGTGCGGGAAGGGCAGGCCGGAGACGGTAGCGGCCTTCAACCGCCGGATCTCGTCCCGCCCGTGGGCGGTCTTGCGGGTCTTGTCCATCAGTGGCACATCCCTCCAGGGCAAGCCCTTCAGCAGCGCATGCAGGGTGGGGTGGTTGGCCTTGACCACGGCGATGTAGTGCGCCTGCTTCTCCTCCACCAGAAACGTCGCGTGGTCGGTCTGGGTCAGCAGGGCGTCGAAGGTCACCACCGTGTTGGCCAGGTCCAGTGGTGCGAGCAGTGGCCGGAACGCGGTGATCTCGTTGCTTCTGGCGGCGACCTCGCGCTGAGCGAGGACCACTCCGTCGCCCCGCAGTGCAGAGATGAGGTGGACCGGGCGGCCGTTGGGGCGCACCGCGCCGCGCAGCGACTTGCCGTCCACCGCGACCGCGATGCGGGCCGGGCGGCCTTGCGATGACTCGCCCAGGTGGGCGGTGCGCAAGGCAGCGGAGCGAACAGCGAGCCAGGCGCCGATCGCCACGTCGAGCGCATCGCCGTCGACACGTTGCAGTAGGCGGCGGACGGTCGCTTCGCTCGGTGCGGACAAGGGCCGGTCCGGATCGCGCAGGGTACCGCCGCACCAAGACAGCACCTGGTCGGGAGCATCAGCGGCCCACTCAGCGATCGCGGTCAGCGACTTCGCGCCGGCCAGGACCGCGCACGCGGCCAGGGCCAGGACGAAGGCCAGGGGGTGGCGTCTGCCCTGACGGCGGCGTGGGTCAGGTAAGCGGCGGAACCGGTCCAGGAGGCCGGTCAAGTCCTTGTGACAGGCAGGGGCTGCGCCGACGAGTTGTCCCAGCCCGGCGGGGATGGGTGATGAAGGCAGAGCAGGCACGCACGGTCTTCCGTTGTGGTGATCAGGGACTTCGGCACTTCATGATCCTGGAAGCCCGTACTTGTCTCCGTGCTCCCCCAGAGTCCGCCAACCGCGAAGCGTTATCGAGCTGACGTAGAGTCGGCTCTCTGGTAGGAAACGACGCGGGGGAGAGGTGGGGGGTTATGGGTGCGGACGCCAGGGTGGTGCCGGGGTTCCCGGAGGGGGAGTTTGTCCACACCGGTGATCACAGCCGGAATTACCGCCTAGCCGTGGAGCGGCCGGAGGCCGGCCGGCCTGCGCTGCTGCACGTGGTGAAGCGCGGCGAGGGCGAGTTTGTCCTGCATGGACAGGAGAGGGGTGTCGGTGCCACCCGTAATGCGCCGCCCAACCTGTACTCCGTCCAGGAAGATTGTGAAGCGCGGCTCTTGCTGCCGGTCAACACTACGCACGTGAAGGTCCAGTCGAAGGGGGACGAGCCCTTGTCCTGGTCGATGCGGATGCTGCCGCTGGGGGAGGCAGCGGTGTTCACCGGGGAGCACCTGGGGGAGTGTTCGGACGTCCTCTACCGGTTCGACGCCGTGCCGGGCCTCTTCGAGGTGGAGGTGGACGCCGAAGACGGCTGGGACTGGCAGCTGTCGTTCGTCTGCGACCACCAGCTGGGCGGTTCTCTTTACGTCGATTCCTTGTGCTGGAAGTGCCAGGAGATCACCGTCCGGGAGGCCGAGCGGATGGGCACGGATCTCAAGGACTGGCTGGAGGGGACCGGCGAGGACGGCGGGCGCTTCTTCCTGCCCACCAGCGGGTTGATCACTTTCGTCTCGGAGGGCAATTGCCAGTGGTCGGTGCGGGCCGCGCGACTCTGAGCGCCGGGTGAGCTGCCCCGGGCGTCGGAGGGTGCCCGGGGGCTTCGTCTGCCTTCGGGCCGGCCGGCGCGCGGACCACCAAGCGGCTGCGAAACGCCACAAGTTGCCAGATCACCCAGTAACCGGGGCGTTTTACGAGAACGACGGAGCCCTGCCTACGAGACAGCGTCCGAAACAACATCAACTACGCAGGCACCAGCCGCATAACCCCTGACCAGGATTCGGGGTCAAGGCCCGGTGTTGCCGGAGCAGTGATCGCTCGCTTTCCGTCGAGTGGCGATGGCTCAGGGCGAATTTCTTGTCCAGCAGAGGGAGCCGATCGGAGCCGATAGTCCTCCAACGTATCCATCGTGATGTCCGGAGCTCGTACAGTTAGTGGCGACCCAATGGGCCGATCATGCGGTGATCGAGTCGTCTGCGGCCACATCGCGGCCGGTGGTGAGCAAAATAGATATAGGCGGCTGCAACGGCCATCGCCAACTACCCAAGCCAAGATGAGGAAGCGATTGTGACCAACGCAAAAGTGAGTGCTGACCGCAGCGTGATCGTCACCGGAGGCACCAAGGGCATCGGCCGTGCGTGCGCAGAACTGTTCGCCCGCCGGGGACACCGGGTGCTTATTTGCTCCCGCAGTGCCGCCGAGGTCGATGCAGTGGCCGCAGAACTGAGTCAGCACGACGGTCAGGTTGCTGGCACTACCGCTGATATGGCAGATCCGGACGTGGGCAACAGGGTTGTCGGTCGGTGTCTCGACTTGTTCGGCAAAGTGGACTACTTGGTAAACAATGCAGGCATCTTTGACTCCACCGCAATGATCGACATCACGGCTGAGGCATGGGACGCCACTTTGCACACCAACCTGAGGGGGGCAGCCCTCACATCCGCTGCGGCGGCGCGTTCAATGCAGTCCAACGGCGGCGGTTCGATCGTCAACATCGCCTCGATCAACGGTCTGGCTCCCGAGGCCAACTTCGCGGCCTACAACGCCTCAAAAGCCGGACTGATTTCCCTCACGCAGACAAGCGCCATCGAATGGGCCGACGCCAACATCAGAGTCAACTGCATTGCTCCCGGCTTGATCCGAACGCCGATGGCTGAGCCATGGATCGCCGGGCTATCAGATGAGGCCGTCGCACGGTGGGCACCAATGCGCCGCTTTGGTATGCCAGGCGAGATCGCAGCCGTGGTCGCTTTCCTTCTCTCCGACGAAGCAAGTTATGTCACAGGGCAGACCGTCACGGTCGATGGAGGCACCCTGGCACGCCAGCCACTGCTGGGGTGAGCCGGGCCTTACCCCGTGAAGGTGGACACGTATTCGTATGTCATGCGTCGATCGCAACGCTTAAGAGGTCGTTTTCACCTGGAATAGGGATTTATGTAGCAGTTTCTTCCGTGCCAACGTTTGCTGCTGGTGGGATCGCCGAGGTGGTGGCTGCTACGGGGACACATGATGTGACGTATGAGGCCGGAGGCAGCTTGTGCCTGTCTCATTCCAGGACGCCGCATTCATCCCGTGCTTCCACAAGGTACAACGCGCGCCTGGACGCACATGGCTGCAGCGCGGTACGCCCTGAGTCATGGCGGAACGACGTGCGCATCCGAGTGATCTGTCCGATGCTCGCTGGGAGTTGACCGAGCCGGTGCTGGCGGCCTGGCGCTTCGAGCGCCGAGGCCGGGCCCTGGACTTCGGCCGGCCGCCCGAGCACGAGCTGTGCGAGATCATGAACGCGATCTTGTATGTCGACCGCACCGGTGTGCAGTGGCGTTACCTGCCACACGACTTCCCGCCCTGGGAAACCGTCTACGGCTACTTCGCCAAGTGGCAGAAGGAAGGCATCTTCGCCTAGCTCAACGGCCTTTTGCGGGAGCGGGTGCGGCAGAGGGAGGGCCGAAGCGCACAGCCATCGGCCTGCGTGATCGACGCGCAAAGCGTCAAAACATCGACCAGCGTTCTCGCCGCGAGCCAGGGCACGGATGCGGCGAAGAAAATCGTCTGCCGAAAGCGGAGCATCATCACCGACACCCTCGGCCTCCTGCTCGCGGTGCTGGTCACTGCAGCCAGTGTCCAGGACTCCGCCGCAGGCCAGGCCCTCCTCGACCAGGTGGCCGCCGCACATCCCACGATCCGCAAGGTCTGGGTCGACGGCGGCTACCGCAAACACTTCGTCGAGCACGCCGCCACCCTCGGCATCGGCCTCGAAATCGTCCAACATACCCCTCAGGCCAAGGGGTTCACGCCGATCCCGAAACGCTGGACGGTCGAGCGAACCTACGGCTGGCTCATGCTCAACTGCCGCCTGGCCCTGGCCCTGGCCCCTGGCCCTGGCCCGTGACTACGAAACCCTCCCCACTCGCTCCGAAGCCATGATCCACCTCGCTATGACGGACCTCATGGCCCGCCGCCTTACCGGCGAGAGCACCATCTCCTGGCGCGACCCGACATCGCCGGACCAAGCCCGCATCACGGGATGAAACAACGAGAGGAAACGACCTCTTAGGAGCGCAGAGCGTCGACGGGCTCCATGCGGGAGGCTCGCAGCGACGGGTAGAGACCGGCCAGGAGTCCGACGAGGGCTCCGGCGACCGGGGCTCCCAGAGCGAGGCGGACGTCCAGGACCGGGGTCCACTCCCTGATGGCGGACACGGCCACCACGACGACCATGCCCAGGGCGGCGCCGATGACGCCGCCGAGGAGTCCGATGGTCGTCGACTCCACCAGGAACTGGCCGGCGACCTGTCGTCGTGAGGCACCGAGGGCGCGTCGCAGTCCGATCTCCCCGATCCGCTCCATGACCGTCACCAGCGTCACGTTGGCGATTCCGATGGCCCCTACCACCAGCGAGACCAGTCCGAGAACCAGGAACAGGCCGTTGACGTCGCCCTGCACTCCCTTGCGTGCCTTGGCCGGGTCGGGCGGTGCCGTGACGGTCAGGGCGTTCTCGGCTCCGGGAGCCAGTGCGATCGGTGCCTGGTGGGCAACCTGGTTCGCCGCGCCGAGCGCGGTGTTGATCAGTACCCGGGTTACCGTGCCCAGGCCCAGTCGGTCCTCGGCTGTCGTGGGCGGCAGGATCACCGCGGTGGCGAGCTGCTGTTCCCGTTCTGCTCCGCCGAGAATCCCGATCACCGTGTATGCCTGGCCCTTCAGGAAGACTGCGGGGGAGTCCTGTATCGCGCTGATGCCGAGGAGCCGTGCGGCCTGGTCGCCGAGCACCGCCACCCGGTCGTGTCCGGCGATGTCCCCGTCGTCGAAGAATCGCCCGGCGGTCATCCTGCCTCGCACCGCGGCGGGCAGCGTGGGGGACGCGGCGACGACGGCCATGGTCTGGCCGGTGACCTCGCCGGGGGCTACCACATCGTTCCCACGTACCTGAACGCTCGCGGTTGTCTGGGAGTCGGCGATCGCCGCCACCGAATCGACCCCGGCCAGCCGACGGACCGCGTTGACACTCGACCAGTCCACGAGCGGGACGGGGTCGGCCGACGGCGGCGGCGGGGGTACCACCACCGTGACCGAGGTGGCGGTGAGGGCGTCGAACCGGCCGACGATCTGATTGCCCGCCGTGGACGAGACCCCGATGGTGATGACCAGGGTGGCGATGCCCAGAACGGTGCCCAGTGTGGTCAGGGCGGAGCGCATCGGACGGGCGAGTACCCCCGCCAGCGCCTCGGTCCACAGGTCCCTGAAGTCCATCCAGGGATGCTCGATGCCCCTGGCCTTGTTGCGGCGCCGTGCACGTCCCCGGCGAGCGGTGTGCCGTCCGCCGGTTTTCCGGTCGGCGATCGGCGGGTCCACTGGGTGTGCCGGATCCACTGGGGCCGCCGGCTCCAGCACGCGTGCTCGGGCCCTCATCGGTTCTCCTCGGTGAGTCGTCCGTCGCTGATCCTTACCCGCCTGTCGGCCCGCCGGCTGACCGCCTCCTCATGGGTGATCACGACCAGGGTCATGCCCTGTTCGCTCAGTTGGTGGAAGAGGTCCAGCACCGATTCGGTGTTCTCGCTGTCGAGGTTGCCGGTGGGCTCGTCGCAGAGCAGCAGAGCAGGCTCGCTCATCAGTGCCCGGGCGATAGCGACCCGCTGTCTTTCACCACCGGAGAGCCTGTCCGGCCGGAAGCCGACGCGGTGCGCCAGGCCAACCCGTTCCAGTGCCTCCTCGGCCCTGGTGCGGCGGCCGGCACGGCCGCGCCCGGGGCGCGGCCGGCGGTAGGCCTCGGCCAGCATGACGTTCTCGTCCACCGTCCGGTAGGGCAGCAGATGGAAGGACTGGAAGACGAATCCGATCCGGCTGCCGCGCAGTGAGGTGCGCTCCAGGTCGCCGAGCGTGTTGGTCTCCACGCCGTCGAGCCAGTAGGCGCCCGAGGTGGGTCGGTCCAGCAGCCCCAGTGTGTTGAGCAGCGTCGACTTGCCGGAACCGGACGGGCCGACGATCGACAGGTGCTCGCCGCGCCGGACGGCCAGGTTCACGTTGCGCAGGGCGTGCACCGGCGGTTCGGAGTCGAAGGTCCGGTGCACGGAGATCAGCTGGATGACGGTGTCCGCGTCGGGGACGACGGACGTCGGCAGGCCGGTCATCGCCCGACCACCACGTGATCGCCCGCCTTCAGGGAGCCACCGGACGGTATGACCTCCACTTGCCCGTCCGCGGAGAGACCCGCTTTGACGGGTACATCCACCACGCTGTTGCCGCGCACGACTTGTACCTTGGCCTGCCTGTCAGCCGACGTGTGGAGCGCGGCGATGGGCACCGTCAACACGTCGCCGTCCGACGAGCCCACCGTGATGGTCACCTTCGCGGAGCCGTTGGCGTTCTCGGTCAGCTTCCCCGACGGGATGGAGATCTGCACCGGTACAGGAGCCGACGCGTCGTCGCTCCCGCCCTCCGATGTCCCCGGCGCGTCCTTGTCGTCCCCCGAATCGTTCTTTGGCACATCGTCGCCGAGTGCCACCAGTTCCCCTTCCACCTTCGTGCCGTCGGGGGTCTCCACCTGCGCTGTCATGCCCTTGTGGAGCAGCTTGGCGTCGCTGCCTGGTATCACGGCCTGCACCACGACCTTGGAGCTGGTCACCGTGCCGACCGGTCCGGACGGGGTGTCACCGATTTTCACGGACACCTTGTCCAGCCGGGCCGGCAGATCCGGCAGGAAGACCACCTCACCCGCGGGGATTTTGGTTCCGTAGCCAGCTTGGAAGGCGGCGAGCGCTGCGTTGGCCGCTTCCAACTGCTGCTGTGCCGCTTTGCGCTGCAGCCTTTCGGCCTCACCGCTGCCGGTCTCCTGGGAGTCGCTGCCCGGGTTCTGTGCCGCGAGGAGGGCCTGCTGTGCGGTGGTCACAGCCGCTTCGAGCGTTCCCATCTGTTGCTTGTCGGCGATGCTGGGCTCCTCCGCGCGGTAGCCCTTGCTCTTGTACCAGCGACTCACCGCCGCAGCGTCCGACTGCCCGTACGTCCCGGTGGCTCGACCGGGGTTGAAACCGAGCCGGGTCAGGGCCTTCTGGAGCTGCATGACATCGTCTCCGGACGCGCCGGGACCCAGCGTGCGGTACATCGGAACGGTTCCCCGCAACACCAGAACCGGTCGGCCGCTCACCTGCATCAGCACGTCGCCCTCCTTCACCTCCGACCCGGCGACCGGTGCCCTGGTGACCCGCTGGACGACGGCATCGCCGGCTCCGTAGTCCCCGGAGCCGGAATCAGGGGGGCCGACGGGCCCGGCCAGGATCACACTCTGCGGTGAGGCGAATTCCACCGAGCCCTGGGCCACCACACTTGCGGTCAGTGACCGCCGCTCGACCACGACGGTGACCGGTCCGGCCTTCGGCGGCCGGTGCGTGGCAGCGGCATCCGCAGGCGACTGCATCTGCGATCCGGCCAGCCAACCGCCCGCTCCGACCAGCCCCACCGCGGCGAGGATGAGCGCCAACTGCTTGGGACGGCTTCGCACCCGATTGCTGCGCTGCCTCACCCGACACCGCCACCGCTGGCCGGGGCCTTCAGGAACTCCGGGAAATAGGTGGCCCGGAATTCCTTGCCGCACTCCAGGTCCTGCATCGCCAAGTCGATGTCCTTGGTGAGCAGCGGCAGAGCCTCATCCTTGTTCAGGGGCGTCACCTGGTTCCCGTCGGGGCTCACCCCGACGGGGCCCGCCCCGGCGCCGGCGGGAGCGGACGCGTTCGACTGGAGCTTCACCATCTCCCCGATGCTGGTCGGTTGCGTGGTCGTGACGGGGATGCCGTGTTGCTTCAGGCACGAGGCGTACGACTGAGCCAGAGCGACCAGCTTCGGATCACCGTTGAGTGCCTGCGCGTTGGCCTGGTTCTGGCTCGCGGTTGTGGTGCTTCGCTCTTGGACCGACGCGGAGCCGTAGACCTCCTTGTTGGCCGATCCTTCGCAACCGGTCCAGTCCTTTTCACCGGTCTTCGGGTCCGGGGGACCTCCCAACGCCTTGTCGTAGGCGGCCTTCTGCTCGGGAGTGAGCGTGGCGACGTAGTCCGCGTTGGGTGAGTGGTTCGAGTCCTTCTGGGACGCCTTGCTGCCCGGTGCCTGCGGATCGTTGGGATAGACGATGCCTGAGTAGATGCCGAAGCCGTACTTCTGCCTGTACTTCTTGGTCAGGTCGTAGTCCGCCCCCTCGGTGGTCCAGGAGGCCGCGGGATCCTCGGGGGCTACGGGGGAGTAGGCGAACCCCTGCTTCTTCATGCAGGCCGCGATCGCGTTCTCCAAGAGGTACTGCTTTTTGAGCTCCGCGCCAGCGTCCGCGGGAACGTCGAGTTGTCCAGACGATCCGGCCGAGGACTTCCCTTCGCTCGCCGAGTGGGACGCCGTCTCAGAGCCGGTGCCGCAAGCTGCCAACAGCGGCAACAGACTCATTGCTACGGCCAGTTTCCGAACCGTGCGGGATTCAGACATTCTCTTCCATCCTTTCGAGAGGGGTTGTTGCCTACAAGCCGCGGAGAACCGCGGGATCGTGGGACTCCGCCCACGGCGACAGCACCGGAGCACCGGGAACTCGGCCCGGTGAGCGGCTGATGGCCTTGACGACCACGGGGTTGTCGCTGAGTTCAGAGCGGCGCCCACAGTTGATGGCCAATGGCTCAACTCATGACCAAGCCGTAACGGCCCGTTCAGTCCCCTGAGCGGCACGCTCCGGGAACGGCCGCCGGTTTACGTCACGTGCGGCCCGGAGACGAATTGACCGTTCTTGTCATAGGGCCAGGCGTTTGCGATGCATCCGTGCAGTCCCTTGATCTGCTGCATCATCACGGGGGCCAACTGCCCGGGACCCGCACAGGTCACGTGCGTGTAGCCCAGGAAGTGCCCCATCTCATGGTTGATGATCAGCGCCCGGTAGTCGTGGATCGGACCGTCGAATGTGGGCGAGCCCTCGACCCAGCGCTTGAGGTTCACCACCACCCCGTCGGGGACCTCGCAGTTGTATTCGCCTTGGGTGTCCTGGTGGATGCCAGCCCAGCAGAGGGCGTCCGCCGTTCCCGATGTCGCGATCTTCACTGTGAGGTCGTGGGGCGCTCCCGCGCTCACCAACTGGAAAGCGTAGGCCGGGTTGTGGGTCCAGCCCCGGGGAGCAGCGAGTATGTCGGCGATCTCGCTCGCCGCTTGGGTCGGCGAGATGTCGAGCCCGGTCTCGACCTCCACCACGTAACGGAGCGGACGTGGACCAAGGCCGACCTTCGTGCCACTGGCCTGCGCGGTGACGAACGTGCCGGTGCCCTTCGAGGGGGCGTCGATCTTGGAAGAAGTCGGGGGCGGGGTGGGCGTAGGGGGTGGGGTGGACGGGGGCTCGGGGGCCGGGGTGGGCTTGGGGGTTGGGGTGGGCAGAGGGGTGATCCGCGCCATGCTCCGCGGGTGAGGCGCACCATTCGACGCGTCGCTGCGTCCGACGTTCAGGTGGTACGTCGCTGAGCCGAGCAGGCCGACGGCCACCAGTGTCCCGATCAAGTAGCTCCGGCCCCGGCGGCGCGGACGTCCTCGGCGGTGGGAGGACCGGTGCTGGCCACGGCGGTGGGAGGCCGCGGCGCTGCCGGTGGGTGGTGCGGATTCCCGCTCTCGTGCCGAATGCATGGCAGGTCAATTTGGTCACTTCATGTGATCACCGCGAGCTCAAATAGTCACGAAAGGGTAACGAGTGGTTTGCCAGCGACTCCCGCCGCTTCGGACCGGATTGTCGGCAGCCCCTCGGCCCGTACGGTTGTCCGTCTGGCGCTGCGACGTCAGGGGTATGACCTTTTCGCCGCCGGAGCAGATGAAGAGGGACCGCAACAGCTCCGTCCCTTCCATCCGGGCGTCGTCATATTTGATCTCATGCTGCCGGGCATGTCCGGCCTCGACGTATGCCGACGGATGAGGGGTCATGACCAGGTGCCGATCACCATGGTGACGGCCAAGGGAAAACGATCGACGTGACCTTGGCGCTGGAAGTCGGCGCGGACAGCTACGTGGTCAAGCCTGTGATTCCGGACAGGTCCAGTGGGCGCGGCAGCGCTGTCAGGAGGCGCCGGGCAACACCGGACCGATCGCGTCGACCAGGCCGGGTGGGCCTCGGAGACGACCAACTGGACCCCGGACAGGCCGCAGGCGATGAACGAGAGTAGGAAGGCCAGCCAGCTGGCGCCGTCCTGGGTGGTGGCGACGTCTTGTGATGGGGATGCTTGAGCGGTTCGTGTCATCTGTTCGCGATCACGCATGGTGGTGCTGCGGGCGCGAGCGACGGCCGCGGCCTGCTGGGGCGGCCAAGGCTGGGCACAGGTGCACGGCCGGTATGTACGCCAGATGCATGACGTGGCCGTGGGCGGGCTCGGCGTCGTGATCGAGTTATGCCTACGCCGCTTCCGCTGTGGGAATCCCGCCTGCTCGCGGTGACGTTCGCCGAACAGATCGCCGGACTGACCACCCCGCACAGCTGGCATATCCCTTTGCTGCGCGGGGTGTTGATGCAGATCGGCCTGACCCTGGCCAGCCAGGATGGTGGCGACGGTGGGCATCTGTGTGGGCAGGGATACGTTGCTGCGTCCAATCATGGCCTTGCCCGAGCCCGATGTCGGCCACGTGGGAGTGCTGGACGTGGACGACTTCGCCTTCCGCAAATGCCGCGTCACCGCTATGCCACCGTCGTGATCGACGCCGAGACCCACGAGAGGATCGATGTCCTGCACGAGCGGAAGTCGGAGACGCTCGAAGCGTGGCTGGGCGCCCGGCCATGTGGCCCGATGGGTCGGCGCCGACCATCCGGAACGGGTACGGCGGCTCATCCTCGGATGTGCCTCGCTTCGCCCGGCGGTGTGCGCCGTGGAACGGAAGGCCTCGGTACGGCGGGTCGGTGTAGTGCCAGGTGGAGGGCAAACACCACATCCAGGTCCTGCTCTGCCTTGCCCGAAGACGGGCCGACGTGGGCACCGCAAGCGTTGCTTGATCCTCCCGGTCAGCCACGTGCTGGCCAGGGGACACGGACGGGCAGGTGCTGGCGTACTGCACCGGCGGCCTGGTCCTGGACGCGCCCGCCAAGGGCATCCCGGCCCTGGGGGACTGGACGTTCAAGGCGAACGCCTGGCCGGCGGCGCGGCTGTCCCGCTCGTCGTGCGTCCAGCGCGCCTTGCCCTTGTAAGCAGCACAGGGCTATGTCGCCGAAGAAGTAGAAGTGGTCGGTGCGTAAGTTCCGGCGGCCTGCGGCCTCGGTGGCGATGTCCAGCAGCAGCTCGTCGGAATGGAGCCCGGACGAGGGCAGGGGCTTGTGGTTGTCCAGGCCGTTGGGGTCGGCGATGGCAACCGAGAGGAGCGGGGGCATTGGGTGTTATTGCTTCGTAATGTTCCGGGCTAGGGTTGATCATATTGCGGCCCCATCGTTAACGATCATGACCGCGCACCACGTCGACGCGGAACGCCTGACAGTGGGGGCTGCAACCGGTGTATGTGCCCAGCGCACCCAACAGGCGCGAGGTTCCCCCAAGCTGCCGGTGCCGAAACCGAGCGCTGCGGCTGAGCTCTGTGCGTCCGCCTCATCTTCCGGGCCCGCCATCCCCGAAAAGGGGTTCGGGGGCCTTCGTCACCGCTGCCGGTACGAGCGCGCAGGTGGGCATGGGAGAGGCACTGCGCCATTGGGTCGATGTGGCTCGTAGCCCCGGCATATGAAACCCACAGGTTCCGTTTCCCACCCTTGTGGCGCGAAGGGTTCCCGGTACCGATGGACAACCGCGTTTGATGCATAAGGAGAAAGCTTTTGAACCGTACCCGGCGAATAGGAGTCACCGCCGTGGCCGCGCTCGCGGCCCTGGCGGGCTCACCCGGTCTTGCCCAAGCTCAACACCTCTCCCCGGCACAGCCGTTGACGGCGAGTGCCGACGGTGCGCTGCCGCCGGGCTGGCGGGTAACAGGGAAGGGCGTCGCGCGTGAGCTGGTCTGGCGGTCGGACAGGGCCGTGCCCATGGGCGACGCCCGTGTCGAGTTCTACGCGGACGGCCGGTTGATCGGCGTGCCGAAGGCGGAGAAGGATGGCCACACGTTCCGGCTCGCCCTCCGCGGAGCCGTCCCACTGAAGGGTCTTCAAGTCCGGGCGGCCGGGCGGCGATTGGACACGGTCGCCGATAGCACCGGCAGAAAACCGAAGTACTCCCCGGCTGTCGTACAGCCCCCAGCCCAACTCCCGGCGAACTCCATGGACCCGGGCGAGCCGGGCGACCACCGCACGGTCACCGACGAGTACAACCTCGACCCGGTGAAGCTGCCCGGATTTGCCCAGCCGGTGGAGATGCGCGCCGTGGTTATCGCGCCCGTAGGCCTCACAGGCAAGCGGCCGCTCGCCCTGTTCCTCCACGGCCGTCACTTTACCTGCTACAAACCGGGCGGGTCCGAGTACGACGTGTCCGCTGACTGGCCCTGCGCCGCCGGCATGCGGCCGGTGCCGAGCTACAAGGGCTACCTGAAGGACCAGAAGCTGCTGGCCTCCCAGGGCTATGTGACGGTGTCGATCTCGGCGAACGGCATCAACGCCCAGGACTGGAACGCCGAGGACGGCGGTGCGCAGGCGCGCTCCTCGCTGGTTCGGCAGCACCTCGCCAAGTGGGCCGGCTGGGCCGCCCACCCGGGCACCGCTCCGGCCGCCGTGCCCGGCGCGGCCGAGGCCGACCTGTCGCGCGTCCTACTCGTGGGTCATTCGCGCGGCGGCGACGGTGTCAACCGGGCCGCCATGGACAGCCTCTACCCGTCGCACCCCGCGCAGGACGGCTACCGAGGCCCCGTGCAGTGGAAGATCCGGGGGACGGTCCACATCGGACCGACGATCACCGGCCAGAATCCGGTCGCGGACGTGCCGTCCACGACGATCCTCCCTGGTTGTGACGGTGACGTCTCCGACCTCCAGGGCGAGGTGTATGTCGACGGAACGCGCAGGATCAGCCAGGGCACCGCCCTGCACAGCGCCGTCTACATGGTCGGGGCCAACCACAACTTCTTCAACACCGAGTGGACGCCGGGCAAGTCCGAGGCACCTTCCACCGACGACTTCTGGGACGACGCGGAACAGCGCGACCCGGTGTGCTCCATGGGCGCCCGCACCCGGCTGACCGCCGACCAGCAGCACCAGGCGGGCGCCACCTACATCGCCGCCGCGGCCAGGCTGTTCGTCGCCGGGGACGACCGGGTGCGCCCGCTGCTCGACGGCTCGGGCCGACGCGCCCCCTCGGCCGACCCGGCCCGCGTGCTCACCCACGCCGTCGGCGCCCGCCGCATAGGCGGCTTCCTGCCTGACACCCCGATGAGGGTGACCGGCGGCAGACTGTGTTCGGCGATCGACCTCGACCCGGCCACGGCATGCCTGGACCCCGACACCGCAGGGTCGTCACCGCACTTCGCGCGATGGCAGCTGGACAAAGAGGCCGGCCGCAGCGCGGTCGCACTGAGGTGGTCGGCGCCGGGCACGGCGACAACGGTCCGCCCCGCCACTTCGGTGTCCCTCTCCGGCGCCAGTAGCCTGGCGCTGCGTGTCTTCGTGCCACCGAACACGACCGGCACCAAGCTGGACGTGGCCGTGACCGACTCCTCCGGCCACCGCGCCGAGCTCGGCCCGGTCCAGATCGACGGGCTCCCGGGCACCGAACGCACCGCCTCGTACTGGGCGCGCGAGCTGCGCGTCCCGCTGACCGCCGCCACCCGTGCCGGCCTCGACCTGGGGCAGGTCAGGTCCCTTGAACTGACACCGCGTTCACAGTCCGGGCAGGCTTGGCTGATGGACGCCTGGGGCTGGGCCCCCGGCACCCCGGCGGTTACGGCAGCGGCACTGCCACGCGTCGACATCGGCCGGCTCACCGTCAACGAGGGCGACGAGGGAACCGTCACCTACCACATCCCGGTCCAGGTCTCCGGGCAAGGCAGCGGCAAGGTCCGCTTCTCCATCATCGACCCGGACACCGGGCAGGCCGAGGACAAGCTGGTCACGGTACGGGCGGGCAGAAACCCCATCGACGTTCCCGTGGTGGTGAAGGGCAACACGCGCTTCGGCCGCGACGAGCAGCACGACCTCCTCGCGAAGGCGGTGCGCGGCGCCGTCGTCGGCTCGTACGTGGGCGGGGTCACCGTGCTGAACGACGACCCCGCGCCCTCGGTCACCCTGACGCCGGTCACGGACCGGGTAGTCGAGGGAGGGACGCTGAGGTGGCGGATCTCCCTGTCCGAGCCCGCTGACGTGGACATCTGGCAGCCTGTCCGGGTGCTTCCGGTCACCGAGGGCACCGAGCTGTCCACCAAGGACGTGGATCCGCAGTGGCTGATGGACCTTATAGGGGGGAGCAACCCGAGCCCTGTGCCAAGCGGCCCCGAACCGTCCGGCCAGTCCGGTGACCTCCCCGACCCGGAACGCCCGCTCTCCGAGGCGAACCTGTGGGTGTGGATGCGCATCCCGGCTGGTGCCCCCACCGCCGACTTCATCGTGCCGACGGTGAAGAACGAACTGACCAAACCGCCTAAGTATGTACGCATCGCGCTGACCGGTGATGACGCCGAGCCGCTTCCCGGCCACCCCGTGCTGACGGGCACGGTGGTGGACGCGCTGTAATCCGCCCTCGACAGGGCATGGACAGGACGGTCCATGCTTCCTACGGCCGGCGGCGACGGGGCAGGGGCTGAGCGGCTTCGGCGCCAGGGCCCTGGCGCCATCGACTAGCACAGTTACCCAGGGCTCCTCGTAGATCTCCCGGTGGTCTGCGTCGGTGGCGATCAGCAACGACAGGTCGACGGTGCGGCCATGGATCCGGCTGTGCCGCGACTCTGAGGGGCGCGGTACAGCCGCTTCAGGACGTCGTAGGCGGCTTCGCCGCTGCCCTCGCGGGTCAGCAGCCAATGTTGATCAGGGGTATGAGGACATCACGGCGGTGCCGCTTGTGAGGTGTTCGGTGTCGGCGAAGACCTGGTGCGGCAGCCAGCACAGGTCGGCTGCCAGGTCGGGTACCCCGACGTCAGAGGCGATCAACGCGGCGTAGTTGAGGACCCCGCTGGCGCGGCGGTCAGCCCCGTGAGATTGGCGACGCGCTCGTCCAGCGGTAGCGCAGGAGCCTTTGGGCCAGCGGGGTGCGGCTGGCTACCAGGGGATCATCGGCTCAGCCCTTGCGCGGCCAGTCGACGACGAGACGGCCGTGGGGCTTGTCGGATGACGAAGCGCGGCTCGATGGCCGTCAGTTGGTCGCGGGCGTCGCCGACGGCCATGCGGAAGCCGAGTGCTGGCGCGCTGTTGCCTCAGCCCTGGTCCCACTCGCGGATCGCACCCGCGACCTGGCTCGGCAAGCTCGGCGGCGCGCGAGCCATGGCCGATAACGCCGATCTCCCAGAACCTGCCTTTGTCGTCCTCGCCTTCGCGCACGGTCAGGTAGGCCAGGGCGTCGCCGTCGAGCGCCGCCACGGAGTCCCAGCCGAAGTCGGCGCTCGGCCGTGGTACTCGGTTGCGGCGCCGTTGGCTTGGGAAGGGAACGTTGCGCTTGTTGGGTGGGCCCGGCACGGACGCCGGATTCGCCCCCGCTGTGGGATGTCACACGTCGAACGACGGCCACGCCGCTACCGTGCAACGGACGGACACGAGAGCAACCAACGGGAGCAGGCCTCCGCTCAGGTGCCTCTTCCCGCTCCGCTTGGCACGTCCCCTCCTGTGCCGCTTCCCGCTCCGCGCGGCGTGTGCGGAGCCTTTCGGGCGCCGATGGGAGTGGAGGGGTTTTCCCTGGTGCGCAGTCACGATCACTCATCGTGGGATCGCAATGTGATCGAATCCGGCCAGGAGGATAACGAAGCGATAACGGTCAATTCTGACCGTGCCTATATGATTAACCGGTAACAGTTTTCCGCCCGAGCCGACGGATTTCGGATACTGGGCCCATGTCACGTGTACTGCTGATCGAAGACGACCGCGCTGTCCGCGAGGGCGTCACCCTGGCTCTGCGCAGGCAGAGTCACGACGTTGTCGCCGCGGGGACGGGGGAGGAGGGGATGGGGCGACTGCCGTCCTTCCGGCCGGACATCGTCGTCCTCGATCTGATGCTGCCCGGTATGACGGGGCTCGAGGTGTGTCGTGCCATACGGGCCGTCGACCAGACGCTGCCGATCATCATGGCGACCGCGCGGGGCGACGAGGTGGACATCGTTGTCGGCCTGGAGGCGGGTGCCGACGACTACGTGGTCAAGCCCGTGCTGGCCAGGGTGCTCAACGCGCGCATCCGTGCTGTCCTGCGCCGTGCCGGCGGGACGTCCACCGACGCCATGCTGCCGAAGATCGACACCTACGGGGATCTCGCCATCGACCGGGCCGGTCTGACCGTCATGCTGAACGGCGGGCCGATAGAACTCGCCCCCTCCGAGCGACGGCTCCTGCTCACTCTGTCCGCCTCGCCCGGCCAGGTCTTCAGCAGGCAGCAACTGCTGGAGGCGGTCTGGGAGCACGACTACCACGGCGACGCCCGCCTGGTGGACGCGTGTGTCAAACGGCTGCGCACGAAGTTGGACGAGCCGCCTCGTGCACCCCGCTACGTCCACACCGTGCGCGGTTTCGGCTACCGCTTCGCCGCCCGGTGAGGGCGCGTCGGCTGCGCGGCCTGCGCGCACGCCTGGTGGTGGCCTTTGGGCTCGTCGCCACCGTAGCCGCGGCCACGACGGGTGCGCTGACCTTCAGGGAGGCGCGGACCGGAGTGCTCCAGCAGAGCCAGGACGCGGTGATCAGGCAACTGCGGACCCAGGTCAGCCAGCGGGCCAACGAACTCGGCTTTCCTCCCGACCAGTCGGCGTTGCAGCGGTTCGCGTCCGATGTGGCGGCCACCGAGTCGCAGGGCCACTGGCGCGTGTTGGCGGCGTTCCGGAAATTGAGCGCCGCCTCCGTCCCCGGCGATGGATTCGAAGAGCTGACGCCGGGCGTGCGGGAAGCCGTCGGATCCAGACGGGCCACCGTCTTCCAGCGGGTGCACAGGGACGGGCGCACCTCACTTGTCGTCGGCATGCCGGTCACCTTTAGCACCCTGGACGGAGAGCAGACGCCCTCCGGGGTTCAGGTGTTTCTCGTCGTTCCGCAGACCGCCGAGCAGGCGTATGTCGACGCCCTGGTCACCGCCGTCGAGCGCGCCATGGTGCCGGCACTCGTACTCGCCGTGGTGCTCGCCCTGCTGGCCGCCCGCGGAGTGCTGCTGCCGGTGCGGGCGCTGCGGCACGCCACCCGCAACATCGCCGAGGGCCGCCTGGACACACGGCTCGCGGTCACCGGCACCGACGAACTCGCCGATCTGTCACACACGTTCAACGAGACGGCCGCCGCGCTGGAGACGTCGGTGGCAGAGTTGCGGGAGATGGAGGCCCGGGCCCGTCGCTTCGCCGCCGACGTCTCGCACGAACTGCGCACCCCGCTGGCCGCGATGTCGGCGGTCACGGACGTCCTGGACGAGGACGCCGCCCGGCTGGATCCGGACACGGCCACCGCAGTACGGCTGATCAGCGAGGAGACCGTGAAACTCGCTCGCCTCGTGGACGACTTGATGGAGATCTCCCGCTTCGACGCGGGTGCTGCCGTCCTGCACCTGGACGAGATCGACCTCGCCGAGTCGATCCGGCGTACGCTCGCCTCCCGCGGCTGGTCCGGCTCCGTGGAGACGCACCTGCCGGCGCCCGATGAGCTGCGTGGACGCGTTGACCCGCGCCGCCTCGACGTGGTCGTCGCCAATCTGGTCGGCAACGCCCTGCGACACGGCACCCGTCCCGTGCGGGTGTCCCTTCACGTGCGTCGCTCTGCCGGGACCGAGCACCTTGCGGTCATCGAGGTGCAGGACAGCGGACCGGGCATTCCCGACGACGCGCTGCCGCATGTCTTCGAGCGGTTCTACAAGTCGGACACCGCCAGGACCCGCTCGGAGGGCAGCGGGCTGGGTCTTTCGATCACCGCCGAGAACGTCCGGATGCACGGCGGCACAGTCCGTGCGGCGAACCATCCGGCGGGAGGCGCCCTCTTCACAGTGGAACTTCCGCTTCGGCGAGACGACCTGCCCCAGGAGAACCGGTCATGAAAGCCGCCCACCGAGTCTGGATGCTGATCGCGCCGGCGTTCTTCGCTCTCTCCGCCTGCGGGATTCCTACGACCGGGGTGGTGGAGGCCGGCGGTCCCGCGAGCGGGATCAAGCCGACCACGCCGGTCTACTTCGTCCGGGACGGGGCGCTCGTCGCGGTGCCCCGCACGACCGACAAGCCCGGGGACGCCGGGGCAGCCCTGCAGATGCTCCTCATCGGCCCGACGTCGACGGAAGTAGACGAGCACCTCTCCACCGAAGTGCCCGGAAAACCGGCTGAAATGCCCCAAGCACTGGCCACCGCAGCTCCCGAGCCGGCCCCCGCCTCCCCAACACCCGAGCGGACCTCACCGGACGGCCCGACCGTATCGCTGCACGACAACGCACTCTCAATCCGACTGCCTCCCGGCTTCGGCGCGTTGTCCCGCCTCGCGACGGAACAGTTGATCTGCACGGCCGCCGCCGCGCACCGCATGGGGGATTTGTCAAGCAACGCGATGACGGTGACCGTGTCCGACGGCGGCGGATGGCACGCCGAGGAGACGGACGAGAACTGTCCCGAATCGTGAGCGCAGATCCGTTGCCGCCGCGACACCCACGTTCCTTCGACTCCCGGACCACCTGCTCGGTCACGCGAAGCCATCTTCGATGTGGTCGGTGCCGCGAAGGGGCCAATGATGTTATGAGAGTGCCCGCGCGTGGCGTGGAAATGGTGCCCTTCGCCAGACGAGGCGTGAATGACGCCATGAAAGGTCGCGCAGGCCTACGCGGACTACGCCCGCCCGGTGGGCACATCTCGGCATAGTCCACCGTCCAGGCCTGGCTCGACCCTTGGACCAGCCTCCAACGATGCTGGCGAACCTGGACGAATGCACCCCCACCACCGGAACTCCAAGCCCTGATTAACGCCGTCGGCGCAGGCCACCCGCTTGATCTCTACTCCGCGGCTTAACAAACCACCGCTAGCTTCTCCTGGACGACCTCCCACGGCGGCAGCTGCTCGGACCAGTCGGCGTACTCCTCCGAGCCGACCACCGCGATGTCGTCGGTGCGCAGAGCCTCGGCCTGGGCTGCGAAGACCATCGCCTCGAAGTGCTTGCGGACGAACTGTCCGGTGCGGGTCTTGTCCACCTCGGCCTTGCGCCAGTTCCGCGGCGAAGGAGATGTCCACCTCCTTGCCCTCCTCGTCGAAGGCGGTGATGTACTCGCTGCGGGCTCTCTGGTGCCGCTGGGCGTGTGCGAGCACGTCGAGCACCCGCCTGTCCTTGGACGTCGCGGTGAACTGAAGCTTGTCGGCCAGGTCGAACAGCACCGGAACCACCCGGACCACCGGACTGCCGCGCTCCGCCGAAAGTCTCGCGTACCGCAACTTTGGTCGCCCCTTGCGCCGGAACGTCCGGAACCCACGCCTGACCTGGGTAGTTTCGTCGTATGGCGCGTACGGAGCGTCCCTGGTTGCTGCCCTCGGCGATGGCCGACCCAGAGCTGCCCGGTGACCCCGTCCCCACCTGACCTCACCCCGTCCCTACGTCCCCCGCCCTTCGATCCAGGCGCCCGGAGTCCGAGAGCGCCGCCCAGGAGAAACCACATGCACAAAACGTTGTCCCTCAGCCTCACCGCCGCCGTGATGGTGGTGGTCGCGGTCCCTGGGTGCTCGGCGGCAGAGGCGCAGAGCGTGAAGACGCAGAGCACCGTGCAATGGGGTGACTGTCCCAAGGACGCCGCCCTGCCGGGGCTGGAGTGCTCGACCCTCAAGGTCCCGCTTGACTACCGGCACCCGGAGGGGAAGAAGATCGAGGTCGCGATCTCCCGCCTGGCGAGCACGAAGCCGGAAAAGCGCCGGGGCGTGCTGTTCACCAATCCGGGCGGCCCCGGCGGGGCCGGACTCAACTACCCGGCCCTGCTCAAGCTAAGCGGTCTGCCGCAGAGCGTCCTGGACACCTACGACGTGATCGGGTTCGACCCGCGCGGCATCGGCCACAGCACCCCCGTGACCTGCGACCTGACGCCGGAGCAGCAGGCCCGGGGCAACTTCCCGAAGCAGCCGGACACCCTCGCCGACGTTGCGAAGGAGGCGACCTACGCGAAGACCGTCGCCAAGCAGTGCGCCACCTCGAAGACGGCATCGCTGCTGCCGTACACCACCACCGCGAACACCGCGCGAGACATGAACCGTATCCGGGTCGCGCTGGGCGAACCGAAGATCTCGTACGACGGAACGTCCTATGGCACCTACCTCGGCGCCGTGTACACGACGATGTTCCCGCAGCACAGCGACCGGATCGTGCTCGACAGCAACCTGGGCCCTGGCGGCTACGACGCGACCGCCACGCGGATGTTCGCCCGCGGCCTCCAGGACCGCTTCCCGGACTTCGCGAAGTTCGCCGCCGAGCGCCCCGAGTACGGCTTGGGCACCACCCCCGCGCAGGTGACCGCGAAGTACTACGAGCTTGCCGCGCGCCTGGACAAGAAGCCGGTCCGGGAGGTCAACGGCACCCTCTTCCGGGGTGCCACCTTCGGCTCCCTCTACACCGAGGCGGGCATGACCGAGCTAGCCAAGCTGTGGAAGGCCGTCGACACGGACACACCGCTGCCGGCCACGCCTCCCGCGCTGCCCTGGGAGAACCTGGAGAACTCCTCCTCCGGCCGTCTCGCCGTGATCTGCGGCGACTCGCGCTGGCCGCGCTCGATTCTGTCCTACCAGGCGCACGTCGCCATCGACCGGCTCCGCTACCCGATGCTGGGCGCGATGACCGCCAACATCGGCCCGTGCGCGTACTGGCCGACCAACCCGGTCGAGCCGCAGGTGCGCATCAGCGACCGGGGCCCGTCGAACGTCCTCATGGTGCAGAACGAGCGCGACCCCGGTACGCCGCTGGTCGCTGCCCGCAAGCTGCGGCAGGCATTTGGCAAGCGGGCCACGATGGTCACGGCCGACCAGGGCGGTCACGGCGTCTACCCGTTCGGCAAGAACGAGTGCGCGAACGACGCGGTGACCAGCTTCCTGACCACGGGCGAGCGGCCCTCGCACGACCGCGCCTGCGCGGCGGAGACCCACTGATCACCTCTCCCTGACCGCGCCCCACTGACCGCGCCTCTCCCCGCGCCGACGCACGGCATTCGCCGCCGTCGCGGGGAGACGGGGTGGTCAGTGGGCTGCTGTCGTCCGGGCGCGGTCATGTTCGGCTTCCTCTTCGTCTGCGTCGTAGAGACCGTGGCCCTGCTGATCCCCTGACCCGTCGTACACGCCGTCACACTCGTCCTGGACGTCTGGGGCTGCTACTTCGCCTCGCCCTGCATACCTTCTGCGTGGTGCGCCCGCATGTGATCGGGGCCGACGGCTGACTGCGCCTGCGTTACGGCGCTCTACTGGACATCCGCAACCCCGGCCAACTGCATCGCCTCCGTCCGCCCGGACCGGAAGTTCCCGGAGAGCAAGTTGGCGGCCGTGGACGAGAACGGCGTCGCCGTCGAGGTGACCGAGCCGGTGCGGTACGTAGGCACCCTGGGCACACCCGCCGAGGCCCGTGCCTTCCGCTTCTACGCCGACGACGTCGCGCAGACCGTGGCCGAGCTGCGGGCGGGCGGCCCGTCCGCCAGTCCGAACCGGATCGGCGACACCCCCAGCTCTGCCGCGGTCGACCACGCCCACAACCGGTGACCACTGCCACGAGCGCTCACCGACAACCCCGCCCGGGCGGCGTGGCAGCCGTGCCGGGCGGGGTCGGGGCAGCAAGTGGCCGGTTACGGAGTGGTGCGATAGGCGCGTTCGATCGTCTCGGTCAGTGTGTTGCCGTCACGGTCGGTCAGGCTGGCGCGCAGCGACACTGAGCCCGCCTTCGCCGGGTGCTTCAGCGACAGGTGTGTGGAGCCGACGGTCTCGGCGGGCCGCCAGGTGGCCCCCTCGTCGTACGAGACCTCGAAGGCGAGCTTCGAGGGCCGTTGTCCGGCGGCCGCTCCCTCGATGATGAAGGGCACGTCGAACCGCTTCCCCGCCTTCGCCGTGCTGGACAGGGTCAGGTCCGGGGAGAAGCGGATCACCGATAGAGGCAGCGCAGTCGGCTCTTCAGTTGGAGTTTCGGCCGAACGGAAGGTCCACTCCGCCCTGATCCTGGTGCTGACCGAATACACCGCAGGATCACGGGATGTATCCAGGGTCAGCTCGTACGCGCTGTCCCGGGCGGGGACGGTGTACTCGGTGGCGCCGTCGGTCGGCGGGATTCCGTACTGGTCGGGGATCTCCTTGCCGTCGGCCCGCAGTGAGCTGTGCACCGCGGTGTAGCCGCTTTCCCCCCAGTGCCCGGAGCCGTCGCCGAACAGGGGCAGATAGGCCCTGATGACGTTGCCGTACCGCACGGCACCGGGGAATCCCATGGTCGGCCCCTCGGTGTTGTTCAGCGTCGGGCCGAAGACGCCGACGTTGAACCGCTCGGTGTAGCTGTGGCCGGCCTTCCAGGTCCGGGGCATCCGCATGAGGAAGGACTCGGGGCGCCAGTCGTCCCCCTCGCCGCTGATTTGCCACATGCGGATGGACCATGTGACGCCGTTGTCGAGGATGTAGTGGGTGATGTTCAGGGGCAGGGCGTCATCCAGGGTGTAGCCGTTGACGAAGCTGCCGTCCCGCAGGTGGGGGGACATTGCGACCTGGACACTTCTGCCTTCGACGGGGGCCCCGGCCTGGACGGTGACCTTGGCGAGCCGGTTCCGCTCGACGTTGGCGGTGAAGCCGCCCAGCTGGCCGGTGCGCTCCCAGGACAGGTGGTAGGCGACGGGTCGGCCCGCGTCGTCCCGGCGTGTCCAGGCTCCGGAGTACTGGGCGAACGCCTCGTCCGCGGGCAGCTCAGGGCCGAGTTGCCCGAAGCTCGTGCCCTGGAAGGTCGGGAGCATGTACCGCCATCTGGCCGCGGCCAGGTCCCCGGCCCGGTCGAAGCCGACCGCGAACGTGGCGTCGGTGTTCTCGGCCACCGGGTCGGGCACGTTGATCTGCACCGGCCGTGCCCGGCGGGCGTCGACGGTGACGGTAGTGTCCGCGTCCAGCCGCAGTCTCGGCTGCACCAGAATGGCGTGGGTGGGGGACGTGGCGGAGGGATGGATCACACCGTTGAGGCTGTATTCGCCCTTGGGTAGCCGCACCGAGACCTCGCCGTCATGCTCAGCGGCATAGCGGGAGTAGAAGTCCCTGTCGTAGCCCATGACCTGGGTGGCGGCATCGCCGGTCGGCCTGCCGTTCTCATCGATGTGCTTCAGCGTCAGGTTGTACGACTCGACTTCGCGCTCCACCCCGACGGCGGTGCGTACCTGCACCGTGCCGTCGGCTGAGACGGCCGAGACGGAGCCGCCGAACGTGCCGTCGACGGTGCCGGCGCGGGTGTCCGCCGTGACGTCGGCGCTCGCTTCGCCGCCTGCGGGGACGGTGAGCCGCCGCGGGGAGACGGTGAACATGCCCTCGGCGGTGGGCTTGCCGTCCACTGAGAAGGCGTCGACGGACAGGTCCAGGGTGACCGCTACGGTGCCGAGGTTGCGGTACGTGACCTGCTTAGTCACCGGTTCGTCGTCGTTGTGCGGCCACTGCTGGATGCCGAAGCTGAGCGGGCCCCGCTCGGTGACCACCTTCTGGTTCAGCGCCCGGGCCAGGTCGGTGCGTCCCGTGCCTTGCTGGAAGGAACTGTACGAGCCAGGGTTGGCGGAGCCGGTGAGCGCTGCCTTCAGGCGCTCACCGCTCCAGTCGGGGTGCTGCTGGGCGAGGAGCGCGGCGGCGCCCGCGACGTGTGGGGTTGCCATGGAGGTGCCGCTGAGGGTGACGTATCCGGGGGAGTCGGAGGGGTACGAACCCTCGAAGCTACTGCCCGAGGCCGCGGCGGCGGTGATGGCGACGCCGGGCGCCGTCAGGTCGGGCTTGACGCCGCTGTCCCCGACGCGCGGACCCCGGCTGGAGAAGTCGGCGAGCCGGTCGGCCTTGTCGACCGCGCCGACGGTGAGCGCGGCATCGGCGCTGCCCGGCGAGGCGACCGTCCGCTCACCCGCCTCGCCCGAGTTTCCGGCCGCGATGACGAACAGCGTTCCCGTCTCGGCGGACAGCCGGTTGACGGTTTCCTCCATCGGGTCGATGCCGGGCGTGTCCTCGCCGCCGAGGCTGAGGTTGACGATGTCGGCGTGCTCGGCCACCGCCCATTCCATGCCGGCCATGATGTCGGAGTCCGTACCGAAGCCGCCGTCGTCCAGGACCTTGCCGTTGAGGATCGCCGCTCCCGGTGCGACCCCCTTGTACCTGCCGCCCGACTTGGCTCCCGTGCCGGCCGCGATGGATGCCACATGGGTACCGTGGCCGACCTTGTCGCCGGGGCTGGCGGAGTCGGCGAAGACTTTCTCCGCGGTCACCTTGCCCGCCAGGTCGGGGTGGGTCGTGTCCACTCCGGTGTCCAGTACGGCGATCTTGACACCGGTGCCGTCGTAACCGGCGGCCCACGCGGTCGGCGCGCCGATCTGCGGGACGCTTTTGTCAAGGGCGGCCCGGCGCCTGCCGTCCAGCCACACCTTCGCCACTCTGGTCGAGTCGGTGAACTCCGTCACTCCCTGGGCGCTGTGGCCCGCGGCCTTGGTGCGGGCGGCGCCGGTCACGGCGTTCCAGAACTCGGCGGCACGCTTCTTCACCGGGCGCATCGCCCTGCCGTTGACGACGGACAGGTGACGGCCCATCCGCGCCCCGACCGCGGTGAAGGGAGTCATCGAGGGCGTCTTCCGGTCCTGGAACGTGACGATCAACGGCAGGTCGGAACGGTTCGAGTCGTCGTAGCCATCCGCGACCAGTTGGGTCACGTCGAACAGCCGCTGGTCCAACTTGCCATCGGCAAGGAGAAGTTCGGCATCGCCAGGGACGACAAGGGTGTGCCCGGCAGTCTCCCGCACCGAGAACGACACACCATCCCGGCCCTGCGCACGCTTCACCCCGGCAACTCGG
Organism: Streptomyces sp. NPDC001204; assembly: GCF_053598035.1. NCBI lineage: Bacteria > Bacillati > Actinomycetota > Actinomycetes > Kitasatosporales > Streptomycetaceae > Streptomyces > Streptomyces sp. NPDC001204. The sequence goes on along the minus strand of NZ_JBSFJL010000040.1, from coordinate 17,566 downwards.
CCAGCACCGTCCACCAGGACCCGGTCACCGGTGATCAGCGTCACCGTCTTCACCGAAGTGGACGCAGGGACGCCGTTGTGGGCCGCCGCCCCGGAACGTCCGCCGGCCGGTTCACCGGGAAGTGCGGCCTGGGCCGCCCCGCCCGGGAGCCCGCTCAGTACAAGGACCGCGGAGGCGACTCCCGCCGCCGCGGCCGCACGTCTGGATCGTGCTCGTAACTCCACTTGAACTCCTCAGGATTCAGATTCGGAACGGGAGATCCGCGACCGTAGGGCCGACCGGTCGCGCAATGGCGTCCACGGGTGGCCCGCGGATGCGCCGGCGGCGGTGTGCGTGCCGTCTGGGGTGGGGTCCGCGGCGAAGCGAGCAGCACTCGCCTTGGGCGGGGCTGCGGTCCTGGGCTCTGGCGGGCGGAGCATGCGACACCGTGGCGCTCACGGGACGGCGGGGCCGGTGATCAGGTTCCCGTCGGTGTCGTACGGCCAGACGTTGGGGACGCAGCCGTGCATGCCCTTGATTCGCTGCATCATCGCGGGGCCGTTTTCCCCTTGCCGGGCAGGTGACGTGGCCGTGGCAGAGGAAGTGGCCCACCTCGTGGTTGATGACGAGTGTCCGGTAGGCGGTGACGTCTTTCGCGTAGACGGAGGTCGCCTGTTCCCAGCGTCTGAGGTTGACCATGAGGTTGCGGTCGACGCTGCAGTTGACCTTGCCGCCGGTGTCGAGGCCGTACTGTCCGCAGATGTCGTCGACGGTTCCTGGTGCGGCGATCCGGATCACGAAGTCGGTGGCCCCGCTGGATACCGGCTGGAACGCCGAGTGGCCGTCGGCCGTCCAGCCGCGCGGATCGCTCAGCACGCGCTCCACTTCCTTGGCGGTGCCCGTGGCGGACAGTGCGATGCCGTTCTCCACCTCGACCCGGCAGCGCAGTACCTTCCCTTGGCCCGCCTTTACGCTCGTGCCGGGCGCGGTGACGAACGTTTCCGGACCCGTCAGAGGTATGGAGAGTCCGCCGCTCTGTGCGGGTGTCGGCCCCGGCGACTCGCTGGTCGGCCGCGCCGGTCGGGTGGGCTCGGCGCGTGGGCCCGATCCGGCCGCCGCCGGGGACCGTTTCGCGTCGGGTGGTGACCACGCCGCCACCGCGCAATCGAACGCTCCGGGGGCGGCCAACGCGGCCAAGCCTCCCAGTAGTTGGTTCTTCCTGCTCTGTGAGGTGGCGTGTGCGGCGTCCCTTCCGGAGGCGGGGACTGGAGAACCTTGCTTCGTTCACTGTCACAGCCATTTAGGTTGTGACTGGCATGTGATCGGACATGGCCCAACTGGTAACGAATAAATAACGCCTCTCGGACCCTCGCCCATGTGATCATCCAGTGAAATTCCGCCCGTCTGGCGAGCGCCATACGACACTGAGCCCATTCCACGTGTACTGCTGATCGAAGACGACCGTGTCGTCCGTGAGGGCGTCGCCCTGGCCCTGCGCCGTCAGAGCCATGACGTCGCCGCCGGGACCGGGGAGGAGGAGATGGACCGGCTGCGGTCCTTCCGGCCGGACGTCGTGGTCCTCGATCTCGTCGTGGTCAAGTCCGTGCAGGGCCGGGTGCTCGACGCGCGCATCCGCGCCGGTCTGCCGAAGACCTGGACGTCGCCCTGGCGGTCGCACTCAGCGGGGACTGCCTCGCGGACGTCGCGATGCTGCGGTGTGAGCCGGCTGTCTTCGGCCCGGCCTGATCGACGCCCTCGCCGCCTCCGGCGAGACGGCGCGGGCCGCCGGAGCGGGAGTTTTCGGTTGATGAGGTCGTCGATCAGGCTTTGGCGTATCGACCGATCGCCTTGTGAGGCCGGGACTCAGCTCCGAAGCAGATACCAGGGCTTCGGTGGTGGCGGTGCCCAGGAAGACGTAGCCGCGCTTGTCTTACCGAGTGGCCACGGTGCGTTACTGCTTGAGCTTGTTGATGGCTCGTTCGACCCGCGCCTGGAGGTCCCCCGCCGCGGCTGCGCAGCCCGATGCCGTCGTCGACGGCGGTCTCCGCCTCCTCCAGCTGGCGGGCCGCAAAGACCAAGGGACACGGGCTGCGCCACTCGGTGGCGTTCGCCGTTCTGCGCGCCTACGTGGACCTGAAGACCGCTCGGCCTGCCCGGCCCGACAGTACCCAGCAGCAGCCCTTCCTGTCCGGTTGTCCCGAACATCCGCAGCAGTGCTTCACACGCCGTAGTCTTCCCCGAGCCGTTGTCGCCAGTGAACGCGGTCATGGGCGAGCTTCTCGATGAAGCCACTGCACCGAAAGTCCACAGTGATGCGACTTTGGTTTGCGATCCCTTGCGCGGCGCGTCCCCGGCGGTCTGCCGCGCGTAGATTTGTCGATCGTGAGTACTAACGAGCCGATGGGGACGCCTCAGGGACTGGGGGGGCGTCGGTGGCTGTTCCCGTCCGCGCTGGTCCACGAGCTGGACCCGGATGCCCGCACCCCCGGCCGGCGGGCGGGGCGCACCGTGCGCGACTGGGTCGTCGACTTCTCCTGCTTCCTGCTGGCTGTCGTCCTCGGCCTGGTGGCCGCGCACTCCCTGCCCGACGATCCAGGCCTGTCACATCTCCTCGCGGTCCTTGACCAGACGCTCGGCGCGCTTGCCTGTGCGGCGGTCTGGCTGCGGCGCCGGTGGCCGGTCGGCCTTGCCATCGCGCTGCTCCCGGTCGGTCTGCTGTCCATCACCTCGGGTGGGGCGGCGATGGTGGCCGTTTTCACGCTCGCTGTGCACCGACCCTTCCGCTACGTGGCCTGGATCGGTGGCGTCTACCTCGCGCTGGTCCCGCTCCTTTACTGGCTGCGACCCGACCCCCGCATGCCGTACACCGCAGTCGTCGTGTTCACCGCGCTGCTCACCGTGTCGATCATCGGCTGGGGCATGCTCGTCCGTTCCAAACGGATGCTGATGCTGAGCCTCAGGGACCGGGCGCACCGGGCGGAGACCGAGGCGCGGCTGCGTGCCGAGCAGGCCCAGCGGCTGGCCCGCGAGGCCATCGCCCGCGAGATGCACGACGTCCTCGCACACCGGCTCACTTTGCTGAGTGTGCACGCGGGTGCCCTAGAGTTCCGGCCGGACGCGCCGCGTGAGGAGGTCGTGCGGGCTGCCGGCGTCATTCGGGAGAGTGCCCACGAGGCGTTGCAGGACCTGCGGGAGATCATCGGCGTGCTCCGGGCCGGTGATTCCGACGAGGCTGGCGGTGGTCGGCCGCAGCCCACGCTTGCCGCGCTGGAGACTCTGGTCGCCGAGTCCCGTGAGGCGGGTATGAAGGTCGTCCTCGACCGCCGCGTCGCCGACCCGGCCGCCGTTCCCGCCTCCGTCGGCCGCACCGCCTACCGCATCGCTCAGGAAGCCCTGACCAACGCCCGCAAACACGCCCCTGGCACCGAGGTAAGGGTCCGCCTCGTCGGCACTCCCGGTGACGGCCTGACCCTCACAGTCACCAACCCGGCCCCGCCCTCAGAGGTGCCACCGGTCCCCGGTTCAGGCCAGGGCCTGATTGGCCTCACCGAACGCGCGATCCTCACAGGCGGCCGCCTGGAACACGGCACCACGACCGCCGGGGGCTTCGAGGTGCGGGCCTGGCTGCCGTGGGGGGAGTCCTGAGGAGCCCGCCCAGGGACCCTGGCCCCTGGGCGGCCCGACCGCCGGCCGGGAGTGCTTGGTGCACGATGGCCACCCCCGCCTCCGCCCACCGGCCTTCGTCCGCCACAATTGACGATCGCCCGCCCACGACCATCCGCCCTCCTTCGCCCGCCCGTGATTGCGTAACCCATGACTGTGACGCCGATCAGACTTCTCCTCGTCGACGACGACCCGCTCGTACGGGCTGGGCTCGCCCTGATGATGGGCGGGGCCGAGGACATCGAGATCGTCGGGCAAGCCGCCGACGGCGCGGAGGCCGAGACGCTCGTGCAGCGCACCCGGCCGCACGTCGTCCTGATGGACATCCGCATGCCGTCCGTGGACGGGCTCACGGCCACCGAGCGGCTGCGCGCGCGGGCCGACGCGCCACAGGTCGTGATGCTCACCACCTTCCACGCGGACGAGCAGGTGCTGCACGCCCTGCGCGCCGGCGCCGCCGGATTCGTCCTCAAGGACACCCCGCCCGCCGAGATCGTGGCCGCCGTACGCCGGGTCGCGGCGGGCGACCCGGTCCTGTCGCCCGCCGTCACCCGGCAGTTGATGCGACATGCGGCCGGCACCGCGGCCGACGCCCGGCACGCACGCGTGCGTGACCGGCTCGCCGTGCTCAACGACCGCGAGCGTGAGGTCGCCGTGGCCATCGGCCGCGGACTCGCCAACGCCCAGATCGCCACCGAACTGTTCATGAGCTTGGCCACCGTGAAGACCCACGTCTCCCGCATCCTCGCCAAACTCGACCTCGACAACCGGGTGCAAATCGCCCTGCTGGCCTACGACGCCGCGCTGCTGGAGGACGGCCCCGGCGACGGGCACCAGTAGGGCCATTTGTCCCCCGGGCGGAGGCGCCGGCGGCGCAGCGCGTTGGTGTAGGCCTGCCCGAACTTCAGGCACCACCACCGGATGGTCTCGTGGGAGACGACCACGCCGGGCTCCAGCATCAACTCTTCGACCTCGCGGAAGCTGAGCGGGAAGCGGAAGTACAGCCACACGCAGTGCGAGATGATCTCCACCGGGTACGGGTGGCCTTGTACGACGGCAACGCGGATGACGCGAGCAAACCCCTCCCCGGCACGACCAACCACAAGATCATCCCAGGCGTCGGCCAGCCAAAGGGACAACGCCCACCCGGCACACCGTCAGGCACTCACACACTCAACGACGTGACAGCGCCAACCAGGCTCCGCCCGGAGCAGGCCGCGTACGCCGACGGCCTGTACAAGGCCGACGGCCTGTACAAGGCGGACCACTACCGCTACTGACAGGCCCTGGCCCGTGTCCGGTCATTGATCTCGCGGTGGACCGAGAGTTGACGGACGCAGCGGGGGGAGCGGACGGAGAATGCGTCGGCGGCGGGCGGGTGGCGTACTGCCATCCGGTCCGGGGCCGCCACCCGTCGCCACGGCTGCGTCACCTGCTCCCCCTCAAGTGCCACCCGCTCCCCCCTCGGGAAGCGGGATTCGGTTCCTCGGAGGGTGGCTCGTCGGTCGAGCAATGCTCGGAACCTGTGGTCGGCGAGGGGTGTACCTTCCCGATGATCCTGTGATGGTCTCCGCATTCGCAGCGCGGGTTGGGAAGGCACGTCCGTGCTCAGCGTAGTCACCGACGACGGCTCCACCCAGTTCGGCTCCTGATCGACGAGATCAAAAACGACCCAGACGGGCTGCGAGTAGTTGCTGGCCGACCGTTGGAGCCTGCTCGGACGAGTTCTCGCTGCCCGCCTCTCCTGCTGCCTCCGTTCCGTGCTCCGCGGAGGTGGTCTGCGACGTCGGTGAGCCGGATGAGCCGGTCGAGGACTGCTCTCCCTTCCCGGTCGTGCTCTTGCCCGCCACCGTGTTCTGTTCGTCGGTGGCTCGCTCCGTGCCAGTCGATGGAACTGGTCCGATGACGGTTTCCCCGGGTCCGGGCTGTCGGCCGATGTCACAGGGCACTTTCTCGTTCCCGGCAATATCACCGCCGCACATCAACCGGTGGATCCGGGATCAGCGTGTCCACCACCCAGAGGGAGGCCCCTTCGCGTGTCCGCCCCACCAGCACCACGACTGCGCTTTCTGCTAAGCCCATGCCGTCACGGTTCCATAGGGTGCGCAGGAGGGTGATCGAAATCACCCTCCTGCGCACTCAAATTTCCTTTCGGTTGCGTATGGCCAGATGTGACCAGCGTCAACGGGCGTGGGTGCCCCGGGTTTCTCGTACTAGAGATCCGCCCTCGCCGATCACTATCTGGCGGAAAATGCACACGCAACCATCATGCGACTTTTATTCAATTACGATGTAGAAGGCATTCGGCGGGCGGTTCGGGAACGAGGTGTCCGTCCACTTGGGGAAGAATACCCAACTGCCATTCGCGTCGTTAATCCAGACATTATTGTTTCCCGTCTGGATTCTGTCGATCCATGCGTTATACCTTATTGCCCCCGCGTTCGCCCAGCAATACTCCCCGCTTCTGCCGCCGAGTGAGCTACCGTGTGCCCAGACACGCAGGTAATCTGTTCCGGTATAGCATTTGACGCTGTCTGCGGCCGAAGCGGCTGTAGCCGGACCGAGTACGGTGAAGGCTGCGGCCGCGGCGCCCGCAGCGGCCAAGGTTGACATCAACTTCTTCTTCATTAAGAAGACTACTCTCTTTGAGTCGAATCGATCCCGCACTTGGCACTCGCCTATGGATGAGTACGGGAAGCGGCGCTAAAGGCTGTCCCGTAAAAGGTCTTTGACGCGCTGGATGACCTGGTTTTGCCCGTTATCCGGCGAAGGCGAGGTTGTGCAGGCGTGTGATGCCGAGCATCGCGTGGTGGACACCGTCGCTTTCAGGCGGCAGTCACGCAGGCGACTCCCGGGGGTGTGGCAAGTGGCGGTGCCGGTCGGGGACGGCCACTGGAAGCGTCGCCGTCCCCGAGATCGCTGGTGGATCAGAGAATTCTGATCTTATCCAGGCGGACCCCACCCGGGTGGTTCGGCCAGGAGAAGACGGTCCACTTGCCGATCGGCTGATCGGGCTGCCACCTGCCGTCCCCATACCACTGGACGCGGTTGTTGCCTGTCGAGATCTGGTCAACCCAGACGGTCCCCGACCTGACGAAGTCAGACTCTCCGGCGTTGGCGAAACACGAGTTGTACGGGCCGCTCCAACTATACTGGTTGTATAGGTGGTATTTCACGTTCAGGTAGTCGCTCGGACCGCACGTGACCTTATCGATCGCGGACGCCGGGGATGTGGTGGCGAGGGTGAGTGAGGCCGCCGCCGTGAGGGTCGTCAGGGCGGCCACGACCGCCCGTTTGACGTTTCGGTTCATGGAGGTTCTGCTTTCTTGTGTTGTTGGGGGCCGGACGGTGGTGGCGTCCGGAGTCGTGGGGTGCGGGTGTGGTTTAGGTCGTGGCAGTGGCGGCAAGGAGGCGTGTCGCCTGGTCGATCTGCTCCTGGACCTGTTTCCGGTAGCCGGTCAGGACTTTGGTGTTGGCAGATATGAGCTGCCGCTGGTATCCGGCCAGGACGGCGAAGTAGACGGCGGCCAGACGTGATGACCGTGTGCAGGACTCATCGGCCATGGCCGCGGCGATCTCGTTCGCGGTCGGCTTGTCAGAGTCCCAGGGACCGTTGGCCAGCTTCTCGGGAGCGCCGGCCGGGTGCCCTGCCGCGTTCATACAGGCCGACCAGCGTTCACGCGCGGCACCGACCCGGCTGTCTGAGCCCGTCTGCTGGAACGACTGGGTGAACAGGTCGTGGGTGAGCTTGCCGCCCTGGGTGCCGGCGAGAGACGGCAGCTGCTTGTCCGCCTCGTCGAAGCAGGCGTTGTAGTCTTTCAGTGCCTGGCCAGTCGGGCCTTTGGTGGCTGAGAGCGGCACTGCCACGTGGAAACCGATGCGCTTCGCGGTTGCACTGCCGATGTAGCCCCAGGCGCCAGCCGGGTGGATCGCTTCTTTTTCCTCTTTCGTCTTCGCGGCGGGCCGAGTCGTGTTCTGGCTTGAATAGCTTGCGTGTCCCCGGCCTTTCATGCAGCGGGTGATCAGCGCCTCGTTTGTCCGGTACAGCAGGACGTCGTCTTGCTCGGAGGTGCCGTACGCAGACAGCGGCAGCTGTATCAGTCCGTCGTATCCGGTAGCGGGCGCTGTCGGTGTGGCCGCGATGGCTGGCTGCGTCACGTTCGCAGCGCTTCCGGTGAGACCTGCGGAGCAGCCGGTGGCCAGCAGGCCGGCGGCGATCGCCGCGGCACAAACCACGCCGGCGGCAGGCTGTATGCCGTGCCTCGTGGCGGGTGTGACTCGGGCTGATGCCATGTTGGGCTTGCCTTCCTCGGAGCAGGGGCGAGGTCCTACCCCAGGGGGAGGGACCGAAGATCATCGTGGGTAACGGCGGCTGACGGCTGCGCGGGCTGGACGTGCCTTCCCGGGAGTAAGCGAAGCAGCGTGACGGGATGCTCTAGCGAACCGGACTTGGCCGACCGTCAGGTTCCTTCGACGGACAGGACGCCGCGATTGGCTGACTCAGCGTCAACCATCCCAGAGTAAAGAACACAATCACATCGGCAAGAATTACGTAGTCGGGATGACTACGTATGACCACGCAATGAATAACGCTCCTTTTCTGAAGATATGGAACAAATTGCCGGATGGAGTGGCAGGCTGACTCGCGAGTCGAGCTGCGGCGGCGATCGACGCCGAGTGCAGCTGCGCCCCGACCTGCTGTTGCTGGACGTGATGATGCCGAAGGTCGACGGCCACGACGTTTGCCGGATCCTGCGTCAGGAGTCGATCATGCGGATCCTGATGCTGACCACGTGGTCCGACGAGGACGACCTGCTGTTCGGTCTCGACCTCGGCGCCGACGACTACGTGACCAAGCCCTACAGTCCGCGCGAGCTGATGGCCAGAATCCGTACGCTGCTGCGCCGGGTGGAACACTCGGCACTGCCGGACGACGGCGTTCTGCGGGTGGGCCCCCTGACGGTGGACACGCTCCAGCACGAGGTGCTGGCCCCCTCGGGCCGCCCGGTGGTCTGTACTCGCGGGAGAGTTTGTGGTGCTGGCAGCCATGGCCGCAGAACCCGGCCGCGTCTTCACCCGCAGGCAACTCCTCGAACGGACCCAGGGATGGGACACCTCCTCGTCCGAACGAACCATCGACATGTATGTGATGCAGCTGAGGAAGAAGCTGGAACCGGACCCGGCGCCGGCAGCTTGGCGGAAGTCGCGCCTGTTGGATGCGCTCGGCACGTACGCCGGCACCGGGCCCGGGCAGGTGGAGACGGTGTCCGTGACAGGCTCAAGCGCTTGGCGGACCGGGGCTGGCTGCACTGCACTCCCGCCGGCCGCTTCACCGTCCTGCCGCATCCGCCCGCCTGAGACACGCCGGCGGCCGGATTCCGGGGTAACACGTAGGCTACCGACGGGAGTTGGGGTGTCCGTGCGAATGAACAACCGCCCCGCCGAGGGCTCTGAAGGGCTTGTCTACCAATGCCGCTCGCCGAGTTGGGCCGCTGTCGCAGGCGAGGCAGAACGAACTTCTCGATCAGGTGCCTGGCGAAGCCGCGACCCGCTTTGACTGGATGGGGCCGAACGGCGATCGGCTTCCGTAGCGCGGTGACGACGGAGGACGGACACCTTCGCCGTCTTAGCTGTCTTGGTCGACGGGGATGAAGTTCGCGTACTCCTCGATGCGGGTGATCAGTCCGGCGTCGTCGAAGCCGAAGTAGACCGCGGCGTGTACCTCGCCGCGCATACCGTTCTTTGTGGCCACGTGTACCACGTGCTGCTGGAGGACTTCGCCCGGCTGGGAGAGCTGGCGGATGATGTCGTAGCGCATCGATTCGATGGAGTCGATCTGCCCCTTCATCCCCTCGACGTTCTTCACGATCGTCTCCTCGCCCTTGCCGTCGTTGTGCCAGACGGTGGCTGTCTCTGCGCAGAGGGTGCGGGCTGTCTCCCAGTCGCGCTTCTCAAGGGCGCGGAGATAGGTGACGGCCTTGTCCTTGAGGTCCTGGCTCATGGTGGTCTTCCTTACTATGCGAGCTGTGGGTTACTGGCAGGGGTGGGTCTGGTTGGTGGTGTCGTGGATCAGGGCGCGCTCGCCGGCCTCGACGCGCATCGGCAGGTGGTTGCCGGGCGGGGAGAGGGGGCAGACGAAGACGGCCGGGTTCAGGTGGTGATGGGAGAGCGTGGCCTGGTTGAAGTCGACGGTCAGTGTGGTGCCGGGCTCCAGCAGGGGCAGCACAAGCCAGCGGCCGATCTCCGGTGTTTCGGCGCCGTTGGTCTCGTCGGTGAAGATCACCAGGCGCTGGCCGGGAAAGTCCTGGAGGACGGCCATCACGTATTTGGTGCCGTTGATTGTCACGACCAGGTCGACAGGGGCAAGGATGGCCTCCGTGCTGCGCGGGGTGGTCAGCCGTCCCACTTCGATGCGGCGGCCCTCGGGCGCTGCCCGGTAGTGGCCTTCGAAGACCCAGGAGGGGTCGTAGGGGAAGGTGTCGATACCGCTGAGGCCGGAGCGCTCGACAGCGCCGTGGTCCATGACGACCAGGCCGTAGGAGCCGTCGGCGCCGCCGGCGAACCCGACCATGTCCTTGGGAAACGCCAGGGAGCAGCCGGAGGGAACTTCCGCCGTTCCGTCGACTGTCGTGCCGTCGACCGTCACGCCGTCCGCGGCCGTGGCCGTCACGGTCAGGGCGCCGGCTTCGGTGGTGCTCCACTCGCCGGGGACGCCGGAGAGTGTGTGGGGGGTGCGGTCGGTGATCTTGCCGTTGGCGACGACCTTGGCCTTGCCGTTCGCTCCGGCGACCTCTTCCCATCGGCCTTGGCGCCAGGCTTCGTATTCGGCAGGCACGCTATTCGAGGCGCTGTTGTCGGCCGTCGCCTGCTTGTCTGAGGGGGGCTGAGGTGCAGCCATGGGAACGCTCCTTTCCTCTCCACCGCGAACGCACTGTGCTGAATGGTTCGCTGCGGCGGTGCTGCGCAGGGGCCTGCGCTGGCTCTGCCGTTCAACCTACGAGGTGTATGCCTGAGCAGCATCATGGATTGCGTATCACGCAAGACATTGGGCACTGGAGCTGCCCGGCGGGCAACTTTGGATGCTGAGGATCAGGTGCGGCGTGCGGCCCAGACAGTGCGTTCGGTGCGCACGGCGAGGTCGTCGCGGCGCAGAATGCTGTGTGGGCCGTCGGTGTCGAGGAGCCGGTCGAGCGCGGCGAGGTCCTCGAGGGAGAGCACCCCGGCCGCGGTGCCGCGGAGGCGTTGCAGGCTGCCGAGGGCGTAGCGGCCGATCGCTCCACTGTGGGAGTCCTCGATGTTCACGGCGATGGTGCGTTCGCCTTCTACCGTGAATCCGGCGGCGGTCAGCATCGGCCCCCAGTCGGCGCCGCGGTGGGGCACGTGCTCGACGTGGAAGCGGTCGGTCGCGGCGTGGCAGCGCTCTTCCAGGCCGGGCCGGTCCTTGGGGGCGTTTTCGGGCAGGAAGCGTGGGAAGCCGGCCAGTTCGACGACGGCGAACAGGCCGCCGGGCGCGAGCATGTCGTGGACGTTGCGCAGGGTGCGGCCGGGGTGGGTCATGTGGTGTATCGAGGCCGAGGCCCACGCCAGGTCCGGTGAGCCGAGGTCGGGCCAGGTCGGGTTGTCGAGGTCGGCCTGCACGGTGCGTACGCGCTCCTCCACTCTGCGGGCGCATGCCTTTTCGCGCAGGTGCTGGAGGTGTCCGGCGGATGCGTCGACGGCGGTGACGCGCGCGTCGGGGAAGCGGTCGAGGAGGGCGAAGGTGCCCGCACCCGTGCCGCAGCCCAGATCCACGATCTGGCGCGGGCCGGTCTTCAGGGGCAGCCATGCGGTGATGGAGGCTATGTGCTCGGCGAGGACCTCGGCGTCCAGATCGAGGATCTCCGCGTGCTCCTGGTCGTGGCCGTGCGGAGCGCCGTGGTGGGGGGCGTGCGGGTGCGCTTGGGTCATGCCGTCACATTAAGACGATCATGCGCTTGCGGCACGATTGCTTTCCGTTAACGCAAGGCAATGGCCGTATGTGCTGCCCGACGCGCAAATTCGCGAGCCCATGGCGGGGCCCGGGACATGTCACTCGCAGGTGCTCTGAGCATCGCAGCCGCCGCCGTCGCGTTGGTGGCCGCGGCGGGCGTCGCGGTCGAAGATGCCCAGGATCTCGCACGGGCCGCCCTCGGCGCCGATCGCGTGCGGCATCATCGTAGGGAACTCGGCGGCTTGATTGGTCTCAATGCGGAAGCGGCGGTGGCCGAGCATGAGGATTGCGGTGCCGGACAGGACGACGAGCCATTCGCGGCCGGGGTGGGCGCGCATGCGCGAGGGATTGTCCGGCGGCGGTTCGGTCATCCGCTGACGCACGACGCTCATGCCGGGGTCGCCTTTTATGGGCCAGCGCATCAGACCGTGGGTGCCGTCGATCATCGGGCTGGTGACGACGTCGTCGGCGGCGGTCTCAACGAGCTGGTCGAGCGTGGTGTCCAGGGCGCGGGCGAGGATGACGAGCTGATCCAGTGCGAGGCGGCGCTGGCCGTTCTCGATGCGGCTCAGCGAGGACTGGCTGAGCCGGGCGCGGGTGGCCAGTTCTTCCAGGGACCAGCCCTGTGCGACCCGCAGGGCGCGGATTCGCTTGCGTACGAGGCTGTCCAGGTCACCATCTTCTTGCGCCATGGGCAACATCGTATGCCCTGAATGCAATGCACGGTTAGCGTCGTGTCCAGATGGTCCGCAACAGCTGGGGCCACGCACGATGAAAGGGCACGACATGTCTGTGCGGACTTCCCGCTACGCGAGCGATGCACTGCCTGATGAGACCGTGGATGCTGTGGTGATCGGTGGCGGCGCTGCGGGCTTGAACGGTGGGTTGATGCTCGCCCGCTCCCGTCGCTCGGTCGTCGTGATCGACAGCGGCACCCCACGCAACGCACCGGCCGAAGCCATGCACGGCTTCATCGTGCTGGACGGCACGCCGCCTCCCGACATCCTGAAGCGGGGCCGGGAGCAGGTGCGCCAGTACGGCGGCCGAGTCGTTTTCGGCGAGGTGGCCTCGGCCGAACCGGCCGCCCCGGCCGCCGACGGTGACCTGCGGTTCACCATCACCCTGGCCGATGGTGGCACCGTGACTGCGCGCCGCGTGCTGGTGGCCACCGGCCTGCGCGATGTGCTGCCGGACGTGCCCGGCCTCGCCGAACACTGGGGGCACGGCGTGGTGCACTGCCCCTACTGCCACGGCTGGGAAGTACGCGACGAGCCGATCGGCATCCTCGCCACCGGACCCGCCTCGCTCCACCACACACTGCTGTTCCGTCAACTGACCGACGACCTCGTCTACTTCACCCGCGGCACCGATCTCGACGAGGAGACCCGAGCGCGCTTCACCGCCCGCCGCATCCGCATCGTCGACACCCCGGTGCAGGACGTCGTGACCGGCGAGGACGGTGGCATCGCAGGCGTGCGCCTGAGTGACGGCACGTTCGTGGCGCGCCGTGTCCTGGCGGTCGCCACCGGGATGCAGGCCCGCACCGACGGCCTGGACGGCCTGAAGCTGCCAATGGAAGACCTGCCCGACAACATGGGGCGCCACTTCGCCTCGGGCACGGCCGGCACCACCGAGGTACCGGGTGTGTGGGTGGCCGGCAACGCCACCGACCTAACGGCCCAGGTGGGTGCTTCCGCCGCAGCGGGCGCTCTGGCCGGCTCCCACATCAACGCCCTCCTGGCCGCCGCAGACACCGACGCGGCCCTCGCCGCCGCCCAGGGCACCACCGCCTGACGCCAGAGCTCCTACCGGCCCGAGCGCCCGCGATCAGCCACGCGCAGGACCGGGCCCCACCCCATCCACTTCGGCGACCGGTCCTGCTCCGGCGCGCTGACTCCGCATGCCCTTTTTGAGAGGAATCCATGAGTACGAACCAGCCTCCCCAGGTGACGGCCGCAGAGGGGAGCGGCGAGGGCGCACCGGATACGCGTCAGCTGCGCGCCATCCTGATTGCCGTCTCCATCGCGCTGATGGCCGTCATCGCGTCAGTGTCCGGGCTGAACGTCGCCCAGACGCATATGGCCGTCGAGTTCGGTGCCTCGCAAAGCACCATTTTGTGGATCATCAACATCTACACCCTCGCCCTGGCCGCGTTGCTGCTGCCGCTCGGCGCCATCGGTGACCGCCTGGGCCGCAAGCCCATGCTGATCGCCGGACTGGGCATCTTCGGCATCGCCAGCGTCGCGGCGGGCCTCGCCCCGACGGCCGAGGTCATGTTGGCCGCGCGTGTGGCCAGCGGTATCGGAGCCGCGATGATCATGCCGATCACCCTCGCCGTCATCACCTCCACCTTCCCCAAGGAACAGCGCGGCAAGGCGATCGGCGTGTGGACCGGAGTCGCCGGAGGCGGCGGCATCCTGGGCATGTTCCTCTCCGCGCTCCTCGTCGACATCGCCGACTGGCGCTGGCTGTTCGTCCTGCCCGTCATCCTGGTCGTCGTGGCCCTGGCCATGACGCTGAAGTCGGTCCCCGACTCCCGCGAGAGCTCCGCCCACAGCTTCGACACCGTCGGCGCGCTGGTCTCCACGGTCGCGGTGGTCGGGCTCATCTTCGTCCTGCAGGAAGGGCCAGACCGTGGCTGGAGCGCGCCCGCGACTCTGATCAGCCTTGCTGTCGGTCTCATCGCCGCCATCGGCTTCGTGGCCTGGGAGCTGCACCGCAGGGACGCATCGCTGCTGGACGTGCGTCTCTTCCGTGAGCGTGGCCTGGCCGGCGGCTCGATCACGCTGCTGGTGGTCTTCGGCGTCCAGGCCGGCATCGCCGTGGTCCTCTTCCCCTTCTTCCAGGCCGTGCTCGGCTGGTCGGGCCTGCTGTCCACCCTGGCAATGATGCCCATGGCCATCATGATGATGATGACGTCCGGCCTGGCCCCCAAACTGGCCGCACGCATCGGCTCCCGCTCGACCATGGCCACAGGCATCGCGCTGGCCGGCGCCGGACTGGCGCTGATGGCCCTCATTGTCTCCGCCGATGGAGGCTACCTGACCATCCTGCCCGGAATGCTCGCCATGGGCATCGGCATGGGCCTGTCCATGACGCCCTCCACCGAGACCATCACCAGCTCCCTGCCGCGCGAGAAGCAGGGCGTCGCCTCCGCCCTCAACGACGTCACCCGCGAATTCGGCACCGCCCTCGGCGTCGCCCTGCTTGGCGCGCTTCTGTCCGCCGGATACCGCAACGCCATCGACGACCGCCTGCACGGCATCCCCCAGGGGGCCGCGGACACCGCACGCGAAGGCATCGCCAACGCCGTCGAGGTCGCGGGCAGCACCGGCTCGCACGCGCAGGACCTCATCCACGCCGCACAGCAGTCCTTCGTCGACGGCTGGCAGCAGGCCATGTGGGCAGGCGTTGCCGTCATGGGCGCCCTGTTCGTCTACATCGCTCTTCGCGGACCGAAGAACGCAGCCCCCACTGCTGCGGACGAGGAAGAAGCCACCGAGGCCGTCGCCGCCCGATGACCGCGTAAGAACTGAACGGATGGCATGTGCAAACCATTCGTGGAATGGCAGGGCGTCAGGCACCGCGATCTCGGAACGCCTGACGCCCGCCCAGACCAGCCCCGCAGCACCAACTACTCAGACCACAAGCAGGAGCACCACTGATGAGCACCATCGAGCTGACCGCAGACAACTTCAACGAGGTCGTCTCCGGCAACGACTTCGTTGTGATCGATTTCTGGGCCGAATGGTGCGGCCCCTGCCGCAAGTTCGGGCCAATCTTCGAGCGAGTCTCGGAAAAGCACGACGATCTCGTCTTCGCCAAGGTCGACACCGAGGCCCAGCGCGAACTAGCCCAGACATTCGAGATCACATCGATCCCCACCCTCATGATCGTGCGCGAGAACATCGCAGTGTTCCGGCAAGCCGGCGCACTGCCGGAGGCGGCCTTCGACGACCTCATCAAGCAGGCGCGCAGCCTCGACATGGAGGAAGTACGCGCTTCCATCGCCGAAGCGCAGGAGAGCGAGTAGTTCGGGCACCGCTGCGCCTTCCGTTGGGCTCCGGCTCGCTCATGCTTAGTGGGCCTCCCTACCTGTTCCCCGCACCCGCCGCAGGCCATAGTGCCGTATCAGGCAATGAGCCCTTTCCATCTTCACTCTGAGCTGGTCAGATGAAGGGTGAGGACGGCCTGGACGAGGCTGGTGATCCGGGTGGTCGAGCACCGCAGTTTGCGGAGGAGTCGCCAGGATTTGAGGGTGGCGACGGCCTGCTCGACGAGGGCCCGGATCTTTGCGTGGGATCGGTTCACGGCCTTCTGGCCTGCGGAGAGGGTGTCCCGCCGGCCCCAGCACGGGATGCGGACCGTGCCGCCGGCACCCCGGTAACCCTTGTCGGCCCAGCACTTGATGCCGGCCTCGGCGAGGGCGTCGACGATGCCGTGTTCGCGGGCCGCGCGGACGTCGTGGACGGCGCCGGGCAGGGCCGGTGAGGCCCACAGCAGTCGACCGAAGGGGTCGGCGATGACCTGCACGTTCATCCCGTGCTTCTTGTGTTTGCCGGAGTGGAACGGCCGGTCCGCGGCAATGCGGTCGATCGGCAGCAGCGTGCCGTCCAGGATCACGAACGCCTTCACCGACGCGGTCCGCACCGCGTCGGCCAGGCTGGGGGCGAGGGCGGCCAGGAGCTCGACAGCCTCGGTGACATAGCGGTAGGCCGTGGTGGTTCCGACGCCGAACCCGGCTGCGAGTTGGGCATACGTGTGTCCCACTCGCAGATGGGCGAGTGTCAGCAGGGCCTGACGGCCGGCGCTCAGGCGCCGCCAACGGGAGCCGATCGTACGGCGGTGTCGCCGCAACTGCTGGGTGAGGAAGCGGAGGGCAGAGCTGGACACGTCGACGCCCGACGGGTAAACAAGCACGTGAAGCCTCTGGTGGAGACGGTTCTCTTGGTCGAAAACCCATCTACCAGGGGCTTCACCACGTTGTCATCCCAACTGCCGTATGTCAGAGGCAGGTTGGAAAGGGCTCAATGTTTGCCGTGTTCACGACCCCGGTTCGTCGGTGGCGTGCTTGTTCCGCCAGACATCCGATGTGGTTGATCTGTCAAGCGGCCTCAGCGAAGCCGGGTGCTTTTGGGGTGAGGAAGGCGATCGCCTCGTCGTAGCCAGTGCGGACGATGAGGCAGTGGTGCAGGCACCCGAGCATGCGGTTGAAGAGGTTTCTCTGGGCTGCGGTTGTGCCGGTCGCTGGCCTCTCTGCGACGGTCGTAGTGGGCGCGGGCGCCGGGTGAGGCGGTCAGGGAGGCGAAGGCCCAGACGGCGAGTAGCCGAGGTACAGGAAAGTCCGGTGAGATCGATCATGGTCGCTGAGAGGCACCTACGTCAGCCCGCCAAAGCGGCCTGAGACTTGATCAACGGGCGTTGTCACTGGTCACTGGCCTGGAGCCGGTTCCGGGAGCCGTAACAGCGCCCGCGTTGACAGGTTTGGCTATTGAGATTAGCTTTTAGCTAACTAGGTTAGCCAGGATCTGAGGGGTGTCATGACTGAGTACCTTGCCGTCGACGGCGGCACGATCGCTTACGACGTGGCGGGGTCCGGCCCGCTGATCGTTCTCGCGCACGGCATGGGCGACAGCCGTGCCGCGTACGATCCCGTGATCCCGCAGCTGGTGGCGGCGGGCTATCGGGTCGCCGCGGTCGATCTGCGCGGCTGCGGCGAGTCCAGCGTCGGCTGGCCGGACTGGAGCCGCACCGCCATCGCCGACGACCTGCTCGCCGTGATCCGCCACCTGGGCGGCCCGGCCGTGCTCGTCGGACACTCGATCTCCGGCGGCGCCGCCACCATCGCCGCAGCGCAGGGGCCCTCGCTGATCACCGCGGTTGTCGAGTTGGCGCCGTTCACCCGCAAGCAGTCGATCCGCCTCGGCGACCTGCGGGTGAAGCGCTTCCGGCGGG
>NZ_JBSFJL010000039.1:30269-80217 GCF_053598035.1 Streptomyces sp. NPDC001204 | reverse complement strand
AGCTCCTGATGTCCCAGCCCATGACGCGCCCGGTGTCCGGATACAGGTGGCTGCGGGTGTCCACGATCGTCGGGCCGACGGTCGCGTCCGGGCGGTCCGCGCCGCAGGCGACGACCGCGGCGGCGCCGTCGCCGAACAACCCGGTGGCGACCAGGTTGGCCACGGAGGCGTCGTTGCGCTGGAAGGTGAGGGAGCACAGTTCGACCGACAGCAGTACTGCCACGTGGTCGGGCCGGCCCAGCAGGTAGTCGTGCATACGGGCCAGGCCTGCAGCGCCGCCGGCGCAGCCGAGGCCGAAGAGGGGCAGTCTTGTGACGTCCGGCCGCAGTCCGAGGCGGCCGGCCACCCGTGCGTCGATCGAGGGAACGGCGATGCCGGTGACGGAGGTGAAGATCAGCAGGTCGACGTCGGCTGCGGACAGGCCGGCCCTCTGCAGTACGGCTCTCACTGCCTTGGCGCCCAGACCGGTGGCGGCGGCGATGAAGACGTCGTTGGCGGCGCCGAATCCGTCCAGTTCCTCGTACCGTTCCAGCGGCAGTGTCATGTGGCGCGAGCGGACCTTCGCGCTGCGGTGCAGCCGGTCCAGGACCCGGCGGTCGGTGCCCTCGGGCAGGCAGGTGCGGGCCACCATGTCGGTGATCTCGGACTGGGTGCGACGGTGCGGTGCGAGGGCACCGTGAACGGCGGCGATCCGCGTCATGGGGTTCCCGTCCGGCTGTCGACTGGGGTGAGTTGCTCTGCACGTGTTCCCCGAACCCGGGCTCCGGCACCATGGATCGCCCGTCCGGCCGTTCGTTCCGGGGCGCGTGCTCCACGCGTGTCGGGGCCGGGACTCCTACGATCGGCCGGGTGGGCACTCCTGAGCAGTCGACGGCCGGCGGTGTGGCCGCGATGTGGGCCGGCCGGTTGGGTGGCCTGGCCGGGTCGTGCCACCCCGGGCCTGTAGTGGCGGTCACCGCGTTGATGGCAGCGCTGGCCGTGACCGCCGGCCAGGGCGCCGCACGTTGTGTCCTGGCCACCGCCGCCGTTCTGAGCGGGCAGTTGTCCGTCGGCTGGTGCAACGACGCGTTCGACGCGCGCCGGGACATCGCCGCCGGCCGCCGTGGCAAACCCGTCGTCGACGGCGCGGTGGGCGTGACGCAGGTGTGGGTGGCCGCGTATGCCGCGCTGGCGCTGTGCGTGCCGTTGTCGTTCGCATGTGGCCTGTGGGCGGGCGTCGTTCACCTGGCTGGAGTGGCGGCGGCGTGGGCGTACAACCTGTGGCTCAAGGCGACAGCTTGGTCCTGGGCTCCGTACGCGGTGGGTTTCGCCGCGCTCCCGGCGTTCGTGGCGCTGGGGCTCCCAGGGCAGCCCTGGCCGGCCTGGTGGGTTGTCACCGCCGGGGCGCTACTGGGGGTCGGTGCCCATCTGGGCGACGTGCTGCCGGACATCCGCGGGGATCTGGCGACGGGCGTACGGGGATTTCCGCACCGGCTGGGCCCGGACGGCGCGCGGCTGCTGCTGCCGGTGCCGCTGGCGACCGCGTCCGCGGTTCTGACGCTGGGGCCCGCCGGACCACCCGGCAGATGGGGAGTGGTGGCACTCGTGGTGGCCGGCCTGGTCGCGGTGGCGGGGACGGTGCTGGGACGCCGCTGGGAGCGAGCGGCGTTCGCGGCAGCGGTCGCCGTGGCGGTGGTGGACGTGACGTTGCTGCTGGTACGCGGTATCCGGATCGCCTGATCGTCCGGCGGTTCCTGTCGTTGCGACGAGGAAGCTACTGGTCAGCTGGATCCGGGAGTTGGGCGAGCCGGTCGAGGACGGCCGTGATGCAGCCGGGCCAGTGGCCGGCAAGACGGCGGCCGGGCGTGCGGCGCTCAGACTGTGCGGTCCCGGGTGGCGATGCGGGTCACCGTGACCGTGACCGTCACGGTGACCGCCACCGGGGCGTCGTGTGCGGCGAGGTAGGAGAGGACAGCGGCCCGTACCCGGTCGTGGACATCCCGGGCGGTGTCCACCACCCTGCGGCCTTCAGTCAGGACGCAGCGCACCTCGATGTGCCATCCCGAGCCGTCGGGCACCCGGTCGATGCGCACACCTGCCTCGGGGGCATGTTGAGCTGTTGTCTCCGGCCAAGTGGGTGAGGCCGCAGCCGCGAGGCGGTGGGCGAGGCGGGGCTGCAGGCCGGCCACGCCGGGAACCGTGAGGGCCGCTGCGGCCGCGACACGGAGGGGCGGCGTTCCGGTGGCGGCCATCAGGCACCACCGCCTGTGGTCTGGCCGGAGCCCGCGGGGCCGACCTGTACGGGCGGCTCCAGTACGTCGACCACGATGATGTCGACGGCCGTCACGTCCAGCCCCAGGGCGTGTCCGGCGGCATCGACGATCGCCTCGCGTACTTGATCGACACTGTCGGGCAGCGGGCGGTCGAGGGCGGCGGCCAGGGTCATGGTCACCCGCACGGCGGTGCCACCTGCGGGCACGAGCCGGCAGGACACGGCCCTCGCCCCGGGGACCGTGTCCGCGGCATGCCGCAGCACTTTCGCCGCGGCGCTCTCGGCGATCAGCAGATCCAGCATCGTGTCGGCCAGCGGGAGCAGCCGTCCCAGCCGGACCTCGGCCCTGACGATGCACATGACGCGGTCGGTCAGCGCCTGCAGGCCGGGAGGGTCCTTGGCACGCAGCGCCCGCGTGGCCGCGTTCAGCCTGGCCAGCCCCTCGACGGCCTCGCGGCACTGGGGACATGACATGGTGTGCGGATCCGCAGTCGGCGTCGCGTCCTGCGCCTGTTCCCAGACCTGGCTGAGCAGGCGGCCGCAGGTCAGTACCTCGTCACCGGCGAGCGGAGCCGCGTCATCGATGGCCGGGTGGCCGGGAGCCCCATCGTCTCCGGGCGGTTCGGAAGGCCGCGCGTGCGGGTCGTCTAGCGCCATGGGGCCATCGCCTCCTTCAGGGACCGGCGTGCCCTGAACAGTCTGCCGCGCACCGTCTGCTCACTGGTCTGTGTCACGACAGCGATCTCCTTGTAGGGCAGACCCTGCAGCTCCCGCAGGATCCAGCAGACACGCTGTCCGGCGTCCAGCTCGCCGAGCGCGCACGTCAGGGCGGCCGCCTCCGCGTCCTCCTCTGCGGCTCGGGCGGGCGAACTCCACTCGCCGCCCGTCGCGGGCTCGGCGACGGCGTCCAGTGGAAGGGGTGGTGGTCGGCGGCGTCGCGAGTTCAGGCAACGGTTGACGGTGATGCGGTACATCCAGGTGGAGAACTCCGCATCGTGACGGTATTCCGGCAGCCGCCGCCAGGCGCTGACGAAGGCGTCCTGAACGGCCTCCTCGGCGTCCTGGGCGTTACCGAGCATGCAGCAGGCCAGACCGAGCAGAGGCCGGCTGTGCCGCCGGACGAGAACAGCGAAGGCGTCCTCGTCCCCCTCGGCAGCCCAGACAGCCAGCAGCCCATCCGGCAGGTCGCCTCCCAGAGGTGCGGAACCGGTCCGTTCGATCATGCCTCTCCTGCTCATGGTTCAGGACCATCGCGTACCCACCCCCTTACATGTGATGCGCATCACATAAAGCGCCTGTGAGAAGTCCGCCGCGCCGCGTGTCCAACCTTTCGACGGGCACCACGCCGGTGTCCGACCGACCGATCGAGGCGACCGCCATGACGGACAACATCACCAGCGTCGGGGCGGACAGCCGGCCCGACGCGGGCGTGAGCGCGCTGAAGGGCCGCACCGGAGCCGGAACTCCGGCCGAGACCCGGGGGAAGACCACCATCGCGGACGGCGTAGTGGCCAAGATCGCGGGCATGGCCGCCCGCGAGGTACCGGGCATCCACAACCTCGGGGCGGGCATGGCCCGTGCCTTCGGTGCCGTGCGGGAACGCGTCCCCGGCGGAGGCGGCAGCGTCACACAAGGGGTGAAGGTCGAGGTGGGCGAGCGGCAGGCCGCCGTGGACCTGGACGTCGTCGTCGAGTACGGCGTCCCCATCGTCGACGTCGCCGGCGACGTGCGCACCAACGTGATCAGCGCTGTGGAGCGGATGACGGGACTGGAGGTCGTCGAGGTGAACATCGCCGTCGACGACGTCCACCTTCCCGACGAGGAGGAGGAGTCCCGACCGGACGAGGGCCGCGTGAGGTGATCCGCCGTGACCGCCGCCACCACCGCGTTCCGGCGTAAGCGGCTGATCACGCGGATGACGCTCGCGAGACGGGTGAGTGCATCATGAACACAGCGACCACGGGCCTCGTGGCCGGGATGGCCCTGGGCTTCGCCGGTTACTTCGGCGGCTTCTGGGCATTTCTGCTGGTTCTGGTCCTGGGGGCGGTGGGGCTGATCGTCGGCCTCGTCGTGCAGGGCGACCTCGACCTCCACGCACGGAGGCGACGGTGAGGACCCTGCCCGGTACCCCACCTTCCGGCGAAGGATCCGGCCCGTCAGCGCGGGCCGCCGGCCTGCCGCCTCCGGCCGAACGGGGCGCCACCGTCATCCCGGACAGGGTGGTCGCCCGTATCGCCACCCAGGCCGCACGCACGGCCCGGTCCCGGCGTGCCGCCCTCCCGCGCGACCCGAGTGGAACGGCGGCACCCAGCGCCTCCGCCGCGGTCCGGAGCGGATCGGTGCGCCTCCACCTGACCATGGAACTGCCCTACCCCATCGACATCCCCCATGTCTGCGAGCGGATTCAGCGGGACGTCGCCGAACAGGTGGCTCAGCTGACCGGCTTGCGGGTGGGAGAGGTCACCCTCACCGTCCGACGGCTGGTGGCGACCTCCGGCGCGAACCGGGGGCGGGTCCTGTGACCAGCCACCCGGCCCGCACCACCGGGCCCACCACGCGGGAAGGAGGACCGGAATGACACCCGACCCGGAACCTCCCGCCCGCGACTCCGCGCCGCCCCCGCGCCGTGCAGCGGTCCCGCCGACGAAGACGCCCGAGGGGCCGAGGGAGCCCGCCGCGGAGCCCGGTCCACCTCCCGAACACCACACGCCCCCGCCGAGCCTGACGGCCGACGAGCGCGACAGAGGGCACCGGACCCATCGTCCGTGGTCCGCGCGCCGCATTCCGGCCGCGCTGGTCGCCTCGGTGGTCCTCGTGGCGGCGGTCGCGGCGCTGGCCGACGTCGTCGCCGTACGGGCGGGACGCCCCGCGGCAGCCTGGCGGCAGCACCTGACCGACGCCCTGGCCACCCGCCCCGTGGACGACGTGTGGATGCTCACGGGAGCCGCCGTGGCCGCCGCCGTCGGCGTCTGGCTGATCGTCCTGGCCCTCACCCCTGGCCTGCGCCACTGGCTGCCCCTGCGCTCCCCCGCGCCCGGGCTGCGGGCCTCCCTGGACCGCGATGGCACCGCCGCTCTGCTGCGCGACGCCGCCATGCGGGTACCCGGGGTCGGCAAGGCTCGCATCCGGGTGCGCCGCCACCGCGTCAAAGCCCGCGCGGACGTCCGCTTCCGCGATCCTCGACAGGTGAAGGACGACCTCACCGCCGTCCTCGACGAGGAGCGCCACCGGCTCACCCTCGCCCGCCCTCCCCGCATCGTCGTACGGGTGCGGCGACGTACCAACTGACCGGAGAACCCGGACCCGGAGCCTCACCATGACGCCGCGACCCGCACTCAACCGCAGTCTGCTGGCCCTCGCCGGACTGGTCCTGCTCGGCGGCGGACTGCTGATCCTCTTCGCCGGGTTCGACGTCTACCGGCGACACGATCTGGTCCCGCCCGCCGGCTGGCCCCTGACCACCCCGGGCGACGTCCTGCTCGGCTCCGCCGACCGGGCTCGCTGGAGCGGCCAGGGCTGGTGGTGGTGGCCCGCCGTCATCGCCGCCCTCGCCCTCGTCGCCCTGCTCGCCCTGGGGTGGCTGCTCGCCCAACTGCGCCGGCGCCGCCCCGGAACGCTGTCCGTCGGCGGCACACCCCCGCAGGAAGGCGTCGAACTGCGCGACCGGGCGCTCAGCGACGCGATCGCCACCGAAGCCGGTGCCCTGCCGGGGGTTGAGCATGCGGCCGTACTCATCACCGGCCGGCCGGCCCATCCCCGCACCCGCGTCAGGCTCACCCTCACCCCTCAGAGGGCACCCGGCGCCGCTCTGGACGCCCTCTGCGAAGGCCCGCTCCGAACCGCCCACCGGTCCACTGGCCTCCCTGACATGCCCACCGAGATCCGCCTACAGGTCGCCCGCCACAAACCACACCGCGCGGAGTAAGGAGGCGGACCGTTCACGCCGTCCTCGCTCTGCACCTTCACCGCGGCCCCCTCCACAATCAGCGGCGCTTCCAGCGGCGACCGACCGGAAGTTGACCGCGGCGGTCGAGCAGACCTGGCTGAACCCGCAGATGCTCATGGAGGGCGCCCTGGAGGCACATTTCCGGCGACTGAGTATCCAAGGCCCAAGCCCCGCCAAGGAGGAAGGGTGCCGCGTGACGACGTCCGACACCGGCACTCTCCCGCCCGTCCTCACCGTCCGGCTGAGCGAGATATTCATCCGGGAACAGGAACGGCCCAGCGGGTGCCGCCCGGCGGATTCGGGTCACGGCGGCGCGTCGGGCACGAAGACGATCCGGTCAGGCGGAAGCCGGGCCGAGACCGCTCCGATCGCCTCTAGGGCGCCGATACGGGAGGTGACGCCCGTTGCCTCCGTGGCGAAGGAACGGGATTTGGACTCGGTTGCGGAGTCGGACCGTTGGCCAAATGTTGAACTAGCAAGCATTCGTCAGGCCTGCCTAACGTGTCGCTCATCGATTTCCGTCCCCCTGGACCAGTCCGTGCGCGGACCGGTACCAAACCGTAGGAGCCCCCCACATGACCGCGCGCCTCAACAGTGCCCAGCCATACGTCGTCGGACTGTTCCGCATCGTCGTAGGCCTGCTCTTCACCTGCCACGGAGCCGCCTCGCTCTTCGGCGTCCTCGGTGGCGCGGCGGGCACCAAGGGCGGCACCGTCCCGACCGGTGCCTGGCCGTTCTGGTACGCCGCCCTGATCGAGCTCGTCGCCGGCGCCCTGGTACTGCTCGGACTCGGCACCCGCGGTGCCGCGTTCCTGGCGTCCGGCTCGATGGCGTACGCGTACTTCGATGTGCACCAGCCGTCCGCCCTGTGGCCGATCCAGAACGGCGGGGATCTGCCGGTGATGTTCTGCTGGTCCTTCCTGCTGCTGGTCTTCACCGGTTCCGGCGCGTTCGGCCTCGACCAGCTCATAGCCTCCCGGCCCGCCACCGGGCAGAAGACCGAGCCGGCCTCGGAGCCCGTCACGGCCTGAGCCCTCACCTACCCCTGCGGCTCAGTCCGGCAGGCGCGACGGGGATCGGCGGTACGGAGGTGTCGACCCTCACCGCTGCTCGCCGCTGCCGGAGTGGAGTACGGCCGCAGCGATCTCCCGCAGGCGGTCCATGGTGATTCCTGTGCGCTGTTCGACGGCGAGGGGATGTTCGGTGGGCTCGAGCTCGACGTAGGGGCGCTCACCGACCGGTCGGGTGTGGACGTTGGTCTTGAGGTTGAGGGTCGTGGGCGAGTAGACCGGCAGGTCGGTGGTGAGCCAGCCGAAGTACGGCTTCTCAGCCTCGCGGCCGGGCCTGTCCCACAGGTCTGCGGCCCGGGAGAAGTTCTCGCGGCTGAGCGAGACCCAGACGCCCCAGGAGAACACGTCGTCGGTGTCGATGACCGGTATCTCGATCAGGCCCTTGACGAAGTAGTGCTGTCCTTGGATCACGCACTGGTCCGACGTGAGCATGCAGTCGTCGGCGCCGGCGAACGCCGGATCCCACACGGCCGGGGCCTCGGCCGTGTAGTTCATCGGCAGCTCAGGGTGGCGGGCCTGGCAGCACGTGCAGGTGAATCCGAGATCAGTGGTCATGGTGCCGGAGCCTAGTGACGGACTCCGGTACCACCTCGGGTGGGAGCCCCTACCGTCCGCTGCCTTGCGGGCCAACTGCTCAGGCGGAGCCGCCCCGGTGCTCCCAGACCTAGTGCCGCGGCAGGCAACGTTTGCCCGTAAGGGAGCGGCGTCCGGTGCGTGCTCTCGGCGTGCCGCCCGGAAGTCCTCGTACTGGATGTACTTGGGCTTTCGGGCGGTGCGGCGAGAGTGCGTGCCGGGCGTCGCGACGGGGCGAACGTCGCCTGTTGCGGCACTAGCGGCCGACGGTGCTCCAGTCGGCGGGGGCCGGCGGCACCGAGCGGCCTTCGGCGTGATCGCGGAGGCGACGGGTCAGTTCCGGCAGGTCGGAGGCTGGGAAACTCACCTGGAGCAGTTGCAGGCGGAACTGCGACGGCAGGTCCTCCTTGAACATCGCCGCGTCCATCGGCTTGATCGTCACGTCCCACGCGCCCGGTGCCGCCCAGTGCGTCATCCGCACGTAGAACGCGTCCCGCGGGCCGGCGTTCGCCACGGCCGAGAGGAAGGCGAGTCCGCTGTCGACCGGGAAGTCGATGAGCATCCAGCCACGTCTGGACTCCACCCACTTTGCCATGTGCGGCAGCTTCTCCGGCCAGTCCGCGTTGCTCTCTGCGAGATCCTGACAGCAAGTGAAGGTGTCGAACCCGCACTCCCAGATCGCCTGGATCGCGGGTGCGAGCCGTTCGTCGATCTGGGCGTGCCGGCCACCCACCCGGACGAGAACGGTGGGGTGCGTGCCTTCGTAAGACGTCATCGCAGGAGCATAGAAGCGGGGTACGACATCGAGGCAGGCAGCGTCTTTCCGGCTCCCCGGGGCGCTCACCCGGGCCGGCCGGACCAATCACCGGCCGACAACGCGCTCAGAAGGCACTGTCTGCCAGACGTGGTGAACGGGAAGCGGTGGCACCGTCGGCGAAAGCAGAGCCATGCACGAGCCCTACGAAGGCTGTTGAGTGGCTCAATTGGCCGCTCCGGCACACAGAGTCGCCTGCCTGACGTCAGGCGCCGGCGTAGTTCGGGGCCCTCCGTGCCTGATGGACCGCGTGCCGCACGTCACTACAAGAGCAACAAGATCAGGGTCAGTGCGATGGGCGTAAACAGCATCGTGGCCAGGTGGCTGAACAAGGCCCGCGTCATAACCAGCACGGAGAACAACATCAGCCCGCCCACGAGCCAGCACCCAAAGATCTGGCCCGCGAGAATCCGAGCGGCGGTCTCCTCCTCCCGGGTAGGGACCCTGGAGCTCAGTAGCCCGCCGATCGCCATGAAGAAGAGCACGCCGCAGAGCAACAGGTTCCCCACGCCGACGATGACAGCGACCGGCTTGTCCACCCGGCGTACCCGTCTCCAGAGTTGTATGGCGCTCATGGGCACGGGAGCCTACCCAGGGGTGCACCCACGACTGTCGACTGCGGCCATCTGTGGCCATCGGTGGGTGAAGACCGTACTGGTCGTCGACGAGACCGGCGACGTGATCTGCGTCGACCGGGCGGGCACGATCGTGGGACGCAGTACGGTCCGACAGGCCGCGATCACGGTTTCCCCGGCACCGTCCGCAGGTAGGCGCCGAGCCGGGCGATTGCCGACGGGTTGCGGGGACTCTCGACGAGGTCGGCGTAGTCCAGGACGAAGATCCGCCGGTGCTTGACGGCAGCGACGCCCCGCAGTGGGGCGTAGGAGAGGAGGAAGTTCTTCTTCTGCTCGGCGCTCGCGTCTCCGTAGTCGCAGATGACGATGACGTCCGGGTCGCGTTTCACGACGCTCTCCCAGCCGACCGTGGTCCAGGAGTCCGCCACGTCGTGCATGACGTTGACGCCGCCGGCCTCGGTGATGATCTGCTCCGGGGCGGCGTAGCGGCCGGAGGTGAAGGGCGTGTCCTGGCCACTGTCGTAGAGGAAGACCGACGGTCGTTCGGCGCCGTTGGGAGCCTTCGCCCGCACGTCTGCGATCTGCTTCTTGAAGTCGTCGATCAGCGTTGCGGCCCGCTTCTCGACGCCGAACAGCTTGCCGAGGTTGGTGAGATCGGCGTACAGGGCGTCCAGCGGCGGCATGATGCCGCGGGAGGACTTCGTACGGCCGTTGCGGC
Source organism: Streptomyces sp. NPDC001204 (assembly GCF_053598035.1). Taxonomy (NCBI): domain Bacteria; kingdom Bacillati; phylum Actinomycetota; class Actinomycetes; order Kitasatosporales; family Streptomycetaceae; genus Streptomyces; species Streptomyces sp. NPDC001204. The sequence goes on along the minus strand of NZ_JBSFJL010000039.1, from coordinate 70,270 downwards.
AGGACTCGGTGAGGATGTACGAGGGGATGCCGAGCTTCTTCAGAGCGTCGGGAGTGAAGCCGCTGTCCTCGCGAAACCCGTAGTTCCAGCCAGCGAAGACGAGGTCGGCGCGGGCGTCGAGGACGTTCTCCTTGGTGAGTTGGTCCTTCGAGAGCCACTTCACCTTGTCATAGCCGTCCTTCCAGGGGACGTTGCTCAGGTCTCCCTTGTCGTCGGGCATGGCGAAGCCGGCCATGCGGTCCTCCAGACCGAGGGCGAACATCAGCTCGGTGATGCCGACGTCGTTGGTGACGACGCGTTCGGGGACCCTGTCGTACGTCACCTTCCGGCCGCAGTTGGTGAGGGTGACCGCCGAGGACTTCGCGTCCCTGGACGGCTCGACCGTGGCGCCGCAACCGGTGGCGGTCGCGGCGAGGCAGAGGGCGGCGGCGAGCAGTTTACGCATGTGCATCCTTATGCGGTGGGCGGGAGCAGGTCGAACAGGAGCTGGAGGGCGCCGGTTTCGGGATGTGGTAGGGGGTGTGCGCGGACGCCGAACACCTCAGCGAGCAGCCGGGGTTGCAGGACGTCGTGCGGCGGCCCGGAGGCGACGATCCGACCGCCGTCGATGACGTACAGGACGTCGCAGTGGGCGGCGGCGAGGTTGAGGTCGTGCAGCGCGGCCAGCACGGTCGGCCCGCTGTCACGGACCAGGGAGAGGATGTCCAACTGGTGAGCGATGTCCAGGTGGTTGGTGGGCTCGTCGAGCACCAGCACCTGAGGTTGCTGGGCGAGCGCGCGGGCGATGAGAACCCGCTGCTTCTCACCACCGGACAGGCTGAGGAACCCGCGGTCGGCGAGGTCGGCGACGCCTGTGCGTTTCATCGCCCGGGCACAGATCTCCCGGTCCGAGGCGGCCGTCCGGTTCCGGTGCGGCAGCCGTCCCATGGCGACCACCTCGACCACGGTGAAGTCGAACTCGGCCGACGACTCCTGTGGCAGGGCGGCCAGTACGCGGGCGGCTGCCCGTGGATCCATGGCGTGCAGATCGTCGCCGTCCAGCCGTACCGCCCCGCCGGTCGGCCGCAGGGCCCGGTACACGCTGCGCAGCAACGTCGACTTGCCGCTGCCGTTGGGGCCGACGAGCCCGACGAACGCCCCGTCCGCCGCGGTGAGTCGGATGCCATCGACCAGCTGGGCTCCGGCGGCCTCGATGGTGACGTCGTCGATGTCCAGTCGCATGCTCAGCGGCCTCCGAACGCGTAACCGCCCCGCCGCATCAGCAGCAGGAAAGCGGGCACCCCGACGACTGCGGTGATCACTCCGACCGGCAGTTCGGCCGGGGCGAGCAGCAGCCGGGACAGGATGTCGGCCCACACGAGCAGTACCGCTCCGGCGAGCGGGGCCACGGCCAGCACCCGCCGGTGGTCGGCGCCGACCAGCATCCGTACGACGTGCGGCACCATCAGCCCGACGAACCCGATGGCCCCGCTGACCGCGACGACGCTCCCCGTGACGGCAGCGGTGACCAGGAACAGTTCCCGGCGTAGCCGCGGTGGTTGGACACCGAGGGCGGCCGAGGTCTCGTCCCCCATGGCGAGCGCGTTGAGCGGCTCGGCGCGCCACCGCAGCCACGCCCACCCGGCCGCCACGGTCACCGCGGGGAGCGGCACCTGCGCCCAGGTCGCGCCGCCCAGGCTGCCCAGCAGCCACATCATCGCCGACCGGGCCGCCTCGCCCCGGGCCGCGCCGAACACCATGACCGTGGTGACGGCCTCGAAGCCATACGCCAGCGCCGTCCCCGTCAGGATCAGCCGCAGCGGTGTCAGCCCGCGCGCAGAGCGGGCCACGGCGTACACCAGCGCCATGGCCGCGAGCGCCGAGGCGAACGCCGACACCGACAGCGCCCACACTCCCAGCCCCGCGAACGCGCCCAGCAGGATGACGGCGTTGGCGCCCACCGCCGCACCCGAGGAGATGCCCAGGACGAACGGGTCGGCCAGCGCGTTGCGGACCATGGCCTGCACGGCCACGCCGACGGCAGCCAGCCCCGCCCCGACGACGGCACCGAGCGCGACACGCGGCAGCCGGATCTCCCAGACGATGGTGTACGACGCCGCGTCACCCGCATGCACGGTGCCTCCGGTGAGACCCGCCCACAGGAAGCGGAGCACTTCTGTCCAGCCGACTCCGGCGGCCCCGAGCCCGACACCGCACAGGAGCGACAGCAGGAGCACCAGCCCCAGCCCGAGGCTGAGCGGCAGCACGGGTATCCGGCGAGGGGCCGTACTTCGACGCACGGTAGGGGCCGTCCTTCGCATGGGCCGCCTGCTGGACGTCGAGCAGGAGGCAGCCCGTACGGCCGTGCCGGCCGCGCGGTCCCCTCTCGCAGTCCACGGCGAGCAGTCAACGGGTCGCAGGCCCCCCACAGGCGATCGGGCTCGCACGACGACGGACCACAGGGTCGCCGCGCACACCGTTGCGGGTCAGCGCCGGACTCTCACCGGACTTCCCCCGCGGGAGGCGAGGGGAGCCTAACAAACAGGCTCGGCACCTCGCCGAACATCAACGTCCTGCCCTGGAAGGTGTTGCGAACTGCACGAGTGCAAGGGGTGGTTGGGGGCCAGGCCGCCCGGGCCGCTCATGTTCCGCTCTGTCCCGGGCGGACCACGACAGCGAGGGCCTCGACGCGTCCCGCGTGCTCGAAGTGCAGGGTGAACGGCACCAGATCGCCGGCCTGCCACCGGCGGGTGACCGGTACGGTGACGTCGCCGGTGTGCGGTGACATGTCCAGGGTGCCGGCGGCCGGAACCGCCAGACTGTCCGTTGCCTCGCGGTAGCCGGATGCCCCCTTGCTCATCCGGTGGCGGCTGAGGGAGATCTCTCCCGCGACGGCGGGTGACGTCACCCGCACGAGCCGGTCCGGTGCGTCGCCCGTGTTGGTGATCCTGAAGAACGCGGCGGTCTCGGGCACGTCCCCGAACGGCAGGTAGAGCCGTGCGTGGGTGACCCCGATGCGCGGTGGGCTGCCCGCGTTTCCGGAGGCGGCCCACACCGACAGGCCGCCCAGAGCGAGGACGCAGGCGCACACGGGGGCCATCGCCGCGAGCAGGGCGTCGGTGAGGCGGCGGCGGGTGGGGATCCAGTCGTGAGCTGTCATCGGCGGGGGCTCCCGGTCGGTGTCGAGCGACGGGTACGGGCGCGCGGCCCTACCAGGACGGGGGAAGAGAGCGTCACGGCATGCTCCGAGGGGCCGGCGACCGCTCGCGCCCGGACGCGCGCGACGGCTGCCAGGCGCGCAGCCGCAGGCTGTTGCCGACCACGAGCAGGGAGCTGGCGGACATCGCCGCGGCCGCGAGCATCGGGTTGAGGAGACCGACCTGCCCGCTTGCTCGATGGCGGCGATCAGCCGGTCAGGACCGATCTGCGGTGGGTGACTGACCCGGGCGCGGCCAGTGGCCAGGTTGACGCTCGCGGTCACTCCGTCCAGCTTGCCGAGCTTCTTCTCGACCCGCTTCACGCAGGCCGCGCAGGTCATTCCGCCGACCGAGAGGTCGGTGACGACCTCCACGGACACCGATTCGGCAGCCATCAGCCCCCGCTTCCGTGGTGATGCGTGTCCATGCCCCCGGTGTCCGTGCCGCCGCCGTCGTGGCCGCCTGTGCCGTTCTCCGTCGTACGGGTTCCGTGCATGCCGGGTGCTACCGGCCCAACGGACGCTCCGACGGCATAGGAGGCGGCGAACATCAGCACCAGCAGCAGGAGGAACCCGCACAGGGCGGGTGGCGGCAACACCTTGCGCGACGCTTCGGCCTCAGGGCCGAGAGCGTGTCGCGGTATCCGGTCGATCACCTGGTCTCCAGATCACGTCACACGGCAACGGCCCCCTCGAGCCGCACCACTTCAGTGGTCGGAGGTGTCGGCGTCCGAGTTCCCACGCGACGATGTGCCAGAGGTCACAATCCGATGGTGCCGATGCGGGTGGGAAGTCAGGGTTCCTCCTTTGGATCCCTCCCTCTTGGAGTCAACGCAGGCGGATCAGGCCTTGGCGCACCTGCTCGCGGCCGCCGCTTCGACGTACGGACCTCGATGACGGGGATGCCCACCGTGCGCCACCCGCGCCCCGCCCCACACGTGCAAGACCGCCCGTCGCGGCCGAGGACTCGACGGGGTCGCCGCACGCCTCCTGGTGCAGGAGAGGGCCCACAGCGTCAGGTCCGGCCGACCCATGACTTCCGAGAGTGCTGGCAGGAGGCAGCGCCGCGGGTGCCGCCGACCCGGGGGGAACGTCGGCCCGCAGGCGTCGGCCGCCCAGCCGGACGCCGGGCACAGAGCCGGCAGGACTCTTGGTCCGTGCGTCCCGGACGCACGCGCCGCGACTCGACGACATGGCGCATGTGCATGTGCCTGTTCTCGCGTTCTCGCGTTCTCGCGTTCTCGCGTTCGCCGGGAACTCATCACTCTCCCGCTCCGACTCCTCTCCGAGAAACGACAGGCAGGAGGTGGAATGAACGGTCTGGATGTGCGGATGCGCCAGGTCGGCTGCCGGCATGGTCGCGTCGAGGCCGTGCGCCACGTGGATCTCGACATCGAGGCGGGCGAGCGAGTAGCACTGACCGGCACCAACGGCTCGGGCAAGACCACGCTGATACGTGCCGTGCTGGGCCTGCACCGCCATGCGGACGGGCAGATCCTGGTCGGTGGCCGGGGCACCCGCAGCGCAGCCGAGTGGGCGTGGCGGCGCCGGGCGTGCGCCTGGATACCGCAGAAGCCCGCGGTGGGCCGCTTTCCGCTGCTGGCGGGCGAGTTGCTGGCCAGCAGCGGTTCACCGGCCGAAGCGGTGGAGGCGGCGGAGAAGCTGGGTGTCGGACCGCTGACCGGCCGACCGCTGCACACACTGTCCGGGGGCCAGCTGCAGCGCATGTATCTGGCCCGCGCGGTCGGCGGTGTCGCGGCCGGAGCAGGGGTGCTGCTGGCCGACGAGCCCACCGCCGCCCTCGACTTCGCGGGGCAGGAGGAGGCGGCCGACGTGCTGTTGTCCCTGCCGGTGACGGTCATGGTCGTCACCCACGACCGGGCGCTCGCCGACCGCTGCGACCGGGTGCTGGAGATGGCCGCCGGCCGGCTCAGGGAGGTCCGGTGAACAGCATCGCCGCCGCCGACCTCGACCAGCTCCTCCAGCTCATCCCGGTCCAACGGGCCGGCACCGCACTGCTGCTGGCCGCCGTCGGACTCCCGGTGATCGGTGTCGTGATCGTCGGGCTCGACATCATGCCGGTGCGGTTCGCGATGATGCACGTGGCACTCCTGGGCATCGCGGTCGGACTGCTGACCGAGCTCGACCCCATGTTGTGCGCACTGGTCGCCTGCGCTCTGGCGGGAGCCGGTGTGGCACCGCTCGCCCGCACCCCGGACGGACTGTCGGGCGCGATGGGCCTGCTGATGAGTCTGGCGATCGCCGCCGCGCTCCTGGTCCTGGCCGTGTCCGGAGTCAACGCGCAGGGCGCGTTCGCGTTGCTGTGGGGCTCGATCCTGTCGGTGGGTACGTCCGACCTGTGGTTGCTGGGCATGCTCGCCGTCGTCGTACCCGGCCTGTTCTGGTGGCGCCGCCGCGACCTCGCACTCCTGCTGTACGACCGTGAACTCGCCCTGTCGTCAGGGGTGCGCGTCAACCGCCTCACCCTCCTGCTGCTCGTCCTCGTCGCGGTGTCCGTCACCGGCGCGCTCAAACTCACCGGCGCGCTGCTGGTCGACGCGCTGACCCTGCTGCCCGCGCTCGCCGCCCGCCGGCTGGGCACCTCCCTGAAGTCCATCACCGCCTGGGCGGTCGGCATCGGCGTGGCCGTGAACCTCATCGGGTTCCTCGTCGCGCTGAAGCTCGACTGGCCGCCCGGACCTGTGCTCGTCCTGACCGCCGGGGCCCTGGTCCTGGCCGTGCACCTCATCCCCGAACGGAGAATCAGCTCATGGCGCGCACCCGCGTCCGCATCGTCCGTGTCCCTTCCGTCGCCGCACTGACTCTGAGCACCGTGCTCGCACTGACCGCCACCGCCTGCGGCTCCGACCAGGCCGACAAGGCGGACGGCGGCACCAAGGCCGCGAACAAGAACGACACCGCTCCCGTCGTCGTGGCCACCACCACCTGGGAAGGCGCCCTCGCCAAGGCCGCCGGCGCCAAGGACGTGAAGGTCATCGTCCCCTCGTCCGCGCAACATGCCCCGGACTACGATCCCAAGCCGTCCGACCTCGCGGCGGTGGCGGGCGCGGACTTCGTGCTGTACGCGCCCTTCGAGCCGTATGCGAAGAAGATCAAGGAGGCGGCCGGGTCGAGCGCGAAACTGGTCGAGGTGGACCTCGACAACGATGCCGCCAGGACGAGCGCCGAAGTCACCCGTCTGGGTGCGCTGTTCGGCACCCAGGATGCCGCCGCGAAGTGGGACACGTCCTTCAAGAGCGAGTACGGCACGCTGCAGCAGGAGTTGAAGGCCGCCTGGCCGGGCGGCAGGGCGCCGGCGGTCGTCGCGCAGGTTTTCTCCGTCTGGTCGGCGAAGATGGCGGGCGCGGATCTGCGGGGCACGTACGGTCCCCAGGCCGTGACCGCCAAGCAGCTGGCCGACCTGGTGGCGAAGAAGCCCGCTCTCGTCCTCGACAACGTCCACATGACGACGGGCAAGGTGCTGCCGGACTCCGGTGCGCGGCAGGTGGAGATCGTCAACTACCCGGGCGAGGACCTCGACCTGCTGATGGTCTACAAGAACGCCGCGGAGACGATCAAAAGGGCGATGGCCTCGTCCTGAGTGCCTTTCTCGGGTGCCCTTCCTGAGGCGCCTCCTGCGGTGCTCGTACAGACGTGAGTGAGGGGGACGACGCCCGCAGCGTGCGGGCCGTCCCCCTCACCCGTTTGGTCAGACGGCTCGTGCGAGGGACTGCGGCGCCTGCGCGGAGCAGCGCTCCCGCAGCACTGCCCGGTCCGGTTTGCCCGCCGGAGTCAGCGGCAACTCCTCGACGATCAGAAGGTGTTCGGGGTGCTTGCGCTGCTCCAGGCCACGGTCGCCCAGGTGCGTGCACAACTCCTCGAGCGTGGGCGCCTCTCCCCGCGGTACGACGCAGGCGGCAAGCCTCTCACCCATCAGCGGGTCGGGCACGCCGACGCACACCACGTCCCGCACCGACGGATGGGCCGCCAACTCGGCTTCCACCTCGGCCGGGCTGATGTTGGCCCCGCCCCGGATGACGACGTCCTTCAGTCGGCCCACGATCCGCAGGCTCCCGTCCTCCTCGATGAGGCCGAGGTCGCCGGTGCGTACCCATCCGTCGGCGGTGCGGTAACGGGCGTCGAGGTCGGGGGCGGCGACGTAGCACAGGGGTGTCATCGGACCGCGGGCGACGATCTCACCGACGGCGCCGCGGGGCGCCTCCTCCAGTGCGGTCGTGCCGGGGACGGCGATGCGTATGTCGGCGACGTGCGGGTCCGGATGACCGGCGAGGGTGCCCGGCCCTTCCCCGCGCGGGGGCTTGCCGGACAGTCCGGTGTGGCAGTTGACGCCGTCGGCCGAGCCGTAGAGGTTCACGACCGGGCAGCCGAAGGCGCGTCGGGCCTCCTCGGCGGTGGTCTCGTCGAGTGGCGAGCCGCCGACGACGACAGCTGTCGGCGGGGTGAGCGCCGGACGCTGATGCCGGCCCACCGCGATCCGGTCCAGCATCATCCGGATCATGGTCGGTACGCCCAGGACGTGAGTGGGCTCGTGCACGGCGAGCGCGTCCAGGGCGGCTTCTGGTGTGAAGTGGTCGAGCAGGACGAGCGTTCCGCCGTGCCGGGCGAGGGTGACGGCGGTGCCGTTGCTGCCGAACGCGGAGGCCAGCGGTACGAGGAAGAGGCAGCGCGGCGGCTGCCCGTCCGGCATGAGCGAGGCGAGGAAGTTGCCGCGGCCGCCGGCCAGCGCGTTGTGCGAGTAGGCCACCATCTTCGGCTCGGCCTCTGAGCCGGATGAGACGAGGATGCGGGTGGCGGAGTCGGGGTCGGGGCGGGCCGGACTGAAGGACGTGGGGTCCGTGCGCAGCAGCGCGGACAAGGCGACCGCGCTCTCCGGTGCGCCCGGCCCGGCGGCGATCACCGTGCGCAGGGCGGGGAGTTGGTCGGCGAGCGTGAGCAGATCGGCTGCGTGGCGGTTGCCCCGGTGCTCGGTGGCGGCGATCACGGCGACCGCCTCCGCTCTGCGCAGCAGCGAGGCGGCCTCCCGTCCACCGCGGCCCACCGGGAAGGGCAGGGCGACGGCGCCGAGCGCGGCCAGGGCGAGGTCGGCGATGACGGCGTCGCGGGTATTGGGGAGTTGTGTGCCGACCACGTCGCCGGCGCGTATGCCGAGCCCGGACAGCCCGGCGGCCAGACATCGCGCCTTGCGATCGAGGGCGGTGTAGCAGAGTTCGCCCTTGGCGTCGATGAGCGCGGTGCGGTGCGGGTCGGCGATCTGGCGGGACCGGTAGAGGCTGTAGACGTCCAGGTCCGGACAGGTGCCGTCGACCGCCCAGGCGCGGCGCAGCTCGGCGGGCAGCAGGTCGTGCAGGTCCACGGTCATGCGAAGCTCCAGGGGTCGGGGACGGCGGGGGCGCCGTACGCGTCGCGGGCGATCGGGCCGGAAGAGACGCCGGAGGCGAGGAGGGCGGCAAGGTCGGTGACGACCGGGACGGCGGCCGGACCGCGGTCGTTGAGCCGCTCCAGCGCCTGCTCGGTGGACAGTTCGCCGACGTCGTACGGGGCCGTGCGGTGGTCCTCGAGGGCGATCCAGCCGTCGGAGGTGCGCAGCGGGCGGCGGAACCCGGCCGGCCGCCGCGGGTCGAGTCCCTGTGCGGCCCGGGCCCGGTGGGGAGCGGTGAGCACATCGGCGGCGCCGAGCAACGACGAGTCGACCCGTACCCCGCGTCCGGTGCGCTCCCGCAGCAGCAGCCCCGCCAGGACAGCCTCGGCGCCGAGCAGGCCACCGAGCACGTCGAGCAGTGTCATCAGTGACGGAGCGGGCGGATCGCCGGCGGCGCGCACGGCCTCACCCACCCCGGTACGGGCCTGCACCATGAAGTCGGTGCCCATGGGGGCGCCGGGCAGCCGGTCTGCCCAGCCGCTGGTGTAGGCGTAGACGAGTGCGGGATTGGCGGCGGCCAGGTGGTCGTGATCCAGGCCGAGTTGAGCGGCCTTGCCCGGAGCCCAGTTGTGCAGGAACACGTCGGCGTCGGCGGCCATCTCACGCAGCCGCTCCCGGTCGGCCGCGGACTTGATGTCCACCTCGACGGCCTTCTTGCCCCGGTTCAGCGCCAGCCAGCGTGCCGAGATGCCGGAGCAGGCCGGTGGCATCCCGCGCAACGGGTCGCCGCCCGGCGGCTCGATCCGGATCACCTCGGCGCCCAGCAGGCAAAGGAGGTGGGCGGCTAGCGGTGCCTGGATGCGCCGTCCGGCTTCGAGGACGGTGAATCCAGCGAGGGGTGGGCCGTCGGTGGCTCCGCCGGAGGTGTATGCCGCATCGTGCGGGGCCAGTGACCAGGGTGGCGCACCGTCGAACTCGGCCGCGCGCTCGGCGAGTGATCGCAGGGGGCACACATCAGCGCCGGATACGTCGGCAGCGTACCGGATCCGTTCCCAGGAGCTCGCCCGTGTGGCCTCGTGCAGCGTCCGCGGGATGGGCGCGCACGCCGTTGCATACCGGAACTGGAAGGGCCGCCACCCTCGGCGTATCGATTCTTCGGGAGCGTCGAGGGCGCGCCAGAACGACGCCCACACTCCCGGGTCGAGCGTCTCCAGCTCGAAGACGATCCCGTCGGCCGATGTGAACGGCGGCCCGCCCGGGGCGAGTTCGGCGGCCTCGCCCTCCTCGGCTCCTGCGGCGGCCAGGTACTGGGACACCGCGAGCAGCCCGGCCCGCTCAGCGCTCACCTCGACCTGCGCGACGCGACCGCCGCGTGCCCGGGCCAGCAGCCCGGCCAGCAGTCCCTGCACCGCGAGTACCCCGGTGGCGGTGGTGGCGTAGTCGACGGCGAGACCGCGCGGCGCACCGTCGCGGCGGCCATGCACCGCCATGATGCCGGTCGCCGCCTGGACGGTGGCCTCGTCGGATGCGGTATCGCCCCACGTGGTGCGGGCGTTGAAGGCGCCGGCCTCGCCTCCGGTGAGGGCGAGTCGGCCGCCGGAGCTGCCGTCGGTCTCGGCGCCCAGCAGCCGCAGATGCTCCGCGATGACGGAGTCCGCCGGCCCCGGCGGACCGGAGCGCTCCAGACAGAGGCCGTCGAGTGGTCCGGCCGTCCGCGCGGTGGCCGGTGTGGCTGGAGTTGCCATGCCCTTCCTTTCCTGACGCGCGGGAACCCGGGGGCGGTCGCCCCCGACCTGTTCCACGGAAGAGGGAGTCGGACGGTCGGCGGCCGGGGTTCCCACGGACTCTGAGGAAAGCGACGGAGACGCGCATGGACGTCATCACCGGATCACCCCAATGCCCGGAAGAACTGGTGGACTTGAGGGATCGTGTCGCGGAGTTCGTGCGGGCGCGGGTGGTGCCCTGCGAGCCTGTGCTGGAGGCAGGCGGCGCCGAGGCCGCAGCCGTACTGCGCAGGCTTCAGGGTGAGGCGAAGGCCGAGGGGCTGTGGGCGCTGCCGCTTCCCTCCGAGCTCGGAGGCCAGGCCCTGCCTTTGCGGTCGTACGCCCATGTCGCCGAGGCCGAGGGTGTGAGCGACCACGGGCCGGCTGCCCTGGGCTCGGCACCGCTGCTCGACGCGTTGATGCTGTGGAGACACGGCAGCGCCACGGTCCGTGCACGGTACGTCGAACGCCTGGTCGCCGGCGAGATACGTGCCTGCTACGCGATGACCGAGCCCGAGGTGCCGGGTACCGACCCCTTCCTCACCACCACGCGTGCCGTCCCCGGGGGCGACGGAACCTGGCGCGTCAGCGGGCGCAAATGGTTCACCAGCGGGGCGGCCGACGCCGACCTCGTCACGGTCCTCGCCCGCACGGACGGCGCACCGCCGGATCGCGAGGGGCTGTCGCTGTTCCTGGTGCCGACCCGCTCACCGGGCCTCCGTGTGGTGCGGGAGCTGCCGGTGCTCGGCGCGGGTGGGCAGTGGGAGATCGAACTGGACGAGGTCGTCGTCGACGGCGACCACTTGATCGGCGAGCGCGGCAAGGCCCTCGACGTCGCGGGCGAGCGGCTCCAACTCGGCCGCACTCTGCGATGCCTGCGCTGGCTCGGGCTGGCGAGCCGGGCTTTCGACCTGATGCGCTCGCGCGCGATGACCCGTGTCCGGTCCCACGGTCCGCTTGGAGACCTCCAACTCGTCCAACGCCACGTCTTCGAGTCACTGCTCGCCCTGCGCACGACCCGCCCGCTCGTGCACGAGGCCGTGGCTCGTCTGGACGCCGACCTAGACGCCCACGTGGAAGTGGGCCTGGCCAAGGTGGCCGCCGCCCGCACCCTCCAGCAGGTGGCCGACGCGGCGATCCAGATACATGGTGCCGCGGGCCTTGGCCCGGACACCGCACTGCCCGCGCTGTTCCGTACCGGCAGGGCGGCGCGCATCCTCGACGGCCCGGACGAACTGCACATCACCTCGGTCGCGCGCCGGGTGCTGCGCACTGCCTAGGCTTCGTGGGGCTCGACCAGGCCGGTGAGCGCAGCCAGCGCGTAGGTGAGGAAGAAGTCGCCCCAGACCAGTTGGTGCCGAGTCGCCGTACCGGCGTCGAGGTCGTAGCAGCCGTCCAGGAGACGGCCGTCGTCGGAGAGTTGGGTGCGGACCAGCTCCTCCAGCACCCGGACGGCCCGCTCGCGGTGGCCGAGCTTGAGCAGGGCCACCGCGGTGATGGCGGCGGCGGAGGTGTCGAGGGGGCCTCCCGGGTGCGCCTCGTCCGCCAAAGGGACGGCGTGCTCGGGTGCCAAGTAACCTGCTGTGTCCGCCAGATCGTCGGCGTGCAGACGGTGAATCGCGTCAGCCACGGCCAGCAGCAGCCAGGACCGGCCCCTGCTCCAGCCGGGCGGTGGAGCGTCGCACGGGACCCAGCCCCCAGGCCGCTCGTACCGCCAGGACCAGCCGAAGCCGCCATCGCCCAGGCAGAGTTCGAGGTGGCGGCGCAGATGTGACTCGGCAGTCGGGACATCCACCGTTGCCAGGAGCGGGACCATGCCCGGCACGCCGTCCACGCGGGCCAGGAACCGGGGCCCGCCGAACGCCGAACCCCATGGGACAAGGCCGAGTTCGGCGTCATACGCATTCCGGCAGGCGTGCGCCGCGCGCTCCCGTAGCGCCGCGGACTCGGGAGTGTCGGCGAACGCGGTCCCGTACCAGAAGATCAGTCCACGCGTGGCCGTGTCGGCGTGCACCCAGTCCGCCAGTCGGCCGGTGTGTTCCACCGCCGCCTCGTGGTCGCCATCGTCCTTCGTGTACCGGGCACGCAGCCACAAAAGGCCCGCCCAGAAACCGCCCGTCCACGAGCCCCTCCTCGTCGTCGTCCATCGGCCGGTGCCGGGATCGGCGAACAGCGGGAAGCGGCCACCGACTTCGGCCTGGGTGACGGCCACCCGTCTCAGGACGGACTCCAGGGCGGGAGTGGCCCACTCGGGGACGGCAGGGCAGGGCCGCGGAGCCATACCGTTCGAGCCCGTCACCGGAGGCATCGCGCTCATCGCCTTTCGACCGATCGCCGCTCACGCACCGCCCACGTCAGCGCCACGGCCGCGGCCCCGACGAACTCCCCCGCGACCAGCAGCCATCCCGTCCCGTACCGCCCGGCGTCCGCAAGCAACCCGAACAGCGGCGGGCCGATCGCGAACCCGGCGAAGAAACCCGCCGAGACCAGCGCCGATTCCTGCCCGGCCCGGCCGGGCGCCGCACGCTGCATCACCAGCACCATCGAGACCGCGTTGGCGGCCACCGCGAAGACACCCACGGCCACCGCCGCGCCCCACGCCAGCGGGCTCGCATACACCGAGGCCGCCAGCAGCAGAGCGGCCACCACGGCGCCGGCGGCCAGCCCGCCCGGCAGCCACACCGCCCGGCGCGGCTGCCCCGCCATCTTCGACCAGCCCACCCGCCCGGCGATGCCCGCGATGCCGAGCACCGCCACCAGCGCACCGGCCGCCGTCGGCCCGAACCCGAGCCGCCGTACACCGTACAGCGCCAGATACGTGTTCACCGACGCGATGCCGCAGCCCAGCAGCAGTGAGAAAACCGTCAGCCAGGCGATCGCGCCCCGTGGGACCCACGAGGAGGGAACGGCCTTCGGTGGCGGGTCGGGTGGCAAGGTGCGAGCCGCCCAGATGGCCGCCGGCACGGCCGCGCCCGCCGCCGTCCACACCGCGCCCCGCCAGCCGGCGACCCCGGCCAGCGCGGCCAGCGGCAGCCCGGCCGCGAACGCGCCCAGCTGCACCCCGGACTGCTTCATGCCCGTGACCGAGCCACGCCGCTCCGCCGGTACGGCGGCCAGAATCGCCTTGTTCGTGGCGGGATTCGCGAGTGCCTGCGGCAACCCGCCCAGCGCGACCGCCACAAGCAGGAAAGCAGCGCCCGGCGCCGACCCGATGAGCGTCAGCGCCACCGCCGACACCAGCAGCAACGCGACCAGACAACGGCGCGGACCCAGCCGGTCCACCACACGTCCGCCCACCGGCGAGAGCACGGCTGCGGCCCCGAAGCCCACGGTCGTCGTCAGCCCCAGCACGGTCGGTGAAACCTTCAGATCGTCCACGATCCGCGGTCCGAGTGCGCCGAGCAGGAACAGCTGCACCATCGAGAAGGCCATGGCGCAGGTCAGCAGCGCGGTCATGGCACCGGTCGCAGCTACCGGGCCGCGCCCGGCCGCCGTCCGGATCTCACTCTGGTCCGCCGACACCGACGCTCCTTCCTTCCACCCGGGAAACCTCCAGGGACTTCGAGAGAAGTCGGCCCCATACCCCTACGAGTTCCCTTCCGTTACTGTGGCCTGCATCACTACCTCTGAGTTGAGGGGCCATCAGGCTGACTTCCGTACCCTCCGATGTCCGTGGAAGGGCGAATGCGAGGATGAGGCCGCCATGACTGCCGGGTGGTGTTCTCGCACGGTACGGGCCGCGCTGTTTGCGGCCGTCTGTACGGTGTCCGCCGCCCTGGGCCACGTCATGATGTCGGGAACCGCGGTGCCCTGGTGGGCCATGACCGCGGGCGCGGTGGCGACGGGCGGCATGGCCTGGTGGCCGGCCGGCCGGGAACGCGGATCGCTTCTCGTCTCTTCCGTCGCGGTGGCCGTTCAGGCCTTGCTCCACTCGTGGTTCTCTCTCACCCAAGCCCTCACGGACCCCGCGTTGTCCGGCGGGAGACCCCTCGCCCAGCGGTGGTTCACCTACCTCCTGTGCGGCACACCGCCGGCACCGGGCGCAAGGTATGACGCCATGCCGATGCCCATGGGCTCCATGCCCTCCATGGGCTCCGGTACAGGCGCCATGCACTCCGTGGGATCAATGAATTCCGTGGGCTTGACGGGCTTGACGCAACACCACACGGGGTCCGCCGGATCCCTGGGTCATGACATGGGTGGCATGTCCCCGATCGGCATGCTCGCCGCCCACCTGCTGGCCGCGCTGCTGTGCGGCGTGTGGCTTGCGTACGGCGAACGCGCGGTCTTCCGCATCCTGCGGGCCTTCGCCGGCTGGCTCTTCGCTCCACTGCGCCTGTTCCTCAGGCCGCCCACCCCTCCGCACCGGCCGTGCGTCCGCCCTCGCCGAGCAGGCTCGGACCGGCCACCGCACCGCATCCTCCCCACGCACGCGATCACCACTCGGGGTCCGCCGGCGAGGACCGCTGTCGCCTGACGACAGCTGGTTCCCCGGGGCCGTACCCGGAGCCGTCGAGCCGTCGGTTCCCGCCTCGGGCATCGGCCGTGCGCTGCCGCGCCCGGCCGTCCACTCCTCACCGGTCCCGCGGCGGTGCCCGCCGGCTGCGGCGCACACCGGCCCGGACACCGGATACCTGATCCCCGAGAAGGACAGACACCAGGTGACCACTCCTGCCCTGCCGCCATCGCGCGAACAATCGAGGACGAACTCGACAGAAGAGTCGATCACAGCGTGGGCACTCGCTGCCCGCAGCGGCGATCCCGACGCCTTGGACCTCTTCGTACGCGCCCTCCACCGGGACGTCCGCCGCTATGTGACGTACCTCGGCGCCGACCCCCAGAGCGCCGACGACCTGACCCAGGACACCTTCCTGCGCGCGTTGGGCAGCCTGCACCGTTTCGAGGGCCGTTCCTCGGCCCGCACCTGGCTGCTCTCCATTGCCCGGCGCGCGGTGGTCGACAGCATCCGCTACAGCTTGTCCCGGCCCCGTCTGTCGGACACGGACGACTGGGAGTCGGCCGCCGAACGCACCCAGCCGCGCGACCTGCCCGGCTTCGACGACGGCGTCGCTCTCAACGAGCTGCTGGACACGCTCCCCAACGACCGCCGCGAGGCATTCGTCCTCACCCAGCTGGTGGGGCTTCCCTACGCTGAGGCGGCCCGCCTCAGCGACTGCCCGATCGGCACCGTGCGCTCGCGGGTCGCCCGCGCCCGCACCTCCTTGATCACGTGGCTGGACGAGGCCGAGCGTCGTGCCCCGGCGCCCGCAGTGGCCTGACCTGTCGTATGTCGAGGGCCCGGTGCGTTCGCCGACGGTCCGGCCACCGAGCCGTACCAGCTCGCCGTCGGCGGCCACCGCGCCCGCGCCGACCTGTCCGACATACACACCCTCCCCACTGACCCCCGACCCGCGTCCTCGAGGTCTCCGCGATCGGCGAGCGGCATTCGACGCAGAGTAATGACCGGCCGCGGCCGGGCAGCCTCGTGCGGGACACGGTCTCCGGCCGGGCCGGTCCGGTGATGGACCACGGGCTGGATCGTGTGGAGTCCGAGGGCAGACCGCCTGAGCAGGTGGTGTTCCCGGGTTCCTAGAACGGCGGCCGCGAGTGGACGGCTGCCCCTGAGAACATCGAGCCGCCGGCGCCATGAGGGCGTTTCGGTCCTGAGCTGCCGATCGGTGGTGAACGCACTGGGGGTGCTGCCGGGGAACGGTGCAGGCGGCTCGTGGCCGCGCTCGGGTGCTTCTGGGGGAATGCCGCGGTGCTCTGCCGGATCCCCCCTGCGGGGCGTTCGAGGGCAATCATGGCGGCATCGTCGTCCAACCGGCCTCCCGCGTGTGCGAGCAGGTCGGTGCGCAAGTGCTCCAGGAGTTCCTCGGGGCGCTCCCCGCTCCAGGTGGCGGCGCGTTCGGCAAGGGGATAGAAGTCGCCGCGGGGGTTGCGGGCTTCGGCCACGCCGTCGGTGTACAGCAGGAGCAGGTCGCCCTGCCCGAAGTCGAACGTGTCGACACAGTGACCGGGCGTGTCCAGCTGCAGGCCGAGAGGAGGGCCGGCCTGGTGGGCGCACAGCGCGGTGACCTGTCCCGGGCGCAGCCGCAGCGGCGGGGGGTGACCGCAGTGGACGATATGGACCGTGGGTGCGTGGTCGGGGATGTCGATGAGTATCGCGGTGACGAAGCATTCCTGCGCCAGATCGTTCTCGCCGGGCTCCGCCAGGTTCCAGCACACGCTCGCGTCCAGGTAGGCCGTGAATTCCGCCAGGCCCGTCTGCCGGTGCGCGGCCCCCCGGAAGGCGCTCAGCAGCAGCGCTGCGTCGCTCACGGCGGTCAGGCCCTTGCCGCGGACGTCCCCGATGAGCAGCCGGGTACCGTGGGCGGTGCGGGCGGCCGCGTACAGGTCGCCGCCGATCTTCATCTCGCGCTCCGCCGCCAGGTACACCGCCGCCACGCGCAGGGGCCCCATCCGTGGGGGCAGCGGGCGCAGGACCAGGTTCTGGGCGATCTCGGAGACCTTGCGCACCCGGGTCAGCTCCCGTACCTTCCGCTCCCGCATCCCGGACAGGAGCGCGGCGAACGCGGAGGCCGCCACCACGGCGAAGATCTGCGTCATGCGCTGCGCCGAGTGGAGGTCTCTGAGAAGGACGGCAAAGATCACCTGGTCCACCAGGGCCAGCACTCCGGTCAGTGTGGTCAGCCACGGCCCCAGGGTCACCGCGGCGAGCACCGGCGCGACGATCAGGAGCGGACCGACGTGCGGGTGACCGGGAGTGGCCAGGTTGACGGTGGTGATCACGACGATCAGCGCAAGTGGAACAGCGACCAGGCCACGCGCCTCGTACCAAGGCCGGCGCCGACTCGCAGGGCGCTCTACGGAGGGCATACTTCCGTGTACCCGCCATCGCGGCCGACCGCCGACCGCCGCCCGGCTTCCGCCGACACGCTCACCGCGTCCAGCCCGGCCTCGCACAGCGGCCAGGTCGGCCGGTGGTGTCGGCGCGACGTACGAACTGCACCGAGTGCTCGTCGACGTCACGGCTGCGAACCAGTGCCGAGGGGCTCTCGTGCGCCCAATCTCGGCGCGTTCGGCCAGCGGACGGCAGACGCCCCGGGCGTCGCGGGCACTCCGTCGGTGTGCAGCACGGCCTCCCCGAAGGCGCCCAGCAGCAGCGCGGCATCGCTGACCGCGGTCAGGCCCCTGCCTCGCGCATCGCCGATGATCAGCGTGAGCACCCGCATCGTCGTCGACAGCGTCCTCGTGATCGACTGAGAGGGATTGCTCTTCCTCCCCCAGTGCCCCCGGACCGCGTCAGCCGGTCCGGGAGCACTGGTCGTTTTTCCTGCGGCGCCTCACGGTTCGCCGCACGTGACGGACGTATCAGCGTGGCGCTGCCGGCGGCCGAGGATGTCCGGAAACCGACTCGATCACGTGGACCCGGTGCTCGTACGAGCGTGCGGCGGCGTCCTGCGGTCCCCGTCCGGCGCCGGGTCGGCCGGTCCGGGCAGACCGCTGGGACCGGCTTCCGGGACCGGGCGTCCCAGGGCCGACTCGGTGCTTTCCCCGAGGAAGCCGCCCGACTGGTGCTGCCACAGCTTGGCGTAGGCTCCGTCCGCCGCGATCAGTTCCTCGTGGGTGCCCTGCTCGACGACGCTACCGCGGTCGAGGACGACGAGGCGGTCCATGCCGGCGACGGTGCTCAGGCGGTGGGCGACCACGAGTGCCGTACGTCCGTCCATCAACCGCCACAGGGCGTCCTGGACGAGGAGCTCGCTCTCCGAGTCCAGCGCGCTGGTCGCCTCGTCGAGCAGCAGGATCGGGGCGTCGCGCAGGATGGCCCTGGCGAGGGCGACGCGCTGGCGCTGGCCGCCCGAGAGTTTGACGCCCCGCTCCCCCACCAGAGTGGCGAATCCGTCGGGGAGTTGGTCGGCGAACTCCGTGACGTGCGCGGCCGCGGCCGCCGCGTGGATCTCCTCGTCGGTGGCGCCGGGCCGGGCGAAGGCGATGTTGTCCCGCAGGCTGCGGTGGAACATGGCGGGTTCCTGCGGGACGTAGGCAATCAGTGAGCGCAGGTCGGTCTGGCGCAGCCGGCTGATGTCCTGACCACCGATCAGGATGCGTCCGTCGTCGATGTCCGACATCCGCAGCAGGAGCCGGGTGAGCGTGGTCTTGCCGCCGCCGGACCTGCCGACCAGACCGATCCGTGCGCCTGCGGGCACGTCCAGTTCGAGTCCCTGGAAAATCGGCTTCGCACCCGTGTGGGCGAAGGTCACCGCCTCGAAGCGGACACCTGTGTCCCGCGGTGCGAGCGGTTCGGGTTTCGTCGGGTCGAGCACGGTGGGCGGGTCCAGCAGCAGCTCCGTGAACTGCGCGGCCTCGGTCATCGAGCTTTCCAGACGCCGGTAGATCTGGTTGAACTCGAACATGATCTGTGTGGCGTTGGAGTAGTAGGTGAAAGCGACGACGATCTCCTCGACTCCCTGGCCCGAGCCGCCGAAGGCGATGGCCACCAGCAGACCCAGCACGTTGGTCAACACGGACATGGGGGCGACCAGGGTGTCGACGCGCAGATTGCCGAAGTCCCACGACCTCAGCGTCAGGCGCCGGGAGTCCGCGACACGGCTGCGGTGTTCGTCGGCCTCCCGCCGCTCGGCCGCGAACGCCCGGATGGTCTCCATGTTCATGAGGCTGTCGGCGACGTGGCCGGAGACCCGGGCGATCGCCGCCTCACGGTCGTTGACGAGCCTCTGCCGGCGACGGACCAGAGGCGTCGCGGCCACCACGGTCAGCGCGATCATCACAAGAAGGCCGACGACGAGCATCGGTTCGTAGCTCCACAGCACCACGGCACCGAACACCAGGGGAACGAGACTGCCCAGGATCCGGTACGTCACCGTGTCGACGAAGTCCTCGAAGCGCTTGCCGTAGCTGAGCACCCGTTTGGTCAGGGAGCCGGCGAAGTTGTCGTGGAAGAACGCCGCGTCCTTGGCGAGGAGTTCGTCCATGCCGCTGACGTACAGGTGTTCCATGCCGAGGGCCTCCACGCGGTTCAGGCAGTGCTGCCCGATCCGCCACACGGCCTCGGCGAGCAGCAGCGTCACGCCGAAGCCCAGCACGTACGGCAGCGCCGAGCTGAGAGTGAGGCCGCCGTCCCCGGCGGCCTGTCCTGCCAGTTTGGCGATCAGCAGGGGGGCGACGTAGCGGATGCCGATGTTGCCCACGGCCGGCAACAGCAGCGCGGGCAGGGCCAGCAGCCGTAGTCGCAGCAGTTCCCGGCCGTAGCGGCGCAGTGCCAGAACGACCGCGCTCCTGCCTGGCGTCGGCCCTCGCGTATCTGTTGTCCGCATCACACTCCCGGAGGTTCGGAAGTCGGAAGTCTCCCGTCCGCGGAGTTTCCCAGTCCAGGCATTTACCGCGGACTGGCGAGAACCGGACACCGCTGCGTTCAACGTACGCAGCGGACGTATCCGGCGTGCGGCTCACTTGGAGCAGTACTGCGGTGCCTCCTCCACGTCGTCCTTGGTGATCAGTGTGAGCGGAATGCTCGTGACCTTGCCCTTCTCGCCCTTCTCGAGCAGGTCGACCGTGCTCTTGACGGCCGTTTCACCGATCAGCTCGGGCGAGTTGGCGACCGTGGCCGAGAAGCGGCCGTCCTTGACGGCGGCCAGCCCCTCGCCGGTGCCGTTCTCGGTGACGATCTTGATGTCCTTGCCGCCGGCGGCGTCGAAGACCTTGCGGACGGCGAAGGCCGTCTCCTCGTTGGCGACGAAGACGTAGTCCCGGTCGGGGTGTGCCTGGATCATGTTCTCGGCGACATCCTGGGCCTTGACCGGGTTGAACATGCCGGGCTGGTTCGCCACCACTTTCGCGTTGCCGGGCAGGGCCGGCGACCATCAGGTCGGAGGCGGCTCTCGGAGCACCCGCGATGACGCCGACCTCCACCTGCCTGCCGCCCGCGTCCTGGGCGACCCAGCCGGCGTCCAGGGCGCCAAGTCGTGTCGCACTCCCTGAAGATCGACTTCGCGCCGTCCGGCCGCCGAGCAGGGCCTCGGCGTCGCGCTCGACATGCGTGGCCTTCGCCACAGTTTGCCCATTTCGGGACGCATGAATGCGTATAAGTGGTTCTAAAGCCAGTTACAGACCTCGGGCAGTCGGCCTCGGGGATTCGAAGAGCAGTGACATGGGAGAAGCGTTTGATCACGGCACGTAAACGACGCACCGGGCTGGTCGCCACGGCCGGCGTA
Source organism: Streptomyces sp. NPDC001204 (assembly GCF_053598035.1). Taxonomy (NCBI): domain Bacteria; kingdom Bacillati; phylum Actinomycetota; class Actinomycetes; order Kitasatosporales; family Streptomycetaceae; genus Streptomyces; species Streptomyces sp. NPDC001204. The sequence continues at coordinate 49,714 of NZ_JBSFJL010000039.1, read as the reverse complement.
CTCGGCGGCGTAGTCGCCCTCACGGCCCTCGGCGGCACCAGCAACGCCGCCACCAGTGGCAGCGGCGCCGGGGACCACCCGAAATCGCAGGTGCGGCAGGATCAGGCGGCTGCCCCGGACGTTTCCGAAGCCCGAGTGAAGATCACGCCCCCGCGGGGAGCCGACAGCGTCGGGGCCGGCAAACCCGTCCAGGTCACCGTCAGTAAGGGCAAGCTCACCAAGGTGACCATGACCGCCGTCGCGACCGGCGCCGAGATTCCGGGCACCCTGTCCGCGGACGGCACGTCCTGGAAGCCGAACGGTCCGCTGGATCGGGCCACCAGGTATCAGGTCGCCGCAGACGCCGAGGACGCCAACGGCCGCTCCGTCACCGGGTACGCCACGATCACCACAGCCTCCCCGGCCGACGGCTTCATCGGGCACCTCTCCCCCGAGGACGGCTCGACCGTCGGCGTGGGCATGCCGGTGAGCGTCAACTTCGACAAGGCGATCAGGGACAAGGCCGCCGTACAGTCGAAGATCCAGGTCAGCTCCAGCAGCGGCCAGCAAGTCGTCGGTCACTGGTTCAACAACGACCGCCTGGACTTCCGCCCCAGGGACTACTGGAAGCCCGGCTCCACCGTCACCGTCAAGCTCGGCCTCCACGGCGCCCAGAAGACGATCACGTTCAAGATCGGCCGGAGCCAGATCAGCACCGTCGACGCCAAGACGAAGCAGATGACCGTCGTACGGGACGGCAAGACGATCAGGACCATCCCGATCTCGTCCGGCAGCCCCGAACACCCCACGTACAACGGGCAGATGGTCATCTCCGAGAAGTTCAAGCAGATCCGCATGAACGGTGCGACCGTCGGCCTCACGAAGAAGGACGGCAAGCCCGCGTACGACATCGCGGACGTACCGCACGCCATGCGCCTGTCCGCCTCGGGCACGTTCATCCACGGCAACTACTGGAGTGCCGACTCGGTCTTCGGCAAGGTCAACACCAGCCACGGCTGCGTGGGCCTGAAGGACGTCAAGGGCGGCGACGACGGCAAGCGGCCCGCCGCGTGGTTCTTCGACAACTCGATGATCGGTGACGTCGTGATCGTCAAGAACTCCGAGGACACGAGCGTGCTGGCCCCGGACAACGGCCTCAGCGACTGGAACATGCCGTGGAGCCAGTGGGTCGCGGGCGGCACGACCAGCTGACGCCGCGTCACTCCCCACGCGTCCGAACCTGGGCCTTTGGCGGCGCGGTACGTCAAGGCTCCCTGACGACCGGCGTGTTCACCTGAGCGTCGACCAGGATCGAAGTCGTGCGGGCGAAGGGCGCATACGGCAGGGCGGGACACGTCTCAGTCGTCCCGGCTCGGTGAGCACCGGGCGTTCGTGTCGGTGCGCCGCGAGGACGCGCGGACCCGGAACCGGGCGGTCGTCAGGACCGGTCCCGCGCTCGGCTCGCCCGCGATGCGCGCCTGGAGAAGGTCGAGCAGCGCCAACGTCGTTTCACCGGCGTGGAGTTCGACTGCCGAGATGGCGGGCCGGCTGTGCCGGGTGTGCTCGGAGTCGGAAGCCGCGGCAAGCATCGTCCGGTCGGGCACGGCGACGCCGCGCGCCGTGAGACCCGCGAGCACGCCGGCCGCCTGACGACCGGTGTGGCACAGGATCGCGTCGGGGATCCCGTCGTCCACGATCGCGTGCGCGATGTTCTCGCCGCCGTGCTCGCCGGCGCGCTCGGCCGACGTGTAGACGCGCGGCGTGATCCCGGCGCTCTCACACCACGCGCGGTACGTCGCCTCACTGTCGATGTTCCACGCGTTGGGGTCGGTTCCGCGCAGCAGCACGATCGACCGGGCACCGGATGCGGCGAAGTGCTCGTAGATGCGCCCGAAGCTGGAGCCGTCGTCCTCGGTGGCCCAGTCGGTGAAATCCGGGCGGCTGGGATCGCGTCCGAGCGTCACGTACGGGATCCCACGCCGTTCGAGGAGATCGATCACCGGATCGTCCACGTGCGGCATCGTCACGATGTAGCCGTCGAGTGACAGCGCCAGTGGTGGTGTCGGCCGCTTGGTCGGGTCGGGCACGAGCATCACACTGAGTCCGCGGTCCATCGCCTGTGCCGAAGCGGCACCGATGTAGCGGGTGAACACATCGACGCCCCGCGGCGCGTACTCACCCAGCGCGTCCAGCGATCGCATGACGAGTCCGATCGCCCCGACCGACGAACGTCGCAGACCGCGCGCGAGGGCGTCGGCCTGGTACTCCATCTCCTCGGCGACGGCCCGGACGCGCAGCCGCGTGGCCGCGCTCAGCGTCCCGGTGCCATTGAGCGCCATCGAGACCGCCGCGATGGAGACACCCGCGCGCTGGGCGACATCGCGAATGGTGACGCCCTTCGATCGAGCCACGACGGCCCTCCTTGGTACGTACCTTCCGCTGCTCCCTCAGGCCGCCGGACCGTGGTCGCCGACGCACGCCGAGGGCGGCGGAAAAGCAGAAAGTGACACGACGATCACCATTGTATTAAACGTTTTATGTACCTAGCGTGTCGCCCGCCCCTCACCGTGACGGGCCTCACAAGCAAAGGTCGCACAGCAACACCATGAAGCTGCACACACTGCGCACGACCACCACCGACTCCCGCGACCGTGGACGCGAGATCGGCACGCGGTACGCGGACCAGGTGCGTGACGTCAGCGCCCGCTACCTGGCGCATTTCAAGGTTCTGGGCATCTCGGAGACGACCGTCCGCGACATCGTCGCCCACAGCCATGACGCCTTGCGCGACTGGTACCCGGGGCTGGCCGAGGAGTCCGACGGCATCGCCGAGGCATCAGGAATCGAGCCATGGCAGGTGGCAGCGGTCGGCGCACGGACCGAAGTACTGGCCGCCGCGCCCGGGAAGGGCGAGTGCACAACCGCCGTGCACACACCGCTCTCCGGCGGACCGCCCGAGACGATCCAGACATGGGACTGGCACGACTCGCTCACGCCGGACGGTCTGCTGCTGTCGCTCGTGACCGGAACGCGACGCCGGGTGAAGCTGTTCACCGAGTTCGGCACGGCCGCGAAGATCGGGGTGAACGACGCCGGCCTCGGCCTGCATTTCAACATCCTGCACCACCGCTCGGACAACGCCGCCGGCGGTGTGCCCGTCCACGCTGTCGCGCGTCGCGTCCTCGAGGAGGCGGCCACGGTGGCGGAGGCCCGCGACATCGTCGCCTCCGCGACCGTGAGCGCGTCCACCGTGCTCACCGTCGCGACCTACCGGGACGGCCACTCCGCAGCAGCGTCCATCGAGATGTCGCCGGCCGGATTCGCCGTGGTGCGACCCGGTGCGGATGGCTGGCTCATCCACACCAACCACTTTCTCGACCCCGGCCTCGCCGGCGGTGACACCAGCACTCCGGAGTCGGTGTCGGCCGAGCGGTATCACCACACGCACGCGGTGCGCGGCGGCATGACCGGCCGCTCCGCGCCGGAGCGCGCGGCCGCCTTCTGCGGCGGCGACGGTGCCGCCGCGGTGGTGTGCGTCCGTGCCGACGATTCCCAGCCGGGCCACGAACAGTGGAGCACCTTGTTCACGGCCTCTCTCGACCTTCCCGGCGTTGCCCTCGAGTACCGGGCGGGCAACCCCGACGCTGCGGCCCGTGAGGGTCTCGACCGTTTCTGAGGAACCCGATGGACAAGGACGCGACCATGCCCGCTCATCTCTACCGCAACGCCCGGATCTTCACCTCCGACCAACGCCCCTGGGCCGACTCGCTCGTGGTGGTGGGCGACCGGCTCACCTACGTCGGCGACGAGGCCACCGCAGCGCGTGTGGCCGGACCGGATGCCCTGACCCACGACCTCGACGGCGCGACCGTCCTCCCCGGCTTCGTCGACGGCCACGCGCATGTGATCGGCACCGGTGAGGCGGCGGTCCAGGTCGATCTGTGGGGCGCCAACACGGTGGAGGAGATCCAGCGGCGCATCCGGACGTGGGCGGAGGAGAACCCCGACGCACCTCGGGTGCTCGCCACCGGGTGGAAACACGGTGACATCCCGGGCGGCACACCCGATCGGGGCATGCTCGACGCCGTCGTCGCCGACCGGCCCGTCTACGCGCAGGCCTACGACTTCCACTCGATCTGGCTGAACTCGGCCGCCCTCGCCGAAGCCGGCATCGACGACACCACGGCATCGCCACCGGGCGGAACGGTCCACCGGGATGAGCGGGGCGCGGCCACCGGCCTGGTCGACGAGACCGCGATGCACCACCTCGTGTGGCCGGTACTCGACCGATTCGCCACTGACTTCGACCGTGACGAGGCCCTGGCGGTCGTCCTCGCGGCCTACGCCGAGTCCGGGATCGTCGGTTCGACCGAGATGGCGCTGGGCGAAGGCGACTACGAGGCGATGCGTCGTGCCGATGAGGCGAGCGTCCTGACCACACGAATCGCCGCGTTCTGGCGCGTCCAGCCCACCGGCGACGAGGGGAGGAACCTCGCCCAGGTCGAGCGCGCCGTCGAGCTCGCCACCCACCGGGCGACCCCGTTCCTGCGCGTGACCGGCATCAAGGTCATGGTCGACGGAACCGTCGACGGGTGCACCGCATCCCTCGGCAAGCCCTACGTGAACGGCACGAACGCCGACCCGATCTGGAGCCTTGCCGAACTCGCGCCGGTGGTGGCCGCCGCGGACGCGGCCGGCCTGCAGGTCGCCATGCACGCCATCGGGGACGAGGCGATCCGGGTCGCGATCGGCGCCGTCGAGCACGCCGTCGCCCTCAACGGCCCCAAGGAGCGCCGCCACCGCATCGAACATCTCGAAGTCGTCGACCCGGCGGACATCGACCGGCTGGCAGCACTCGGCATCACGGCGAGCATGCAGCCCGTGCACGCCGATCCCGCCATCCAGGAGAACTGGCGACGCGTGCTCGGCGACGAGCGGGCCGACCGCGGCTTCCCGTGGCCCGAGATGACCGATGCCGGAGCCACCCTCGTGCTCGGCACCGACTCCCCCACGTCGCCGCATGCGCCGCTGCCCAACATGTTCATCGCGGCGACACGGCGCTCGGCACTCGATCCGTCGCTGCCCGCCAACATCGCGCACTACGCCCTGCCGCTGGCGGACGCGATCGTGCACGCCACACGTGACGCCGCCTGGGCGAGCCGATCCGAACACCTGCACGGCCGTCTCACCGAGGGGCTGTACGCCGACTTCATCGTTCTCGACCGGGACATCTTCACCCGGCCACTGGAGGAACTGCTCGACACGCGGGTGCTGCGGACGGTCGTGGGTGGCCGCGTGGTCCATCACGCGCAGCCAGAGGTGAACCGATGAGCCCCGCGACCGTGACGGCACCCGTGCGATCAGGGCAGGCGAAGGCGAAGCAGCGGCCCGTCGGCGTGATGCTGCGGTTCGTCGCCACTCGCGTCGTGGGGCTGGTGGTGACCTTGTTCATCGCGAGCCTGGTCGTCTTCGGAGCGCTCTACGCCGCGCCGGGAAGCCCGCTGACCTACCTCACGCACGGTCGCACCATGAGCCCCGAGGCAATCGCCTCGATCAAGGCCGAGTACCACCTCGACGACCCCGTCTGGCAGCAGTACCTGAGGTGGCTGGGCGGCGTGGCGCACGGCGACTTCGGAACCTCGATCATCTACAACCAACCGGTGGCGTCGCTGGTCGGAAGCCGCGCCTTCGCGACCACGCTGCTCGTCCTCATGGCCGCGGCGATCGTCCTGGTGCTCGGGTTGGCCATCGGCACTCTCGCCGGCCTCAGGCCCGGCTGGTTGTCACGGTCCGCCATGGCCGGCGCGACGGCCGTCATGGCGGTGCCGACCTTCGTCGGTGCGGTCGTGCTGATCATCGTGTTCGCCGTCGACCTGGAGTGGTTCCCGGTGTTCGGCGCCGGCCGTGCGGGGCTCGACGAGGTCTACCACATGGTTCTTCCGTCGATCGCGCTCGCGCTCGCGTCGGTCGCGTTCGTCGCGCGACTCGCCCAGACCGCGATCCGGCAGGAGCTGTCGGCCGATCACGTGCAGACGGCGATCAGCCGCGGACTGCCCCACGGGGCCGTCGTACGCAGACATGTGATGCGCAACGCCGCGATGCCGGTGCTCACCGTCGCGGGTCTCACGATCGCGGGTCTGATCGCGGGAAGCGTCGTCGTGGAACAGGTCTTCCAACTCGGCGGGCTCGGTCAGTTCCTCGTGAGTTCGGTGCAGCAGAAGGACTTCCCCGTCGTACAGGCGATCTGCCTGATGTACGTCGCCGCCTTCATCGTGCTGAACACCCTCATCGACATCGCCTACACACTGCTCGACCCGCGCGTGTCGATCGGGAAGAAGGACTCATGAGCACGACAGCAGCGGTGCGACGCATCGGGGCCCGAAAGGCCGGCTCGCGGACGACGCGTCGTACGAGATCCATCGGCGTATCCGGTTGGGTGGCGGTCGCCGTCCTCGGACTCGTCGTCTGCTTCGCCGTCCTCGCGCCCCTCCTCGCCCCCCACGATCCGAACGCCGTCGACCTCTCCGGTGCGTACCAGGGATCGAGCGGCACGCATCTGCTGGGAACCGACGCAAGCGGGCGGGACCTTCTCTCGCGCCTCGTCCACGGCTCCCGGACCGCGCTGACCGGACCGTTCCTCGTCGTGATGATCTCGACTCTCCTCGGGACGATCCTCGCGCTCACGGCCGTGTGGTTCGGCGGTTGGTTCGACCAGATGGTGGTGCGCGTCGTCGACGCCGTGTTCGCCTTCCCAGGGCTGCTGCTGGCGATCCTGGCGACCGCCCTGTTCGGGTCCGGTCTGAAGGCCGCCACCGCGGCGCTTTCCATCGCCTATGTCCCCTACATCGCGCGGATCGTGCGGAGCGCTGCGCTGCGGGAGCGCTCACTGCCCTACATCGCGGCACTGCGGGTTCAGGGCGTGCACGGGCTGCGGATCGCGTTGCGGCACATCCTGCCCAACGTGGGCGGGCTGATCGTCGCCAACGCCACACTCGCCTTCGGGTTCGCCCTGATGGATTTCGCCGGCCTCTCGTTCATCGGCCTCGGGGTGCAGCCGCCGACATCGGACTGGGGCGCGATGGTCGGCAGCGGTATGGCCGGTGTGCTGCAACAGCACCCGCAGGAGGCCCTGTTCGCCAGCGCACTCATCGTCATCACCGTCGGTGCCGTGAACGTGCTCGGCGACCGGCTCACGGAACGCTGGGAGGCACGCTCGTGAACGCACTTCTCGAAGTCGACGGTCTGACGGTCCGGCTGCCTGTCGCGGGCGAGTTGCGCACCGTGCTGCGCGATGTCTCGTTCTCACTCGGCAGCGGAAGCACTCTCGGCCTGGTCGGCGAGTCCGGTTCGGGCAAGTCGATGACGGTTCGCACCATCGCGCGCCTGCTCCCCGACGGCGCCGACGTCCGGGGCGGTGTCCGCTTCGACGGCGCCGAGGTGTTCGACCTTCGTGCCGACGCCCTGCGGTCCTATCGGGCGAAGGACGTCGCGATGATCTTCCAGGACGCACGGGCCTACACGAACCCCGTACGCACGATCGGCGACTTCCTCACCGAGGCGATGCGCACCAACGACCGGATGCCGAAGCCCGCTGCTCGCAAGCGCGCGCAGGAGCTGCTCGCCGAGGTCGGGATCGGGGACCCGGAGCGCCGGCTGCGGCAGTACCCCCACGAGCTCTCCGGCGGCCTGCTGCAACGGGTGATGATCGCTGCCGCGGTTGCCGCGCGACCCCGGCTCGTCCTCGCCGACGAGCCGACGACCGCGCTCGATGTCACCACCCAGGCGGAGGTGATGGCGATTCTCGGGCGTATGCAGCGCGAGTACGGCATGGCGATGCTCTTCATCACTCACGACCTGGAGCTCGCCGGAGCCGTGTGCGACGAGACGATCGTGCTGTACGCCGGCCAGGTCATGGAGCGCCAGGCGTCGGTGCGGCTGCACCAGGACCCGCTCCACCCCTACACCGCCGCACTGGTGCAGGCGCGACCGGAGATCGACCGACGCGTCGACCGGCTGCCCGCGATCACCGGTCATCCGACCACCGCCTACGAGGCACCGGACGGCTGTGCGTTCGCGCCGCGCTGCCGCTTCGCCGAGGAGCGGTGCCGGGCAGGAATGCCGCCCCTGCTGCAGATCGGCCCGTCGCAGACCCGGTGCGTCCGGATGCCCGGCCTGCGCGGACAGATGGTGGAGCGGCAGCACGCCGGCTCCCCTTCGAACGAGGAGGTCCAGCGATGACCGAACCGCTGCTCGTGGTCGAACACCTGACCAAGACGTTCGGCCGTGGGCGTGCCGAGGCAACGGCGGTCGCCGACGTGAGCTTCGCCCTGGCCCCGGGCGGGGCCCTCGGCATCGTCGGCGAATCCGGCTCCGGGAAGACGACCACAGCACGGATGATCATCGGCTTGGAGCGTCCCTCCGGCGGTCGCATCATGTTCCGGGGCGAGGACCGCACACACCCGGCGCGTTCCGCGCGCAGTCGCCGTGAGCGGGGCCGGGACATCCAGATCGTCTTCCAGGACCCGTACACCTCGCTCGACCGCCGTCAGCGCATCGGCGACTGCCTCGCGGAAGTCGTCGGCGTGCATTTCCGGCTCGGCCGCGACGAGACCAGGAAGCGCGTGAGCGAACTCGCCGAGCTCGTCGGACTCGACGACCGGCAGCTCGCGGCACTGCCGAGGTCACTCTCCGGAGGGCAGCGCCAACGCGTCGCCATCGCTCGCGCGCTCGCCGCCGATCCGGACATCCTCATCCTCGACGAGGCCGTGTCGGCCCTGGATGTCTCGATCCAGGCGCAGATCCTCAATCTGCTCTCGGACATCCGGCGGAAACGCGGCGTGAGCTACCTGTTCATCAGCCACGATCTCGCCGTCATCCGCCAGGTGACCGACGACACGATCGTCATGCGCCACGGCGCCGTCGTCGAGCAAGGGCCCACCGCCGCCGTGCTCGACAACCCCCAAGACCCCTACACCCGCTTGTTGCGCGACAGCGTCCCCCGCAGCGGGTGGGACCCCGAAGCCCTCACGGCCCGACACTGAACGGGAGTTCCGCCATGTACTCACCCCGCCCCCGCGGACGGGCGACGGCACTCGCCGCCGTCGCCGCCGCAGCCACCCTCGTGCTGGCCGGTTGCTCCGGAGGCGCCTCCGGCGCCGGAGCGACCGGGTCCTCCGACGCGCTGACGACCTTCACGCCGAAAGGCTCGGGGTCGGTCGACACGATCACCTGGAACGTCTTCCAGGGCGAGCCCCAGACCGTCGACCCCTTCCAGTCGGCGGACTACACGCCGAACATGATCAACTCGAACATGTGCGAGACACTGCTCGCCCAGACGCCCGACTTCCAGATCAAGCCCAATCTGGCGACGTCGTACTCGAACCCCGACCCGAAGACCTGGGTCTACAAGCTGCGCGGCGACGTCACCTTCTGGGACGGCTCGCCGATGACAGCCGACGACGTCGTGTGGAGCATGCGGCACAACATGACGGACAAGTCGAGCTTCTACGGCTACCTGTACTCGAACGTCGCCTCGATCGCGAAGACGGGCGCCGACGAAGTGACCGTCGGACTCAAGGAGCCCGACTACCTCTTCAACGACGAGCTGGCGAGCTTCGCCGGTGTCGTCGTCGAGAAGAAGTTCTACGAGCAGCACGGCAAGAAGGCCGGTACGCCGGGCGTCGGTGTCATGTGCACCGGCCCCTACAAGTACGGCAAGTGGACGCAGGGTCAGTCGATCAGCGTGAGCCGCTACGACGGCTACTGGAACAAGTCGCTGCCGTTGAAGGTGAAGAACATCGACTTCACTTTCCTGACCGACGACTCCGCGATCACCTCCGGCCTGCTCTCGGGCCAGATCGACGGAACGTACGGTCCGCCGACGGCCGGGCTGGCACAGCTGAAGGCGTCGTCGGCGGGCAAGCTCTACTCGGGTGCCGCGCCCCTGGCCGTCACGCTCGTGGTCGCGAACCAGAAGGGCGCGATGGGCAACGCGGACGTGCGCAAGGCGCTCCAGACGGCCATCGACTGGAAGGGCATCGGCGACCAGGTGTACGCCGGTGAGGGGACCGCTGTTCCGCTGCAGACCGTGCCGGCCGTGTACGGCTTCGCGAAGGACGAGCTGACCTCGTACGCCGACTCGGTCAGAACCGACGGCTCCGCGAAGGTCGAGGAGGCGAAGAAGCTGCTCGCCGGCGTTCCGGCCGACGTGAAGTCGAAGCAGATCAGCCTCGTGGTTCCGCAGCAGGCGGAGACGCAGCAGCTGGGCCTGGGGATCAAGGCCGCGGCCGACAGGATCGGCTTGAACTTCAAGCTCAACGTCGTCCCCGCGACCGGCTACTCGAACTACCTGTACGACCCGGCGACGCGTGGCGACACCGACCTGCTGTACACGCAGTTCTGGCCGAACATCCCGAACCCGCTCGACTGGCTGGGCCTCACCGCGATCACCGGAGGCACCTTCAACCAGTCCGGCTACAGCGACATCGACGGGCTCTACGCCAAGGCGATCAGCACGAAGGACGACGGCGCCCGCGCCAAGCTGGTCGTGCGGATGGAGCAGAAACTGCACGACGAGATGAATCCGATGTTCTCCGGCATCCAGCTGACGAACGACGTGTGGCTCGGAAGCAGGATCACCGGGGCGCCGGCGGCGTTCGACTACGTCTACTACCCATGGGCGGCTCACCTCAGCGGAACTGGCAAGTAGTCCTCGCCCTGGTCAACGGCCCGGAGGTGGGGAGCGCAGCGGGGGTGGGACGGTCTTGCGTGGGCCGTCCCACCCATGTGTGCCGCTGGTCTCACCCGTGCCGAAGCTCCGCCAGCAGCCGGCGCGTCGCTGAGGAAGGGCTCGCGCTGACCTCCTCCAGCGCGAGTCCGCACCGGCGGTAGTGGTTGATGACCTCGTCGTACTGCCCGAGCGCCCCCGCGATCCGCATGAGCAGCCGCCACATCGACTCCCGGTAGGGATCGCCCTCCAGGGCCTGCTCGGCCAGGGCCAGCGCTGTCTGCGGTTCGTCGAGCCGCCAGGCGAGTTCCGCCGCGTCGGTGGTGACGTCGAGGACCAGCCGGGCCAGTTCCGCCCGCCGTTTCTCCGCCCACGCCGACGTGGCACGCGGCAGGTACGGTCCGTGCGCGGCCACGGCCAGCGCGGACGTGAGACGGGTCAGGCGCTGATCGCCCCCGCACTCGGCCGCGGTGGCGACCCAGCCGGTGAACTCGTCGGTGTACGTGGTGACCTGGGCCGCACCGGCCAGCGAGATCGTGCCGTCCTCCAGCCGCAGCGCCTCCTCGTCGGGCAGGACGAGACGCAGATGGTGGACGGCCTGGCGGAGGTAGGCGCGCGCGGAGTTGTCGGACCGGCTGTCGAAGAGCGCGTCGAGCGCGGCCGTCCGGGTCACTGTGCGCTCGGGCGCGGCGAGGAGCAGGCCCATCAGCTCGTACGACTTGGCGATACGGGGCCGGCGCAGCTCGCCGTCGACGAGGAGGCGGGTGGGGCCGAGGTCGTGGAACTCCACCACGGCGGACGTCCCCTCGGCGGCCGGCAGCGGCTCCCGTACCTCCGCGGGCGCGGGTCGTGCGGAGGTGGAGAGGAGGGGGCGGCCGAGGCTGTGCCAGGAGGAGTCGGTGTCGGTGAGCCCGTCCAGGCGGCGGGAGAGCACGCCGGGGAACGCGCGCAGCGCGCCGAGCAGGGCGTGGCGGGTGCCCAGCCGGTAGGCCGTGGCGAGCGCCAGGTCGGCGGCGCGGTCGGCCGCGTCGGGGTCGCCGGCCCGCCACTCGGCCTCCGCCAGGTACACCGCGGCGGCGCACAGCTCCAGGATGCGGTCGGCCTCGTGCATCGAGACGACCGCCCGGCGCAGCCGGACGAGGGCCTCCGCGTCGTCGGCGGGCGTGCCGCAGCCGAGCAGGGCGAAACCGTGGAGAGCGTCGAGTTGTTCACCGGTGGACTGGTAGCTGCGCGCGTAGGGAAGGGCCTCCAGGTCCTCCAGGACCCGGCGGGCCCGCTGCGGGTTGCGGCACAGCCACAGTTCGAGCTTCGCCTCGGCGAGCATCGAGAACATGTCCCACACCAGGCTGCCGTTGCGCCGGGCGATTTCGCGGCCCTCGGTGAGGAAGGCGCGGGCCCGTTCCTCCTGGCCCAGTTCGGCGGACAGCTCCACGCCGACGACCGCGCTCAGCCCGGCCGTCACCACACCGCGTTCGACGGTGGCGCGCAGCAGCCGGTCGGCCTCGTCGAGACGGCCCAGCGCCCGCAGCGCGGCGATCCGCCAGGGCCCGGACACCACGCCCGCCCAGCGGCTGTCGGTGCTGGCGAGGACGTCGTTCAGACGGCCGCGCCAGTAGTGGGCGCGGGCGATCAGACCCTCGGCGGGCACACCGACCGCGCTCGGCGGGGTCCGGCCACGATCCCGGGAGTCCACCAGGCTCGCGAGGTAGTGCACGGCCTCGATGTCGTCGCCGGGCGGGGCGAGCCGCAGCATCCGTTCCAGGTCGTCGACGCGGCACGCGTGGTAGTACGACCACGCCATCATCGCGGCGGCCCGGGTGGACCGGGAGGCGATCGCGTCGCGCTCGCCGAGCTGGTGCAGCTGGTCGGCGATGCGCACCCCGCGCCGGTAGTCCTCGCGGCCCACGGCCAGCATCAGTTCGGCTGTGGTCAGCGGGGAGCTGCTCGCGGAGTCCGCGTAGGCGAGCTGGTCCAGCCAGCGCTCGGCGACCTCGTGGTCGCCGCGCTCGATGACATCCTCGATCGCCTCGACGGCGTGCGGCAGCGCCGCCGCGGTGTCGCCGAGACCGAGGAAGGCCTCGGCGGCCTCCTCGTGCCGGCCTTCCGCGCCGAGGAGTTCGGCCGCGGTGAGCCGGGCGGTACGGGCGCGGACGGCGCCGTACTCGTCGAGCTGCTGCACCAGGCAGTCGCGGAAGCACAGGTGCAGTCGCATCGCGGGCGGGCGGGCCTCCCAGACGGCGGGCAGCTGGTGGGCGCGCAGGGCGGTGAGGGTGCGGGCCGCGTCGGGGAAGCCGAGTGCCTCGGCGCGCGGCACCGTCACCACGTCCAGCACCGATGTGCCGATGAGGAAATCCCGCTGATCCTCCGTCAGCCCGTCCAGGAGCTGCTGCGATATGTACGCGGACAGCGGCTCCGTGTCGAGTGACGGCCAGGCGTCGTCGTCCGCGGCGGGCGTCTCGGCGAGGAAGCACACCCCGGTCACCCAGCCCCGGGTCACCCGCAGCAGCTGCTCCACGTCGCGGGTCGGGCCCGGCAGCCCTGCGACGACCTGGGCGGCCTCGGCGCGGGTGAGGGCGAGCTCGGCCTCACCGATCACGGCGGGCGGCCCACCCGGCCCCGTACGCGGCACCGGTGCCTGACCGAGGCGCACAGCACGCCGGCTGACGAGCAGGAACCGCAGGCCCTCGGGTGCGTACCGGAGCAGGCCGTCGAGGACGGCGAGGGCGGCGGGGGAACCGCTGAGCCGCTCCACCTCGTCGAGGACGAGCACCAGTTCGACATCGGCGTCGTCGTCGCCGTTCGCGACGGAGTCGGCGGCGCCGCTTCCGGTGCCGTTCCGCCAGGATTCCGAGGTATCCCTCGCCAAGGCAGCCTGGTCCGTCGCCTCGGCCAGCAGCCCCGCGGTCTCCGCGTGCGGAATGCCCGCCGCCAGGGCCGAGGCGACCGTCCCCGCGACCTCCGGAACGGCCGAGGCCAGCGCCGCCTCCAGATACGTCAGCAGGCGGCCGGACGCGCAATCCGTGTCGTCGAGGGACAGCCAGGCGACGCGCCGGCTGGTCGCCGCGAGGTACTGGCGCACAGCCGTCGTCTTTCCGGAACCCGCCATTCCGAGGATCTGCACCGTCTGGTGCCGTTGCAGCGCGTGATCGAGCAGGGCGGTGAGCCGGGGACGGGCGACGGCGCGGTCGGGGAGGGGAGGCAGCTGGATCTTGCGCCGGATGAGATGGACGTTCTCCCGGGTCATCCGTACCGCCTTGTCTCGTCGTGCCGGGCCGCGCCGACGGCTCAGTGAGGTCCGGCGTGGCGGAAAAACAGGTACTGAAGGACGGAATCTACGTGGTCAGTGGCCGAAATTGCATCCCCCTCCGGGGACGGCACCTGCCCCGGGCGCGGCGAAACGGGGGTTCCCCGTGCTCGTTTCGCCGCCGTTAACGGGCCGCGCGGCAGCCTGTGGGGCGTGACGAGAGCGATGACGCAAGCCGGTCTCCAGGGCCGTGCGGACAGCAGGCCGCTGCCGGTACGTGAAGTACGGCGGCTGGCCGCGCTGTTGGCGCGGGCCATGGAGTCGGGTGAGCCGATGGCCCCGCTCCACCTGGCCTTCCCTGAGGTGGACGGCGCCGAGGCCGAACGCATCCGTGCGGCCCTGCTGGACCGCACCGCCGACGACGGCCCGCGCTGGGCCGTCATCGCCGACCCCGCACCCGGCGGTGAGCGCTCGCTCGCCCATGTCACGGCGGGCATGGTGCACCCCGGTGGCCGTGTCCTGGTCGAGCGACCGGACGCCGTGGTGCTGCGGGCGCGGCTGCTGCTGCGCGTCGCACCCGGTTCCCCCGGCCTGCTGCCGCCGCTCGCCCTGTGCTGGGAGCTGCGCCGCCAGGTCTACGGGGAGGGGCCCAGCCCCGCCGACCTGGTCGCCGCCAACGCCGGCGTGCTGCTGGTCGTCCCCGGCGACATGCCCGCCGGGGCGGCACGGGGCCGGGAGCCCGGCACGGTGTCGTGGAGCGTGAGCGCGGCCGGCGATCGCGCCGCGAGCGGTGTCCTCACCGCCGACGACGTCCGCGACGACCTCGCGTGGGCGGCGGGCCTCGCCGGCGACCCCTTCGGGTACGTGCTGTCCCGGCCGCTCGGCCCGCCACTCGGTCCGGGCGTCACCTCGGCGACGCTGACCGCCGACGCGGCCGGGCTCACCCGCTCGGTGACCGTGGCGCTGGAAGCGCCGCCCGTCACCGGGTCCCGGACGGACCCGGGCCCGACCGGTCCGCGTCCGTCCGGGACCGTCCAGGGGCCGCGGTCCGACGCCACCGACGTCAAACCGCGCGCCGGCCGGTGAGGTCCGGGCGCCCGCCACACCCGATCTCGCCGAAGTGCCCCGCACGGCTTCTCGCGCCGTGCTCGTACGGGCCGCCGACCCGTACATCCCTTTCGACCCTCCGCCCCAGTGCCCTCCTCGCCCCTGCGACAGGCCTTCACCCGCCCGAGGTGGTAGCGATGCAAACCGACGCCCCGCAGACCCCGTCCCCGCACGCGGAAGTCCCTCCCAGCCGTAAAGACGCCCAGACCCGGGCCGGTTCCACGGCGGCCGCCGCCCCGCCGGGCCGCACGAAGAGCGCCGAGGTCCGGCGCGCGTCCGGCGGCGCCGTGGACCTCTTCCAGCGGTACGCGGTCCTGCTGGTCCTCGTGGCCCTGGTGGCCGTCTACTCGGTGCTC
Source organism: Streptomyces sp. NPDC001204 (assembly GCF_053598035.1). Lineage (NCBI taxonomy): Bacteria > Bacillati > Actinomycetota > Actinomycetes > Kitasatosporales > Streptomycetaceae > Streptomyces > Streptomyces sp. NPDC001204. The sequence continues at coordinate 34,302 of NZ_JBSFJL010000039.1, read as the reverse complement.
GCCCCCGACACGTTCCCCACCATGGACACGTTCCGCGTGATCACCTCCACGCAGGCGGTGCTGATCGTGGCCGTGCTGGGTCTCACCCTGCCCTTCGCCGCCGGCGAGTTCGACCTGTCCTTCGGCGCCGTCATCGTCTGGGCGTCGACGCTCACCGCCGTCCTGACGAAGCAGCAGGAGTGGCCGCTCGCGGCCGCCGTACCGGTCGTGCTGGTCAGCTGTCTGCTGTGGGGAGCGCTCAACGCGCTGTTCGTGGTCGGCTTCGGCATCAGCTCGATGGTGACCACGCTCGGCTCCAGCACCGTGATCATCGGTCTGACGCTCGCGGTCAGCCAGTCCCAGGTCATCGCCGGTCCGCCCGAACTGCTGACCAACCTGACGACCGGGAAACTCCTCGGTCTTCCCTACCCGGTGTGGTTCAGCTTCGCCGTCGCCGTCGTGGTCTGGCTGATCCTGGAGCACACCCCGCTCGGCCGCTACCTGTACTTCACCGGTGAGGGCCGCGAGGTGGCCCGGCTCAGCGGCCTTCCCGTGGACCGGCTGCGCACCGGCGCGCTCATCGCCAGCGCCCTGTTCTGCGGTGTCGCCGGGATGATCAGCTTCGGCCGGCTGGGCAGCGCCGACCCGAACCTCGGCTCGTCGTTCCTGCTGCCGGGTGCCGCCGCCGTGTTCCTCGGCGCCACGGTCGTCCGCCCCGGCCGGTTCAACGCCTGGGGCACCGTCATCGCCGTGTACCTGCTGGTCACCGGCGTTACCGGACTCCAGCTCCTCGGCGGGGCGGGCTGGCTGGAGAACGTCTTCAACGGCGGGGCGCTCGTACTCGCCGTCACCTTCGCCCACGTCGTCGCCCGCCGCCGCACCCGCGTCTGAGCCGGCGCGCACGCCGTCCCCGGTACGTCCCTCACCGGATGGAACGCCACGTACGCCCCCCGGCACTGCCTGGCACTCCCCCGGCCCGGACGGCCCCGCGCCACCCGTGCGCAGGCGAAGCGCACGCCCACGACTCCACCCGAACGCCGAAAGGAACCCTCGTGCGAATCCACAGCCTCCCCCGGAGCAGAGCCGCCGGTGCCGCACTCCTCGCCGCCGCGCTGATCGTGCCGCTCTCCGCGTGCAGCGCCGCCCAGGGCATCACCGAGAAGGCCGCCGACAGCAAGACCGTCGCCGCCGCCCGGAAGAGCGCGCAGGCCCTGGTCGACAAGGCCTCCGGCCCCACCGTGTTCAGCAAGCCCGGCGACGCCTTCGACATCACCGCGGCCCGCGGCAAGACGATCTGGGTGGTCACCCTCGACAACAGCATCCCGTACGTCCGCGCCGTCCTGAACGGGATGACGGAGGCCGGCCGCCGGGCCGGAGTGAAGGTCCGCGTCTTCGACTCCAAGGGCTCCACCAGCACCGCGGGCAAGGGTGTCGAGCAGGCGCTCGCGACCGACGCCGCCGCCGTGGTCGCCTTCGGCATCAACCTCAGCGAGGTCAGCGGCGCCGTCCGCGCCGCGCAGCAGGCCAAGGTGCCGGTGATCTCCGCGTTCAACGTGGACGCCAACGCGCCGCTGGAGGAGGGCGCCGCCGGTGCCGTGAGCGTCGACTTCTACGACTCCGGCCGCATCCTCGCCGCCCACGCGGTCACCGCGACCGACGGTCCGGTGCACGCCTCGTACCAGCACCTGCCCTCGGTCGCGACGTTCACGGCGCTGAAGCAGGGCCTCCAGGACGGGTTCAAGGAGTTCTGCCGCAGCGGCTGCAGCCTCTCCGTCGACGATCTCAACCAGGCGGACTTCAAGCAGGGCGCCGAACGGGTCACCTCCTCGACGCTGATGCGCAACCGCAAGCTGAACTGGGTGTTCCCGGCGATCGACGGCATCGCCCAGTTCACGGTGCCCGCGATCGAGGCCGCGAACCGGCCCGAGGTGCAGGCCTCCAGCATCAACGCGGTCACCGCCAACCTGGAGTTCGTCCGCAACGGGCGCGTCCAGAGCGCCGACGTGGGCAACAACAACTCCTGGCTGGGCTGGGCGATGATGGACCGCAGCCTGCGCGCGATCGCCGGGCAGAAGGCGGCCACGACCGTCGTCCCGCTGAAGCTGTTCGTCAAGGACAACCTGAAGGGCAAGGACCTCGCCGACGAGGACGCCCTGTTCGACGGCGCCGACTACCGCGGTGGCTTCACCGCCCTGTGGAAGACGCGATGACCGCGCCCGGCACGCTCACGGAACAGGGCGACGGACGGCCCGAGGACGCCGGGTCCCGTGCGCAGCACCGCGGCGTCAGGCTGGAGGGCATCAGCAAGACCTTCGGCCCGACCCGCGTCCTGCACTCGGTCTCCCTCGACTTCCCGGCCGGCCGCACCACCGCGGTCCTCGGCGAGAACGGAGCCGGCAAGTCCACCCTGTTCAAGATCCTCTCGGGCTTCCACGCCCCCGACGCCGGTGGCCGTCTCGTCGTCGACGGCACCGAGCACCGGCTGCCGCTCACCCCGACCTCCTCCGCCGACCTGGGCTTCGCCTTCGTCCACCAGGATCTGGCCCTCGCCCAGACCCTCAGCGTCGCCGAGAACGTGTGCGTCGGCGCCCTCGTCACCTCCCGCGCCGGACTCGTGCGCTGGCGGGAACAGGCGAGACAGGTCAAGGAGTTGCTGGACGGCCTCGGCATGGACATCGACCCCGCGGCCCCCGTACACCGACTGCCGCAGGGCGAACGGGCGGTCCTCGCCATCGCCCGTGCCCTGTACGCGCGCGGCCGGCGCCACTCCAGGCTGCTGGTCCTCGACGAGCCGACGGCCAACCTCACCGAACGCGAGCGCACCAGCCTCTTCGACGCGATCCGCCGGGTCACCGCCCGCGGCACCGCCGTCGCCTTCTGCACCCACCGTCTCGAAGAGGTCGGCATGATCGCGGACCGCGTGGTCGTGCTGCGCGACGGGCACCTGGTGTCCGAGCACGAGGCGGGCGACATCGCAGGACCCGGTGAACTCGCCGCCGCCATCATCGGATCCGCGCCGCAGGCCGCAGCCACCCGGACCGCGCGCACCGAACCCGGCGCGCCCGTCCTGCGCACCGAGGGACTTCGTGGCCGCACCGGCAGCCCCATCGACCTGACCGTGCACGCGGGCGAGATCGTCGGGGTCACCGGACGCGCGGGCGCAGGCCACGACGCCCTGCCCATGCTGCTCCTCGGCTCCGACCGCACCGCGGGCACCCTCACCGTCGGCGAGCGCACCCTGCGGGCCTGGCGCCCCTCGGCCGCGCTCGCCGCGGGACTCGCCGTCCTGCCCGCCGACCGCAAACAGCACAGCGGCGTGCAGAGCTACGGCATCCGCGAGAACCTCACCCTGGTCAGCCTGCGCCGCCACACCCGCCGCGGCTTCGTCGACCGGACCGCCGAGCGCCGCACCGTCCAGGACGCGATGGAGCGCTACGACGTACGGCCACGCACCGAACCCGACCGGCCGCTCGGCACCCTGAGCGGCGGCAACCAGCAGAAGGTGCTCCTCGCGAAGTGGCTCCAGCGGCCCGGGCTGCGCTGCCTGGTGCTGCACGAGCCGACGCAGGGCGTCGACGTGGGCGCCCGCCGTGCCCTGCTCGACACCGTCACCGCGCTCACCGAGGAGGGCCTCGGTGTCCTCGTCGTCGGCTCCGACCACGAGGAACTGGCCCAGATCTGCGACCGCGTCCTCGTGATGTCCCGCGGCGCCGTCGTCGGCGAACTCGACCGCCCGGCCGCGGACGAGATCTCGGCGGCGTGCCTGGGCGCGACGACGCCCGCGGCGGTATCGGCGGCGACGGGAGCGGCGCCGTGACGGCGCACGAGGAGTCCAGGAGCACGGGTCCGGTCACCGCGGCGGCGCACGAGGACCCCAGGAGCACAGGTCCGGTCACCGCGGCGGCGCACGAGGACCCCAGGAGCACAGGTCCGGTCACCGCGGCGGCGCACGAGGAGTCCAGGAGCACAGGTCCGGTCACCGCGGCGGCGCACGAGGAGTCCAGGAGCACAGGTCCGGTCACCGCGGCGGCGCACGAGGAGTCCAGGAGCACAG
>NZ_JBSFJL010000039.1:0-30170 GCF_053598035.1 Streptomyces sp. NPDC001204 | reverse complement strand
GGTCCGGTCGCCGTGACGGCCGGCGCGCGCCCCGGCGTCGCGGCAACGGCGGCCCCTGCCCGCGGCACCCGGCGCTCCGTCCTCGTCCTCAACCCCAACAGCTCCGCCGTCGCCACGGGCCGTATCCGCTCCGGCGCCGAGCTCTGGGCAGGTCCGGGCATCGACGTCGACGTGCGCTCGCTGCCGGGCGGTCCGGCCGGGATCGACAGCGGCGACGACATCGCACTCGCCGCCGCGCTGACCCTCCGGGAGGCACCCCGGCTCGCGGCCGGGCGGGACGCGGTGGTCATCGCCTGCGGCCACGACCCCGGCCTCGCCGAGGTCCGCGGGCTGCTGCCGGTGCCCGTCGTCGGCATCGCCGAGGCCGCCATGCTCCAGGCCTGCCTGTACGGCGGCCGGTTCGCCGTACCGGTGTTCTCACCGCGTTCCGTGCCGCTGGTGCGGGGCCTCGTGCACCGGTACGGGCTCGATGCGCGGCTCGCATCGATCGTGCCGATGGCGACGGACACCGCCGCCGCCGTACGCGACCCGGAGGCGCTGCTCGACCAGTACGTGCGGGCCGGGCGCACCGCACGGGACCGGGACGCCGCCGACAGCCTCGTCCTGATCGGCTCCGTGGTCGGCGCGCTCGCCCCGGCCCTCGAAGCCGAACTCGGCGTCCCGGTGGTCGCCGGACTGCCCGCCGCGCTCGCCCTCACCGGCGCTCTGCTCACCCACCGCACACCCCAGGAGTCGATCCGATGAGCACCACCACCCTCGTCCACGGCGGTCCCGTCCTCGATGTGCGCCACGGCACCTGGCGCGAGGGCGCCGCCGTGGTCGTCGAGAACGGGCGCGTCACCGAGGTCGTCGGCCGTGACGCCGTCCCGCACGAGACGGACGCCGAGATCGTGGACACCGACGGAGGGCACATCCTGCCCGGCCTCATCGACGCGCACGCCCACCTGATGAGCCGGTCAGGCGTCGAGGCGGACGCCGGGCTCATCACGCGCAGCGTCGTCGACGGCGTCATCACCGCCCGCCGGTTCATCGAGTCCGGCATCACCACCGTCCGCGACCCCGGCTGCAAGCACCGCGGCATCCACGCGCTGCGCGCCGAGCTCGCCGCGGGCCGGGTGCTGGGCCCGCGTGCCTTCACGGCCGGCCCGAACGTCGTCGGCAGCGGCGCTCCCGTCGACTGGCGCAACGTCTTCGCCGACGGTCCGGACGCCGTACGCCGCGCCGTCCGGCTGGAGCGGCTGGCGGGCGCCGACTTCATCAAGCTCGTCCTGAGCCACACCACCGCCGACTCCGACTGGACGCTGTGCCTGCGGTACCTCAACGACGAGGAGATCGCGACGGCCGTCAGCGAGGCCCATCTCCTCGGGGCCCGTGTCGGCTGTCACTGCGAGGGCATCGACGCGGCCCGCGCCGCCGTCGCCGCCGGAGTCGACGTCGTCGACCACGGCCTGGCGATCGACGCGCCCCTCGCCGCCCGGATGGCCGCGCAGGGCACCGTCTACGTCCCCACCTTGTGGGCGTTCCGCACCAAGACCCACCTCAACGTCGGCCGGACGATCACCGAGGACCAGGCGGCCGTGTACGAGGAGCGGATCGGCGCCGTCCACGAGCAGTCGGTCCGGAACGCCGTCGAGGCCGGCGTCACGATCGCCGCGGGCAGCGACCCGATCCACTGGATCCCCGCCCGCGACGTCCTGATCTGCGAGCTGGAGGCACTGACGGAAGCCGGACTGAGCGCCGCGGACGCGCTGCGCGCCGCGACCCTCGGCGGCGCCACCGCGCTCGGCGAGCAGGACAACCTCGGCAGCCTGGAGCCCGGCTACCGCGCCGACGTCCTCGTCGTCGACGGCGACCCGCTCGCTGATCTGCGCGCCCTCGGCCGGCCCCGGCTCGTGATGAGGGACGGCCACGTCCTCGTCGACCTGCGCGACGACAAGAAGGCGGCCGAGGCCCTGTGGGCCGACATCGCCACCGGACAGCCCGCGTCCGAGCGCCAGCCGGAGATCTGGCTGCGCCGCGACTGAGCCGGCCCGGAACCGAACCGGGCCATCCGCACCACCCCACGACCCCGACGACCCTTCGCAAGAGGAGCACCCCATGACCGTCACCGCCCAGGAATGGCACCAGCGGGCCGAGCAACTGCGCTGGGAGGAGCGCGCGTTCATCGACGGCGCCCACGCCGACGCCGCCTCCGGCGAACGCCTCGACACCGTCTCGCCCGTCGACGGCCGCACCGTCGCCTCCAGCCCCGCCATGGGCCCGGCGGACGTCGACCGGGCCGTCGCCGCCGCCCGCCGCGCCTTCGAGTCCGGCGTCTGGTCGCGGATGGCGCCGATCGCCCGCCGCGCGGTGCTGCTGCGGTTCGCCGAGCTGATCCGCCGCGACCGCGAGCACCTCGCGCTGGTCATGACCCTCGACAGCGGCAAGCCGATCGGCTCCACGCTCGGCGAGGCCGACCACGCGGCCGACGTGCTGCGCTGGTTCGCCGAGGCCATCGACAAGGTCTACGGCGAGGTCGCGCCGACCGCGGACAGCGCGCTCGCCCTCGTCACCCGCGAACCCCTCGGCGTCGTCGCCGCCGTCGTGCCGTGGAACTTCCCGATCGGCATGCCGATGTGGAAGATCGCCCCCGCCCTCGCCACCGGCAACTCCCTCGTCGTGAAGCCCGCCGAGCAGGCCCCGCACGTCGTCCTCGCGCTCGCCGCGCTGGCCGCGGAGGCCGGCGTCCCCGAGGGGGTGTTCAACGTCGTCACCGGCCTCGGCGAGTCCGTCGGCCGCGCCCTCGGTCTGCACCCGGACGTCGACAAGGTCGCCTTCACCGGCTCCACCCAGGTCGGCAAGTTCTTCCTGGAGTACGCGGCGCAGTCGAACATGAAGAGCGTGTCGCTGGAGTGCGGCGGCAAGTCCCCCAACATCGTCCTGGAGGACGCGCCCGACCTCGCCGCCGCGGCCGAGGGCGCCGCGCTCGGCGCGTTCGTCAACCAGGGCGAGATGTGCAGCGCCGGCTCCCGCGTCATCGTGCAGGAGTCCGTGCGCGAGGAGTTCACCGAGCGGCTCATCGAGGCCGCGGGCGCCTGGCGGCCCGGCGACCCCCTCGACCCGGCGGTGAGGATGGGCGCGCTCGTCGACGAGTCCCAGCTCTCCCGCGTCCTCGGCTACGTCGGCATCGGCCGTGAGGAAGGCGCGCGCGTCGCCACCGGCGGCGAGCGCGGACGCCCGGACTCCGGCGGCTGCTACCTGGAGCCCACGGTCCTCGCCGACGTCACCAACGACATGCGCGTCGCCCAGGAGGAGATCTTCGGCCCCGTGCTGTCCCTGATCACCGCGAAGGACGCCGACGACGCCGTACGGATCGCCAACGACTCCCAGTACGGGCTCGCCGCCGCCGTCTGGACCCGTCACGTCACCACCGCGCACCGGGTCTCCCGCGCACTGCGCGCGGGCACGGTGTGGGTGAACTGCTACAACCACTCCGACGTGACCGTCCCCTTCGGCGGCTTCCGGCAGTCCGGCACCGGCCGTGACAAGTCCCTGCACGCGATGGAGCAGTACACGCTGCCGAAGACGGTCTGGGTGAACATCGGTGCCTGAGTTCACCCGGAGGCCTGCACCGCACCGCGCCGCGTCCGGTGCGCCGACTCCCCCGGTCGCCGGCCGGGTGCTGGTCGCCGGAGGCACCGTCATCGGCCCCGACGCCACCGAAGCGGCGGACGTCCTCGTCGAGAACGGGGTCATCACGGCGGTCGCGAGCCCGGGAGTGCTGCGCCACGCCGACGCGGACGAGACGATCGACGCGGACGGCTGCTGGGTGCTGCCGGGCGGCATCGACCCGCACACCCATCTGGACACCCTGATCCGCGGTCACCGCACCTGCGACGACTTCCACCGGGGAACCGTCGCCGCGCTCGCCGGGGGCACCACGTCGATCGTCGACTTCTGCTATCCGGAGCCCGGCGAGTCACCGCTGGCCGCGCTGCGCGCCTGGCAGACGCGAACGCTCGCCCAGCGGCCCGCCGCGGACGTCGGCGTCCACATGGTGCTCGTCCAGCCCGGCGAGGACGAACTGGCCGAGCTGCCCCGCCTGGCCGCCGAGGGCGTCACCAGCATCAAGGTGTACATGGCCTACCGGGGCCGCCGGATGACGGACGACCGCGGGCTGCTGCGGATCCTGCAGTGCGCGGCCCCGCTCGGCATCACCGTGCTGGTGCACGCGGAGAACGGCGACGCGATCGACCTGCTCACCGCGCAGGCGATCGACCGCGGCGAGACCGCGCCGCACCACCATTCGCACACCCGCCCCGACCTGCTGGAGGCCGAGGCCGTCAACCGGATCGCACACCTGGCCCGGGTCGCGGGCGCCCGCGTCTACATCGTCCACGTCTCCGGCGCCACGGCACTCGACCCGATCCGCAGGTCCCGCGCGGCGGGCTGGGACGTACACGGCGAGACCTGCCCGCACTACCTCGTCCTCGACGAGCATGCACTGGAGGGCGACCTCGCCACCGCGGCGCAGGCCGTGTGCTCACCGCCGCTGCGTCGGGCCGCCGACCAGGACGCGCTGTGGCAGGCGCTCGCCGACGGCAGCCTCGCCATGGTCTCCAGCGACCACTGCGCGTTCCGGATCGCCGACCAGAAGATCATGGAGCCGCGGTTCGACTGCATCCTCAACGGCCTCCCCGGCATCGAGCAGCGCATCATGCTGCTCCACCACTTCGGGGTCCGCACCGGTCGCATCACCCCGCGCCGCTGGGCCGACGCCGTGTCCACGGCCCCGGCCCGCATGTTCGGGCTGCTGCCCCGCAAGGGCCTGATCGCCCCCGGCGCCGACGCCGATCTGCTCGTCTTCGACCCGGAGCGCCGCCGCACCCTCACGGTCGCCGACCACCACTCGGCCGTCGACCACCTGCCGTACGAGGGCATCGAGGTCATCGGCGCGCCCCGCGCCGTCCTCGCCGGCGGACGGATCGCCGTACGCGACGGGCGCCCCGTACCGGGCCTCGCGGGCGGCGGCCGCTTCCTCGCCCGCACGCCCGGCGTCCCGCACGCGGAGGAGCCGCGGCCCGCGGCCCCGGTCCTGCAGACCACCTGACCGCACGCACCTCAGCCCACGACAGCCAGGAGAGAGATCACATGACCACCACCCCCGACCGCCCCTACGCCCCGCCGACCACGGTCTCCGTCTCCCGTGGGCGCCGCACCGACGCGTACCACCTGCTCACCCCCGCCAACCAGTTCCCGAGCCGGCTGCCCGGCTTCGACGGAGTGATCGTGAAGAAGCTGGCCACGCCGCGGCTGCACCGCGCCCGGTTCGGCTGGTACCTGCTGGAGATCGAGCCCGGCGGCGGCACCTCGGCCGTCACCGGCGCCGAGCACGAGCACTTCCTGCTCGGCCTCGACGGCACGCCGCACGTCCTGGCCGGCGACGCCAAGCACGACCTCGCCGACCAGGGGTTCGCGTTCCTGCCCACCGGCACCGGCTTCCAGTTGCGCAACGACACCGCGGCCCCGGCCCGGCTCCTGTGGATCAAGCAGGAGCACCAGCCCTGGCCCGGCGTACCCGCCCCGCAGCCGGTCAGCGGACGGCTCGGCGACGCGGAGTACCGGCCCGGCTCGGTCGCCGGGATCAGCCGCGCCGAACTGCTGCCCGTCGACGCGCCCTACGACTTCTCGATGAGCGTGCTGTCCTTCGAGCCGGGCGCGGTCTTCCCGAAGGTCGAGGTCCACGACGAGGAGCACGGCCTGTGGATGCTGAAGGGCTCCGGGCTGTACCACCTCGACGGCGACATCATGGAGGTGGAGACCGAGGACTTCATCTACATGGCCCCGTACTGCCCCCAGTACTTCTACCCGACGGGCCCCGGTACCGCCGCCTACCTGCTCTACAAGGACATCAACCGTGACGGCTTCTGAGCACACCACCGACGCGACAGGCTCGGTGCCGACGGGGACCGCGCTGCGCGACGCGCTGTGGACGAGGATCGACGAACGCGCCGACGAGTTCCTGTCCTGGCTCGTCGAACTCGCCGCGCAGCCCAGCGTCAGCGTCACCGGTGAGGGCGTACGCGAATGCGCGGCGCTCCTCACCGACATCCTCAAGCGGATCGGCGTCGACTCCGAGACCCTGGAGACCGGCGGCAGCCCCATCGTCTGGGCGACCCTCGGCGAGCACGCCGCCGAGGACGCCCCGCACCTGCTGGTCTACGGCCACTACGACGTCGTGCCCGCCGGCGACCCCGCCGACTGGCCGTTCCCGCCGTTCGAGCCCACCGTCCACGAGGGGGCGCTGTGGGGCAGGGGAGTCGGCGACAGCAAGGGCCAGCTCCTCGCCCATCTGTGCGCCCTCGCCGTCTGGACCGACGTCACCGGCGCTCCGCCGCCGCTGCGGCTCGACCTGATGCTCGACGGCGAGGACGAGACGGGCTCCCTGAACACCCGCCGCTTCATCGCCGAGCACCCGGAACGGTTCACCGCCGACGCCCTCTACACCTCCGACGCGTCCACGCTGGGCCTGTGGCAGCCGGCGCTCTTCCTCGGCGTACGGGGCGCGCTCTACCTGGAGTTCACCTGCGAGGGCAGCCCCCAGGAGTGGCACTCGGCGAGCTACGGCGGCATCCTGCCGAACCCGGCGGACCGCCTCACCCGGGCGCTCGCGTCCCTGACCGACGCGGACGGACGCATCCTCGTCGACGGCTTCCACGACGGCATCGAACCGGTCCCGGAGTCGGTCCGGACCGCGGCGGCAGCCCTCCCCGACACCTTCCTCCCCCCGGCCCAGGACCTGGGCGTCCGCGCCTACACCACGTCCGACCCGGTGGACGCGATGTTCTTCTCGCCGCGCATCTGCGTCTGCGGCATCGAGGCCGGGTACACCGGCGAGGGCCTGAAGATGGCGGTGCCGACCCGGGCGACCGCCAAGGTCGACATCGCCCTCATGCCCGGCCAGAGCCCGGCACGCACCGCCCAACTGATCCGCCGTCACCTGGACGACCACGGCTGGGACGACATCACGTTCACCGTCCTCGCCGACTGCCCGCCCTCCTCGATCCCCGACACCCACCCGCTCGTCACCACGGCCCGCGCCGCGCTCGGCGCCGTGTGGGGCCAGGAGGCGGCGGTGATCCCGTCGATCGGCGGAGGGGGCGTCTTCGGCGCGTTCGTCGAGCACGCCGGACTGCCCTGCCTCCTCGTCCCGTACGGCCAGCCCGACCTGCAGGAGCACTCCTCGCAGGAGCACTTCTCCCTGGAGTGGTTCAGGAACGGCATCAAGACCAGCGCTGAGGTGCTGCGCCGCCTGGCCGAGGGCGAGGCCACGGGGTGGACGCGCCGCGTCCCGTCGAAGGAGGCCGGATGACCGTCGTCGACGTCCACGCCCACATGCTGCCCTCGCAGGTGCTGGCCGGCGACTGGCCGCCGGCGCTCGCGGCGGGCCTGCGCACCACCGAGGACGGCCGCCTGCTCTCACCCACCGGGGAACGCCTGCCCGCCCACTACCCGGATCTGACCGACCCGGCCGCGGCACTCGCCCGTATGGACCGGCAGGGCGTGGACCGCGCCGTGGTCTCCCTGACCCCCCACGCGTACGCCGTCGGTACGGGACCGGAGGCGACGCGGTACGCCCGCGCCGCGAACGACGCGCTCGCCGCGTACGTGGGCAGCGCGGCGGCGGCGGGCCGGCTGACCGGCCTCGCGACCCTGCCCGTGGGCCGCCCCGAGGACGCGGCGGCCGAACTGGAGCGGGCGATCACCCGCCTCGGTCTCGCGGGCGCGCAGATCACCACGGGCCCGGTCGCGGGCCGCCCCCTCGACCGCGCGGGCCTCGACCCGCTGTTCACGGTGTGCGAGACCCTGGACGTCCCGCTGTCCCTGCACCCGTCCTACTGCGGTCCCCTGCAGGACCCGGACCTGTTCCTGCACAACTCGGTCGGCGCCCCCCTGGACACGGCCCTCGCCTACGCTCGCCTCGCCGCCTCCGGCACCCTGGACCGCCATCCGCGCCTGCGCCTGGTACTGGCCCACGGCGGAGGCGTCCTCGCCCAGCTCCTGCCCCGCCTGGACAACAACTGGCACTACCGCGCCGACCTCCGCACCCGCGCCCACCACCCGCCGAGTGCCTATCTGGACCGGGTCTGGTGCGACACGGTGGTCCACACCGCCCCCGCGCTCCGCTACCTCAAGGAGACCTTCGGCGAACCCCACCTTCTCCTGGGCACGGACGCCCCGTACGGCACGGGAGTGGCGCAACCGATCCCCGCCCTGGAACAGGCAGGCCTGAACCCCCGCACACTGGGCGAGACCGCCGAACGCCTCTTCCGCACGGTTCGGTCCGGGCCGACCACGACAGGTCGCTCTGCGGAGACCGTGGTGGATCTCCGCGAGGAGATCATCCGCCTCGAGTCCTCGCTCCTCGGTGCCGAGGCACGCAATGACGTAGGCCGGCTCGAACAGCTGATCCATCATGACTTCTACGAGATCGGGCGCACCGGAAAGTACTGGGAGCGCGAGGAGGTGATCCGCGTCCTCAACAGCATCCCGGACCAGGTGCGGGGCGTGACCTTCGACCGGGTCGTGGAGCTCGCCCCGGGCGTCGTCCACATTCGGTTCCGCACCGAGGACGCCGTCGGCGTGGTTCACCGCAGCTCCATCTGGACGCGCGAGGACGGTCGCTGGCAGCAGCGGTACCACCAAGGCACGCCGGACACCCAGGCCGGCTGACCGAGGCAGCCGCGCGGCCGGCGCCGCCCACCTCCGGACGACGGGGCCGGGTGGTGCGCCACTTCCCCATCGGCATGTGACGTGCCCCTGCCGCAGCGTGATGGCGGCGCCTTCACGCCCGGTGCCGACCCGCTCGCCGCGGCTTCGGCAGGTGCAGCGTGAACACCGTTTCGGCGCCGGGGTCACTCGTGGCCGTGACGGTGCCGCCGTGGGCGGTGACGAGGTGTCGCACGATGGCCAGCCCCAGGCCGCTTCCGCCCGTCCGCCGGCTGCGTGACTTCTCCGCCCGCCAGAACCGGTCGAAGATGTGCGGGAGATCCTCCGGGGCGATGCCGCTTCCGGTGTCGCGCACCGCGAGCAGGACGTGGTCGTCGGTCTGCTCGGCGGTGAGGGTGATCGTGCCGCCTGCGGACGTGTGGCGGAAGGCGTTGGACACCAAGTTGCCCACGATCTGGCGCATCCGGACCGGGTCTGCTTCCAGTTGAACGTCGTCGGGCACCTGCTTGAGCAGGGTGATGCCCGACGCCTCGGCCCGCGCTCCGTGTGCCGCGGCGACGTGGGAGAGGAGTTCGCCGGCCGACAGGAGTTCGCGGTGCAGCCTCAGCGTGCCGGCGTCGGCCGCGGCGAGGTCCTGGAGGTCGTCGACGACGCGTTGCAGCAGGAGGGCTTCCTCGTGGAGGCCGGCGAGGAGTTCGGGGTCGGGCTCGGCGGCCCCGCAGGCGATGGACAGACGTATGCGGAACACGGATGAACGCATGGAGTACTCCGTACGGCGAAGACAGCGGAAGCACGGGCGGCTGATCGGCGTCACCCGCGGGCACGGCCTCACCCTGGAGCACACTTTTAAGGATCCCGTCAGTCCGCGAACGCGTGCTGCTCCTCCCCGACTCGAATTCACGCCGGTCGGCGGACGGTCCCCAAATACCCTCGTGAAGGGTCCCGTTGCGCGAACCAACTGGTATGACTGGTGCATGCACGAAAAGACCGCTGAGTCCGCGATCGATACGTTCATCTCCGCTTTCAACGCCTCGGATGACAGCTATGTGACGGCTCTGCTGTCCCAGTCCCTTACCTCGGATGTGATCTTTTGGGGACCGTTGGGGCGCAGCGAGGGGATCGAGGCCGTCGAGCGCTTTGTGCTGGACATCCGGCGCCACCCGGCGGGAAACGGCACGATGGTCCGCTGTTCGGGGGTGGACATGCCGGATGAGTGGGCCCGGTATCGCTGGGTCTTCACCACACCGGACGGGGGCCCTCGCCTGACGGGGACGGACGTCGTCCACCTGCGGCGGAACCTCATCGATCAGATCGTCGTCTTCGCGGGAGAGATCCAGCCTTCTTCTTCCGCCGGTATGCGCTGAGTGCCGCGTTTTCCCCCGGCTGGGCTCACGGTGTCACGCGTTGAACATGTCCGAAATGACAGCTACGAGGGCTGTTATTACGTTCATCTCAGGTCGGTCACCCGACCGACGTCCGTGAGACAGAGAGAAGTGACATGCCCACGCGCACCTTTGCTGTGGCCGCTGCCGGCGTAGGCGCGGCGGTCCTCGCAGCCACCGGTATCACCTACGCCGCGACCTCCGGATCCTCTCCGGCGTCCCCATCTGTCCACCAGCGGGCCGCACCTGTTGTCCACCGGGCGGCGCAGCCCGACCAACGAGCCGCCCAGCCCGAGCAACGAGCCGCCCCTGCCGCGGCTCCCGAGAGCGGTGGCGGAGAGAGGGGCGGGGACGGAGAGAGGGGCGGGGGCCGCGACCGCGAGGGCGGCGGACGCGACTTCGGCCGCAAGGAAGAGGGAAGGATCTACTTCAACGACCGTGTGTACTCCGCTGCCGCCGAGGGCTGCATCACCACGGCCAGCGGACTCGGCTCCAGCAGCTTCAACGTTTTCAATGACAGCCGGCGGACCATCGAGGTCTTCCGCGGCTTCACCTGCGACAACGGCGCTCCGGTCGCCACCGTGGGTCCCCACGGAGCCACCAATGGCGTGGTGACCCGTACCGTCCAGGGGAGCCTGTTCGGTGACGATGGCGTCGTGGGCAGCTTCCTGGTGCTCGCCGACGACGACGAAGACTGGTGACAACGCCACCCGGAGCACAGGAAGCATCCCGGCCCGCCGTAATCGGGCCGACGCCCCCCGAACCGCTCCGGGTCTGACACAAGGCTCCGAGCCGTTCCGGAGCCCGGCTTCTTCCAAGACACCAGAAAACGGCGCCTGACCTGGTCCTTCGACCGTCAGGCGCCTCTTGTTCGACCACACTCCCGGCAGGGTCCGGTTTTGCCCGGTCTTCCAACGCGGCCGTGAACTCGGCGAATTGCTCGCCATCAGGTGGCACAAGACATCGAAGCGAGCGAGCCCCGGCCGCCTCCCGAGAACCGGCTCGAAACAGCGCGGGCCGTAGGAATATTCCGACGCGGCGACTCCTCGGCGCGTGGTGCACCTCACGCCTGAATTAGTTCATCGTTCAACAAGTCGGGGTTAGGGTCTTCAGTGCCCAGTGAGGCAGATAAGCACTGATTTTCCCGTTCGCATCGTGGAGCGAGGAAAGAGAGGAAACACCATGGCAAGCAGGACTGTTCGTGGGGCTGTCATCGCGATCATCTCGACCGCCGTCGCGGCAGCCGGGCTTCTCGCCACCGGCGGCTCCGCCTCGGCTGCGACGTACCCGAGCAGCAGCCAGTCGGGGGTCGTCTCGGCCGCCCGCGTCTCCGACCACCACAAAGAGGACCGGCACAACCACCACGGCAGCCGCCACTGGACCAGGCACGACAAGCATGACGGCGACCGGGCGCGGACCGGCGAAGGCCGTCGGCAGTGGGTTCTCGACCAGCTCCGCTGGGTCGACGGCCACGGACACACCTCCTGGAACAGCCTGAAGCACCACGACGCCTCACACCGCTGAGGAACCGCGGTCACCAGGACCGCCACCGTTCGGGCTGCCGTACATCAGGGGGCAAGCAACGCGGCCCGAGCCACCCCGGCCCCTTGCGGGCCGGCGTCACAGAACGGCGGGGGCGGTATTCGGGGCCGCTCAAGGGACAGCGGCGGCCATAGGACCGAATGCCTCCCCCGCGCCCCCAGCGAAGGTTCGGCGGCCACCACCGCCCCTTCCGTCGACCAGACGCACACAGAGCCATGATCACTTGCGTAGACCACATGCTCGGCATGGAGCTCGTGTCGCCCCAGGGCACGCGGCTCCCCGTACCGACCCACCTGCTCTACAGGTCGCAGGACCCACTCGTGGTGGAGTTCCTCTTCCAGGGCCTCGCCCTGAGCCCCGTGTCCTGGGTCATCTCACGCGAACTGCTTGCCCGAGGGATGCTGGCGGCCGACGGAGAGGGCGACGTGAGGGTGTGGCCGACCGGAACCGGCCCGGAAGCCCTCCTGCACCTTCTCCTGAAACCACCGGGCGGCTCGGCCCACCTCATCGCTCCGCTGCCGGCCCTCGCGCACTGGCTGTTCCGTACCTACGAGATGGTGCCGGCCACCCAAGAAACCGAGGCACTGGACCTGGAAGGCCGCCTCGACCGGCTTCTGAACGAGTCGCCCTGAAGGTGCCCGCCGCGGGAACTCCCGCGACGCCTCATTTCCTTCGCGGGAGGGACGCCAGCCAGGCCGCCGTGTCGTTGGGGTGCCTGAAGCGGAGGGTGTCGAGAGGAGCGAAGCGGGGATCACGGACACGGCGCTCGATCTCCCGGCGGCGGGGTCCGTGTTGGCACCACGCCCACCGGGCCGGGTGTTCCCGGCTCAGCCAGTCCCTCCAGGTCTCCCTGTTGCCGCCGAACAGCACCTCGCGTGTGACGGTGCGCCGGAGGGACCGGCGCAGGACGCGGGGCATGACAGCACGCTTGGGATAGTCCAGCCATATCACGGTGTCGGCCCGGTCCCACAGCAGGTCACGGACTTCCGGATAGCCGAGAGAGTCGACGATCCAGCAGGGCTCCGCGGTGAGCCGTGAGACGTCCTCGGTCAGCTCGTCGTTGACGGCCCAGTCGGGACCGTTGAAGTACAGCGCGTCCATCTCGTGGTAGGGCAAACTCAGTCGACGGCTCAGGGCACGGGCGAGCGTGGATTTGCCCGCGCCGGTGACACCCACCACCAAGATCCGTTCCACGGGTGCACTGTATCCCTGCACCCGGCGAGGAACGTCCCTCATATCCTGTGGCCGATACGCGCCAAGACGTAAACCCGTGTCAGGGCGCGCATCGCCTGGTGCTCGCGGCCGGGGCCTACCTGGTGAGGTGCGACTCCAGGTCGCCGAGCACTTCCTCGGCTGCCGTCACGCCGAGGCCGAGGTACCAGGTCTCGTCCGGGACGTCGTAGGCGTGCCCCGCCTTGACGGCGCCGAGGTTCTTCCAGAGCGGGTTGCTCTGCGCCTTGGACTTGTCGGTCGCCTTCGCGTCGCCGTAGACGCCGGTGAAGATGTAGTCGGCGTCGGCCTGGTCGATGTTCTCGGCGCTGACTTCGGCGGCGAGGTCGTCGATGTCCTGGTTCTTCGGCCGGGGGATGCCGACGTCCTTGAGGATCGTGCCGATGAACGAGGCGTTGGCGTACAGGCGGATGACGCCGTCGGGCAGGTAACGGACCATCGAGACGGTCGGCTTGTCGGCACCGAGCGTCTCGCCGAGGGCCCCGGCCCGCTTCTCGTAGGCGGCGAGCTTCCGCTTCGCCTGCGCGGTCCTGTCGAGCGCGGCGGCGTTGAGCAGGTAGTTCTCCTTCCAGGTGAAGCCGGGACGGAGGGAGAAGACGGTCGGCGCGATCTGCGACAGCTCGTCGTACTTGTCGGCGGCGCGGAGCTGGCTGCCCAGGATGAGGTCGGGCTTGAGCGCGGCGATCGCCTCCAGGTTGAGGTTGTTGATCGTGCCGACGTTCTTCGGGCTGCCCGCGTCCTTCTTCAGGTACGACGGGAGTTCGGGGGATCCCTCGGTGGGCGCGAGGCCGACCGGCTTGATGCCCAGGGAGACGACATTGTCGAGTTCGCCGACGTCGAGGACCACCACGCGCTTGGGCTGGGCCTTCAACTCGGTCCTGCCCATGGCGTGGGTGACGGTGCGGGGCCACTCGCCGGGTGCCGTGTCGGTGCCCATGGCGGCGGTCTTCTTCGCCGCGTCCTTGAAGTCCTCCCCGCCCTGGGCGACGGACTTCTTGCCGCCCGCACCGGCGTCGGCCGAGGACTTGCCGCCCGCGTCCTCGCCGCCCGCGGAGGATCCACCGCAGGCCGTCAGGGCGAGCGCGGCGGCGAGAGTGAGGGCTGCGGCGGTGGTGCGGCGGCGTCCGGCGGACATGGAAAGGCGCTCCCGTCGTGAGAGGGGTGGGGACACATGGGAAACGCCAGGGTCAAGACCCCGGCGAACCCGCAGAGTTTTAGGTAAGGCTTACCTTATGAGATACCTGTGTGCCTGATGCATCCAGAGCGTGTGCTTCCGATCACATGCCGCCTTGTCGGCTCATTTCCGAAGCGTCTCTTCGCAGGTCACCGGGCGCCGTTCCGCGCCGCCGGCACGGTCGTTCCGCCCTTCGTCTCCTCACCCGCACTCGTGCCGTCCGACGGCCGCGGAGGGCCGGGCACCACCATGGGCCCGCCCGTGACCGGGTCCGGCACGACGACCGACGCGAGCCCGAACACCTCCTGGACCAGCTCGGCGGTGACGATGTCGCCGGGCGGCCCCTGCGCGACGATCCTCCCCGCCCGCATGGCGATCAGATGGTCGGCGTAGCGCGCGGCCTGGTTCAGGTCGTGCAGCACCGCCACCACCGTCCGGCCGCGTTCCCGGTTGAGCCGGCGCACCAGGTCCAGGACCTCCACCTGATGGGCGATGTCCAGGTACGTCGTCGGCTCGTCGAGCAGCAGCAGATCGGTGTCCTGGGCAAGTGCCATGGCGATCCAGACCCGTTGGCGCTGCCCGCCCGACAGTTCGTCGACCGGACGCTCGGCGAGATCCGCGGTCCCGGTGCGTTCCATGGCCTGCGAGACGGACGCCTCGTCCGTCTCGGACCACTGCTGCCACCACTTCTGGTGCGGCTGGCGCCCGCGCGCGATCAGGTCCCCGACCGTGATCCCCTCCGGCGGCACCGGGGTCTGCGGCAGCAGGCCGATCACCTGGGCGATCCGCTTGGTGGGCAGACGGGCCAGTTCGGTGCCGTCCAGCAGGACGGCACCGCGCCGCGGCTTCAGCAGTCGGCCCAGGGCACGCAACAGGGTGGACTTGCCGCAGGCGTTGGGGCCCACGATGACGGTGACCCTGCCGTCCGGGACGTCCAGGTCCAGCTCCTCGACGACCGTACGGTCCTCGTAGGCGAGGGTGAGCCCCCGCGCGGCGAGACGGGAAGTCCCGGGAGCGGTGGGATGGTTGCCGGTCACGCGGTTCCTCCGGAACGGCTGCTACGGGTACGGACGATCAGCCACATCAGATAGGGGGCGCCCACCAGGGCGGTGAACACGCCGACCGGAAGCTCCAGCGGCGAGAAGAGCCTGCGGGCCAGCAGGTCTGCGACGACCACGATCAGCGCGCCCGTCAACGCGGAGCACACCAGCGGAATGTGCGGGGCACGGGTGAGCCGGCGGGCGATCTGCGGAGCGAGCAGGGCCACGAAGTCGACAGGCCCCGCCGCACCGGTCGCGACGGACGCCAGCACGACACCGAGGACGCTGAGCCCCACCCGGACGCGGCCGAGCCGGACACCGAGGGCGACGGCCGTGTCGTCGTCGAAGGCCGAGCCGCGCTGCGCGCGGGCCGCCCACAGCAGGAACGGCACCAGCAGCACCAGGACCGTGGCGAGCGGTGCCGCCTGGTCGTAACCGCGGCCGTTGAGCGATCCGGTGAGCCAGATCCTGGCCTGCTGGGCGACCAGATAGTCGCCCTTGGTCACCCACAGCCTGGTCAGCGAACCGAGCGCCACCGAGATGCCGAT
Source organism: Streptomyces sp. NPDC001204 (assembly GCF_053598035.1). Taxonomy (NCBI): domain Bacteria; kingdom Bacillati; phylum Actinomycetota; class Actinomycetes; order Kitasatosporales; family Streptomycetaceae; genus Streptomyces; species Streptomyces sp. NPDC001204. The sequence goes on along the minus strand of NZ_JBSFJL010000039.1, from coordinate 14,545 downwards.
GCCGATCAGGACGAAGCGGGAGGCGGCCAGCCCGCCCCGCCAGGCGAACAGGTAGACGAGCAGCGCGGCGAGCAGACCGCCCGCCACGGACACGTACGGCAGAACGCTGTACGAGGTGAGGCCGAACGTCATCGCGGCGACCGTCGCCGCACCCGCGCCGTGCGTCACGCCGATGACGTCCGGGCTGGCGAGCGGATTGCGGGCCATGGTCTGGATCAGCGCGCCGGACAGGCCGAAGGCGATGCCCACCAGCAGCCCGGTCACCAGACGCGGCAACCGCAGTGTGCCGACCACCAGTCGGTCGGGGCTGGGCAGCCCCAGCAGGACGCGGACCACCTCGCTCGGCGCGACGAACGACTCGCCGACGCACAGCGACGTCACCACGGCGCCCGCGAGCAGCACGATGAGGACGGCACCCACCACCAGGGCCCTGCGGTGCACCAGGAAACTGCCCCGCCCGGCCCGCAGCACGGCGTGTCCGGCAGGCCGGCCGGGCGGGCGCCCGCCTCCGGTGTCGCCGGGGGCGTCGTGTCCGCCGTGCCCCGCGTGCTCCGTACGCTCCAGGTGCGCCGCGTGCTCCCCATGGCCCAGCCGCGTCATGCCGCCACCGCCTTCCGCCGGACCAGCACGATCAGGAACGGCACACCGGCCAGCGCGGTCATCACGGCCACGGGCACCTCCGCGGGCCGCACCACGATCCGTCCGAGCACGTCCGCCAGCAGCAGCATCACCGGCCCGAGCAGCGCGGCCACCGGCAGCAGCCGGCGGTGGCCCGGTCCGACGAGGGCACGGGCCATGTGCGGCACGGCGAGACCGATGAAGGCGATGGGTCCGGCCGCCGCGACCGCGGCGCCGGTCAGAACGGTCGCGCCCAGGGCGCCGGTTGCTCGCAGCAGCGCGACGTTGCGGCCAAGACCCCGGGCGATGTCGTCGCCGAGCGCGAGCGCGTCGAGGCCGCGTGCCATGGCCAGCACCAGCAGCAGGCCGACGAGGAGGAACGGCCAGACCTGACCGGCGATCACGGCGTCCCGGCCGCTGATCGAACCGACGTCCCAGAACCGGAACTCGTCCAGGGCGCGTGCGTTGGTGGTGAGGACGGCCGAGATCAGCGAGGCGAGGAAAGCGTTCATCGCGGCGCCCGCCAGCGCCAGCTTGACCGGGGACGCGCCGCCTCGTCCGCTGCTGGCGACGGCGTAGATCAGGACCGCCGCGACTCCCGCGCCCACGAACGCGTACCAGACGTACCCGGTCAGGCTGTGCACTCCGAGGAAGGCGATGGCGCAGACGACGCCCATCGACGCACCCTGGCTGATGCCCAGGATGCCGGGCTCCGCGATGGGGTTCCGGGTGATGCCCTGAAGAACGGTTCCGGCAACGGCGAGCGCGGCCCCGACCATCACCCCGATGACCGTACGCGGCACCCGCAACGACCGTACGACCTGCGCGTCGGCGCTGGTTCCGCCGTGCAGCAGGGCGTCCCAGACCACCGAGGGCGCCACCGGGCGGCTGCCCACCGCGAGACTGAGCAGCACCGCCAGCAACAACAGGAGAAGAGTGGTGACCAGCCACCCGAAGCGGTGTCCTGCGACTCCTGACATGAACCCTTCCCTGTATCGCTTAGCTTAGGCTCGCCTAAGCGTACGGGGTGTCCAAAACCGGCCCTCGCCCACGTCGGGCATGCGGAGGCGGGACAGACGGGACGCCGCCCTCGGCACGCACACAAGAGCGGCACAGAAATGGCATGAACCGTTCATTGGGCGGCCATGCGAGACGCGTTGGGGCGACAGGATCCGGCCATTGACTTTCCTCGCGCGGGCCGACCGGTCATCGCGCGGCGAGATTCGTTTCCACAGTGGGGGGACCACACGTGGTGGCCACGCACCATGGGCTCGGCGGACGCGACGCGGACGGACCAGGCCCGGACACGGCGGCGTCCGAGACATCGGTTTCCGGCAGATCGGAGTCTGACAGACCGGATTCCGGCAGAGGACAGTCCGACAGAGCGGAGTCCGACAGACCCGACTCCGACAGACCCGAGCCCCGCAGAGGGCAGTTCGGCAGCCCGGAGTCGGGTGAACCGGCGCTCCGGCGGCCCCGCGCCGCACGCGGGTTCGGTGACCGGGTCTTCCGCTTCCAGCTGACGGCCACCGGAGTCGTCGTCCTCGCCATCATGGCGGCGGTCGGCCTCTTCCTGCTGCTGAGGGCCGGACAGGCGCTGCGCGTAGCCAAGTTCTCGTTCTTCACCACGGCCGCGTGGCAGCCGGACGCCCACAACTTCGGTATCGCCGCCGTGCTCACCGGAACCCTGCTGATCGCCGCCGTCGCGGTGACCATCTCCGTTCCCCTGGCCATCGCGACGGCCCTGTTCATCTCGGACGTGGCGCCGCGGAAGCTGCGCCGCACCCTGGTCGCCATGGTCGACCTGATGGCCGCCGTGCCGTCGGTGGTGTACGGGCTGTGGGGGCTGTTCCTCCTCCAGCAGAACGTGATCGGGCTGTCCCGCTGGCTGTCCGACTGGTTCGGCTGGATCCCCCTGTTCAGGGTGGACGGCACCCAGCCGGGCGACCCGCTCGCCTCCGCCAGCGTCTACACCGCGTCCACCTTCATCGCCGGCATCGTCGTCGCCCTGATGGTCGCCCCGATCCAGTGCTCGGTGATGCGCGAGGTCTTCGCACAGGCCCCGGCCGGCGAACGCGAGGGCGCCTACGCCCTCGGCGCCACCCGCTGGGGGATGATCCGCTCGGTCGTCCTGCCCTACGGCAAGGGCGGCATCATCGGCGGGACGATGCTCGGCCTGGGCAGGGCGCTCGGCGAGACGATCGCGGTCTACATGATCATCTCCCCGGTCTTCGTCATCCAGCCGCACATCCTGCAGACCGGCTCGAACTCGGTCTCCGCGCTGATCGCGCTGCACTACGGCGACGCCTCCCCCTTCGGTATGTCGGCGCTGATGGCGGCGGGCCTGGCGCTGTTCGTGCTCACCCTGGCGGTCAACTTCACCGCCTCCACCATCGCGGCCCGCTCCCGATCCGGCGCCCAGAGCGAGGCATGAGATGACCGTCGTCCAGGACACCGCCCACGACATCACCGAGGACTCGGCACCCCCCGGCGCTCCCGCGCCCGCCGAACTCCCCGACCAGCCCCGCCGGATCGGCGGCCCGACCCGCTCGGGTGTGCTCGCCCTGTGCGGCGCCGCCCTCTCGGGGCTCTGCACCGCCGTGCTGCTGTTCGGTCAACTCGCTCCGTTCTCCGGCCTGCTGGGGTTCACGGTCACCGCCTACCTCGCCTTCCTCGCCTGCTACGCGGTGCTGACCGGACTGGAGGAGGACGGTCAGGCCGTACGCGACCGGGTGATGACCGTGGTGCTGTGGACAGCGGCCACGCTGCTGTTCTTCGCGCTCGCCCTCGTCGTCGGCTTCACCGCCTGGCGCGGGCACGAGGCGCTGGGGCACCTCAACTTCCTCACCGAGGACATGCAGTCCACGGGCCCGCTCGACCCGCTCACCCACGGCGGTATCGCCCACGCGATGCTCGGCACCCTCATCATGATCACCATCGCCCTGGCGATCACCGTGCCGCTGGGTCTGACCTGCGCGGTCTACCTCAACCAGGTCCCTGGCCGCTTCTCCCGGTTCGTCCGGACCATCGTGGAGGCCATGACGGCGCTGCCGTCGATCGTGGCCGGACTGATGGTGTACGCCGTCTGGATCCTCGGGCTCGGCATGCAGAAGTCGGGCCTCGCGGCGGGCTTCGCGATCAGCGTGATGATGCTGCCGATCGTGATCCGCGCGGCGGACGTCGTGCTCCGGCTGGTGCCGGGCACGCTGACCGAGGCGGCCGAGGCGCTGGGCGCTCCGCGCTGGCGCACCGTGTGGCACGTGGTCCTGCCGACCTCGCGCTCCGGGCTCGCCACCGCGGTGATCCTCGGCACCGCCCGCGGCATCGGCGAGACCTCGCCCGTACTGCTCACCGCCGGCTACATCGCGGCGGTCAACGCCAACCCGACGAACGGCCCGATGGTCTCGCTGCCGCTGGCCGTCTTCACCTTCGTCAAGTCGCCCGAGCCCGCGCAGATCGCCCGCGGTTTCGGCGCGGCGGCGGTCCTGATGGCCCTGGTCCTCGTGCTCTTCGCCGTCGCCCGGGTGATCGGCGGGCGCGGCCCCGGCCATCTCAGCCGCCGGCAGGCCCGGCGCGCCGCCCGCGCCTCGCGCCGTGACGTGGACCGCTTCGCCGAACTGCACGCCCCCGCACTCTCGTTGTTCGACGGCGTCCCGCAGAGCTTCGACAGCGTCCCGCAGACCACCGACCCGTACGCCACACCTTCCAGGCCCACCACCGAGGGCCTGGGACACAAGCCCGGAGAAACCGACTGATGCGCAGTCACCTGCCCCTTCGTCCGCGCCGCCTGCGCGCGCCGGCGATCCTAGGCGCGCTGCTCGCCATGATCGCCGGGCTGCTCGCCGGCCCGCTCGCGGCGACCGCCGCCGCCGAGAGCTACACCCCGATCGCCGGAGCCGGCTCCACCTGGGCCGAGAACGCCGTCGACGAGTGGCGCCGCGCCGTCAACCAGTACGGCATGCGGATCAGCTACGCCGGCACCGGATCCTCCGACGGCCGCCGCCAGTTCCTCAGCGGCACGGTGGACTTCGCGGTCTCGGACATCCCGTTCCAGACCAATCCGACCGACGGCTCCGCCGCCGAACGGCCGGCCGCCGGATCGTACGCCTACATGCCGATCGTGGCCGGTGGCACCGTCTTCATGTACCACCTGACGGTCAACGGCCAGCGGGTCACCAATCTCCGGCTCTCCGGCGACGTGGTCACCAAGATCTTCACCGGTGCCATCAAGTCGTGGGACGACCCGGCGATCAAGGCCGACAACCCCGGTCTTCAGCTGCCGCACCGCCCCGTCGTCCCGGTGGTCCGCTCGGACGGTTCCGGCTCGACGGCCCAGTTCACGCTGTGGATGGCCAACCAGCACAAGGCCCAGTGGCAGGACTACTGCCGCAAGGTCGGACGCTCCGGCGCCTGCGGGCAGACCTCGTACTACCCGACCGTCCCCGGCATGATCGCCCAGTCCGGTGACCTCGGTGTCGCCGCGTACGTGGCCCAGAGCTACGGCGAAGGCGCGATCGGCTACGTCAACTACTCGTACGCGCTCAACGCGCACTACCCGGTCGCCAAGGTGCTCAACCACGCCGGCTACTACACCGAGCCGACCCCGCAGAACGTCGCGGTCTCGCTGCTCCAGGCGAGGATCAACACGAACAAGAGCTCGCCGGACTACCTCACCCAGCAGCTCGACGGCGTCTACAACGACAGGGACAAGCGCAACTACCCGCTCTCCAGCTACTCGTACATGATCCTGCCGCTGAAGGTGCAGGGCACGTTCACCAAGGAGAAGGGCAAGACGCTCGGCGCGTTCTCCTACTACTTCATGTGCCAGGGCCAGCAGCAGGCACCCCAACTGGGCTACTCGCCACTGCCGATCAACCTCGTCGAGGCGGGCTTCGACCAGATCCGCCGGATCCCCGGGGTGAAGGCCCAGAACATCAACATCAAGGGCTGCAACAACCCGACCTTCACCGCCGACGGGCACAACAAGCTCGCCGAGACCGCGCCCTACCCGGCGGAGTGCGACAAGAAGGGCGCCGCGCCCTGCACCACGGGCAGCGGCGGCGCCAAGTCCGGTGGCGGCGCCGGAACTTCCGGTGGTGCCTCGGGTGGATCCACCGGTGGCGGCACGAACGGCGGCTCCACCGGCGGAGGTTCCACCGGCGGCGGTGCGACCGGCGGTTCCAGCGGGGGCGGTTCGGCGACCGGCGGAACCTCCAGCGGCGGCTCGGGAGACACGGGCGGCGCCGGCGGCACGGGCGGCACCGGACCGGACGGCACCGGACAGCCGTCCGTCGACCCCGACACCGGGCAGACCCTCGCGCCGGGCGGCGCGGCGGGCGGCGGCGCCGCGGTCGCCGACGGCACCATCGCCCTGGCCCAGCCGGTCACGGTCGCCGGGCGTCACGGCTGGACCGGTACCCAGACGCTGATGCTGATCACCGCCCTGCTGCTGCTCGGGCTCGTCCTGCTGCCTTCCGTCGTCTCCCGGGCGATCGCCGCCCGCAACGGCGGCCGCGGCGGCCACGACCGGTTCACGGACGGGGGTTCGCGATGAGCCGGAACACACGAGGCAGGACCGCGCGCCTGCGCGGGCTGCTCCTGCGGCTGGTGGCCGGGGCCGCCGCCGGCGCCCTCGCGGGCCTCGGCGTGGCCCAGGCCGCCCAGCCCGCGACCGCCGCGAACGGTACGGCCGGCACCGGCTCCGCCGTCACGGTCTCCGGGCGCGGCGAGTTCAAGGACATGAAGTTCACGGTCGACCAGACCACCCACCTGACCAGCCAGGCGATCACCGTCTCCTGGACCGGCGGCACCCCGACCACGTTCGCGGGCACCCTGTTCAACACCGACTTCGTGCAGATCATGCAGTGCTGGGGCGAGGACGACGGCACGGTCCCGGGCAACCCCGGCCCGCCGCGCACCCAGTGCCAGTACGGCGCCTCTCCGACCACCGGCCGGGGCAGCTGGCCGGGCAACGAACGCGACGACACACGCAACGTCACCTACAGCGCCACCCCCACCAGCTACGGCGAGGACGACCGGTACGGCGCGGGCGGCGCCTTCGGCCAGGGCGAGGTGCCCTTCAAGTCGGTCGACGGCACGATGGTCACCGCCAACACCCAGAACAACCCGTTCTACAACCGCAACACCACCAACGAGGTCGACTTCGCCCGCACCGGCGCCGACGGCACCGGCCGCGAGTACTTCGAGGTGCAGACCGCCAACGAGGCCCCGCACCTGGGCTGCGGCGCCCAGGCCGGAAAAAAGGGTGCCGCCCAGCCGCGCTCCTGCTGGCTGGTGATCGTCCCGCAGGGCCACCTCGACCTCGACGGCGAGCCGTACGCCGACAAGAGCATCGTCAACGCGGGCTCGCCGGTCTCCTCCACCAACTGGAAGAACCGCGTCGCCGTCCCGCTCCGCTTCAACCCGGTCGGCAGCGGCTGCGACCTCGGCTCCGACGAACGGCCCACCATGGGCAGCGAACTCGTCGCCGACGCCATGACCAGCTGGCAGACGGCCCTGTGCCCGACCGGCACCGTCTACGGCTACACCAAACTCGGTGAGCCCGACGCCCGCACCCGGCTCGCCAACACCGGCTCCTCCGGACTCGCCTTCACCACCCGGGCCCTGGGCGCCGACGAGGGCACCACAGCACCGTCCGGCACCACGGCCTACGCCCCCGTCGCGCTCTCCGGAGCCGTGATCGGCTTCACCATCGAACGCAGGCCCAAGGCAGGGGCCCCGGACGACATCCGGAGGCTCGCCGGGACGAAGGTCGAATCCATCGACCTCACCCCCCGCCTGGTCGCCAAGCTGCTGACCGAGTCGTACCGCAACTCCCCCTGGGGAGCGGTGCTCGGCGACCAGGTCGCCAAGGGCTACGACTGGGCGAGGAACAACCCGGCGGGCCTCGCGAGCGACCCCGAGTTCATCGCCCTCAACCCGGAGTTCGAACACCTGTCGGTCTCCGAGACCCCGGCCACCGACACCGACCTGATCACCTCGCTCGGCCACTCGGACACGGCCCGCGCGCTGTGGCAGTGGATCCTGTCCGACAAGGACGCCCGCGGCTTCCTCGCGGGGACGGCCGACGACTGGGGCATGCGCGTCAACCCGTACTACAGCACCGACGCGCACCTGAACCCGACGGGCGTGGCCTACGAACCGGCCCGCGCCGACGACTACCCCAAGAGCGACCCCTGGTGCACGATCCCGCCGGGCACCGACGCCACCGACAAGCAGTGCATGACCGACTTCCACCCCTACGTGTCCGACATGCACTCCGGAGCCCTGCACACCCGGCGCGCCGACACGCTGTGGAAGGCGACCTGGGACGCGCTGGCCAACCCTCCCGCGTACAAGAGCACCGGCCCGCAGACCGTCGGATCGCGGTTCGTGATCGCGGTCACCGACGCGGCCTCCGCCGAGCGCTACGGACTGCAGACCGCCCGGCTGCGCAACGCCGCCGGCCGCTTCACCGCGCCCACCACGGCATCCCTGACCGCGGCCGCCACGAGCGCCGCCGGCAAGGGTGCGCCGGAGATCAGCCCGGCCCGGGCGACCGCCGAGGGCGCCTACCCGCTCGCCCAGCTGATCTACGGTGCCGCGCGGCCGGGCGAGCTGGACGCCGCCGCCCGCAAGGACTACGCGGCCCTGCTGCGGTACGCGGTGGGCGACGGACAGATCAGCGGCGCCGACCCGGGCCGGCTCCCGGCCGGTTACGCCCCGCTGTCCAAGGACCTGCGCGCCCGCGCACTGCAAGCCGCCGACACGCTCGAGCACTACACCGGGCCCTCGTCCCACGAAGGCGGCTCGGGAAGCGGCTCGACCGGAGGCGGCGGGGGCCCCGGCTCCCGGGGCTCCGGCGCGGGTGACTCCGGCGCGGGTGGTTCCTCGGGCGCCGGGGGCGCGTCGGGCGGCGACACGGCCGGGGGCGGCGCGGGCTCCGGCGGGGCCGGCCCGGACGGCGGGGACGCGAGCCCCACGCCCAGCGGCGCACCCTCCTACGACGGCGGCAAGGCCGTCCTGACCACGGCCTTCGGCACCACGCCGGCCGATCCCGCGAACGCGCTGCGCTACGCCGTCCCGGTCGGTGCCGGGCTCGGCGCCGCCGCAGCGGTGGGCGCGCCCTTCGCGGGCGGCAGCAGGCTGCGCCTCCCGCTGCGGGTACCGCTCCCCGGCGGCCGCACGGTGACGGTCGTACCGGCGTTCACCCTGCCCGAACGGCTGCGGAGGCTGCTGCCGCCGGGCCGGGGCTGACCCTCCGACCGGAGCCGGGGCCCTGCCCGGCTCCCCACAGACGGCCGCCCGCCCCGAAAGGCAGTCGGGGCGGACGGCCGGTACCACCCTGCCAGATCCTCGGCGTGCTCTCGGCCGGCTCGACGCAGGGGACCCCCACGGCACCTCCCCCACACCCACCGCACAGCACATCCACGCACACCGTCAGGAGACTCTCGATGCGCAGAATGCGCTCTACGGCCGCGCTCGTCGCCGCCGCCGTGGTGGCCGGTGGCCTCGCTCTGGCGAGCCCGGCGTCCGCCGACCCCGCACCCGCCGGGACGTTCCGCCAGCTCGTCGGCGTGGGCTCCGACACCACGCAGGACGTGCTCAACGCCCTCGCCGGTGACGCCCCCGGTTACGCCGGCTACGCCATCAAGTCGGCGGGCGGCGCGGGCATCGCCTCGTACGACGCGGTCGAGCCCGGCACCGGCTCCACCACCTCCAAGATCCAGACCCGCACGGGCGGGCCTTCCTTCCTGCGCCCCAACGGCTCCGGCAAGGGCCGTCTCGCGCTGACCATGTCGCTGACCGGCGACAAGTTCCCCGACAGCAGCGGTGCCGCCGTCAAGGGCCAGGTCGACTTCGCCCGTTCCTCCGGCGGCCCGAGCACCTCCGGCAGCGCGCTCACCTACATCCCCTTCGCCCGGGACGCCGTCGGCGTCGCGGTGCGCGGCTCGGCCCTGGACACCCTGACGGTCGACCAGCTGCACGACATCTACGCGGGCGACCTCAAGCAGGTGAACGGCCAGACCGTTCACCCGTACATCCCGCAGAACGGCTCCGGCACCCGCGCCTTCTTCCTCGGCACGATCGGGCTCAACGACTCGACGATCGACCCCAAGATCCCGACCGTCCAGGAGAACCAGGCCAACGACGCCCTCAGCGCCGACGGCGCCCTCGTCCCGTTCTCAGTGGGCAGCTGGATCGCCCAGATCAACGGGGTCGCCCCGGACCACAGCAAGACCGCTGCCGCCGCCGGCGCCCACCTCGCCTCGGTGCGGCTGCCCGGCGACACGGGCGTCACCAACCCGGTGACGACCGTCAACGGCCGGCTCGAGCCGGTCCGCGGCTACTACGAGAACGCCACCTTCGGCCGCGACGTCTACAACGTCGTGCCCAGCCGGGCGATCGACCCCACCAGCATCTTCTTCGACAAGGACCTCTACGACGTCTTTGTCACCGACAGCGGCCACACCGCCCAGATGGCCACCGACAACTCCCAGAAGGTCATCGCCGACTTCGGCTTCATGAACGAGCCGTACAACGGCTCGATCAACCCGGCCAAGCACGCCAAGTTCGGCGGTCTGGAGCAGTCGGGCATCGACCTCACGGCGCCCGCCGCGCCGGCCCTCAAGGCCACCGCCGACACCGGGAAGCTCGCGCTGACGTGGACCGCCCCGGCCGCCCCCGGCCTGCCGGTCACCGACTACCGCGTCACGCTGACCCGTGCGGACGGCACCGTCGCGGCGGCCAAGGACGTCCCGGCCACGACCACGTCGTACTCGTTCAGCGGTCTGGCCAGCGGCAAGTACACCGCCACGGTCGCCGCCGCCAACCTCAACGGCACCGGCGCCCCCGCCTCCTGGACCGGTGACGTCAGCCTCAAGTCCGCGAGCACCACGAAGGCGACCGCCGCCACGACCGCGTACGGCAAGGCGCCGAAGGTCGCCGTCACCGTCACCGGCTCGAACGGGGCCGTCCCCAGCGGCAAGGTGACGGTGAAGGAGGGCTCCACCACCCTCGGTACGGGCACCCTCAACTCCTCCGGCAAGGTCACCGTCGGCCTGTCCAACCACCTCAAGGTCGCGACCCACAAGCTGACCGTCTCCTACGGCGGCGACAGCAAGTCCAACGCGTCCTCGACGACGGTCTCGCTGAAGATCACCAAGGCGGCGCCGTCGGTCGCCGTCACCCGGCCCTCCTCGGTCAGCCACAACGCCCGCGCCAAGGTCACCGTGAAGGTCACCGCGACCGGCACCACGCCGACCGGCACCGTGCGCGTCCACGAGGGCTCCAAGGTGATCGCCACCGGCACGCTGAAGGCCGGCAAGGTGACCATCACCCTGCCGAAGCTGAGCCGCGGCAAGCACACCCTGCGCGCGTACTACGCGGGCTCCTCGACGGTGAACGCGAAGAACAGCGCGAACTTCACCATCAAGTCCACCTGACCCCGCTGCCGGGGAGGCCGCCGCGACGGCGGTCTCCCCGGCGGTACGTGAAACCCCACGACCCATGAAGGAGGCGGGCCGCCGTGACGGTCGCCGTACAGACCACGCCCGCACCGGCCCTGTTCCGGACCCGCGTCCGGAGCGTCCCGGCCGTCCGCCACATCGCCCGGGGCGCCCTGCTCAGCCTCGCCGCCCTGCTGCTCGGCATCACCGTCCAGCTGCTGTTCCTCAGCGGCGTACAGGAACGGGCCGCCCAGCACACGGCGTACGACGAACTGCGCAACGCGCTCGCCCTGGGCACCGCCCCGGTCTCGCAGACCGACCAGCAGGGCAGGCTGCTGGCGCCCGGTACGCCGGTCGCCCTGATCGACATCCCCTCCCTGCGCGTGCGTCAGGTGGTCCTCGAAGGAACCGACTCCGCCGTCATGGCCGACGGGCCCGGCCACCGCCGCGACACCCCGATGCCCGGGCAGGCCGGCACCAGCGTGCTGATGGGTCGGGCCGCCGCCTACGGCGGCCCGTTCGAACGGCTGGCCGACCTCGCCGAGGGCGACCGGTTCACGGTGACGACCGGCCAGGGCGCGGCGAAGTACCAGGTCGTCGGCGTACGGCGGGCCGGAGACCCGGCGCCCGCCCCGTTGGCCTCCGGCCAGGGCCGCCTGGTGCTGGCCACGGCCACCGGCCCGAGCTACATGCCGGGCGGCATCCTGCGCGTCGACGCGGACCTGGTGTCCGCGCCCTTCGAGACCCCGGCGGCCGTGATCAGGTCCGGCACGCTGCCGGAGTCCGAGCAGCCGCTGGCCCGCCCCGCCGGGGTGCCGTGGCCGCTGGTGATGTGGCTCCAGGCCCTGCTGGTCGCGGCCGTCGCCGCGGTGTGGACCTGGCACCGCTGGGGCCGCCACCAGACGTGGATCGTCTTCGCCCCGGTGGTCGCCGTGCTGGGCCTCCAGGTCGCCACCCGGACCACCGAACTGCTGCCCAACCTGATGTGACCGCTTCCCGAGCCCAGCCGCGAACCGAGGTACCCGCCGTGACCGATGCCACCGACTCCCTGACCGACACGGTCGTCCTGCCCCCCGTCACCACCGTCACCCCCGTCCCCGCCGCCCCCGCCGCCCCCGCCGCCCCGGGCGGGCCGATGACCGCTCCCGCGACGCTCGAAGCCCGCGCGGTGTCGGCCTGGTTCGGCAGCCACCAGGTGCTGAGCCGGGTGTCGCTGACGATGCCCGCCGGCCAGGTCACCGCCCTGATCGGCCCCTCCGGCTGCGGCAAGTCCACGTTCCTGCGCACCCTCAACCGCATGCACGAACTGATCCCGGCAGCGGCCTTCGCGGGCGAGGTGCTCTTCGAGGGCGAGGACATCTACGCCCCCGAGCGGCGCCTGACCGACGCCCGGCGCCGCATCGGCATGGTCTTCCAGAAGCCCAACCCCTTCCCCGCCATGTCCATCTACGACAACGTGGTGGCGGGTCTGCGCCTGACGGGCACGCGCGCGAGCCGTCGGACGAAGGACGAACTGGTCGAGGAGTCCCTCACCCGCGCCGGCCTCTGGAAAGAGGTCAAGGACCGCCTCCGCCAGCCCGGCGGGGCGCTGTCCGGCGGTCAGCAGCAGCGCCTGTGCATCGCCCGCGCGCTGGCGGTACGCCCCCGGGTGCTGCTCATGGACGAACCGTGCTCGGCGCTCGACCCCACCTCCACCCGCCGGGTCGAGGAGACGATCCAGGAACTCGCCGGCCAGGTGACGGTCGTGATCGTCACCCACAACATGCAGCAGGCGGCCCGAGTCTCCCACCAGTGCGCCTTCTTCCTCGCCGAGCAGGGCACCCCCGGCGGCATCGTCGAGCACGGCCCGACCGACGACGTATTCGGCACGCCGAAGGACCGGAGGACGGCGGACTACGTGGCGGGCCGGTTCGGGTGAGGGGTCGCCCCCGGGAGGCAGGGCGGCCGTCCCGGAGGGCTGACGATGGCCCGCGTGCCGGTACGACGTATGCATCCGGGCAGCGGGCGTTCGACGGGCTGCCAGCGTGGGTCGTTGCGCGAGTGGCGCCTCGGCGCTGAGGTTGTGCGGATGAAGACCCTGCTCGAGATCGTCCTGAAACCCTTCATCGGTGGTCTGCTCGTGGTGGGTTTCGCCCTGGTGGCGGAAGCCGTCCAGCCCAAGCGGCTGGCCGGGATCTTCGCCGCCGCCCCCTCGGTGGCGCTGGGAGGGCTGATCTTGACGGTGGTGTTCAAGGGCGACCTCGACGCGGCGACGGCGGCGCGGGGCATGGTGGCCGGAGCGCTGGCGTTCACCGCCTACTGTCTCGTCGATGTTCCGGCGCTCGCCCGGTTCGGAGCCATGCGCGGGTCCGCGGCGGCCCTGGTCGTGTGGTTCGCGACAGCGGCCGCCATCGCCTTCGCGGTGGCACCGTGAGGCGATCGGCGAGGCCCGCGGACGGAAGCGGAGAAGGCGCCGAGGACACCGACCGGATGCGGGTGGACCTGCGGGCGGCCGCACGCACGCCGCGCAAGGATCTGCTCCTCCGGTTCGGCTTCGGCGCGGGCGTGTCACTCCTGGCGGCCGTCGTGTCACGGCTCTTCGGGTCGTTCGTGGGCGGCGTCTTCCTCGCCTTTCCCGCGATCCTGCTGGCCAGCCTGACCCTGGTGGCCGAGGAGGAAGGGCTCATGAGCGCCCGCGACGACGCGCGTGGCGCCGCCCTGGGCACCCTGGGGCTCGTGGCGTTCGCCGTCGTCGCCGCGGTTCTCCTCCGTCACCACTCGGCGTGGCTCGCGCTCGGGGCCGCTACGGCGGCATGGCTCGTGGTCTCACTCAGCGCCTACGGGGTCGCGCGGGCGACAGGGGTCGGCGGCGACGAACGTTCCCCTGCGGACGGGTGAGGCCCCGCGCAGGTTTGGTCATGGAGCCCGCGGCCACCCGGAGGAGAAGAGGTGGCCATGGTGAAGAGAGAAAACACCGCGGAATCGCAGGCTTCAGGAGAGTCGGCGTCCCGGCCGAGGCCGGTGGAGGTGCTGCGTGAGGCGCGTGCCCAGTTCGCCGAGCTGACGGGTCTGGCCGCGGAGTCCGTGACGACCTTCGAGCAGTCGGAGGACGGCTGGTCGCTGGAGGTCGAGGTCCTGGAACTGGCCCGGGTGCCCGACACCATGAGCCTGATGGCGAGCTATCAGGTGGAACTCGATCCGCGGGGGCAGCTGACCGGCTACCGGCGGCTGCGCCGCTACGAACGCGGGCGCGCCGACGCCCGCCGCTCCGGCGGCGGCTAGGCCCGGCCCCGGGCGGCTCACGTCCGAGGACCGCGTACGCGCGCGGCAGACCCCGCAGCGGTCACGGACAAGCACGCAGCAGACACGGACAAGCACGCAGCAGACACGGACAAGGCAGCAGACACGGAGAGAAGGAGGCGCGGTTGGCATGACCGTTGTCCCGGCACAGACGTCCGGTGGCGGAGGCGGCAGCAGCGGCCTGTACGACGTACTGGAAC
>NZ_JBSFJL010000038.1:0-83197 GCF_053598035.1 Streptomyces sp. NPDC001204 | reverse complement strand
CACCCGCCGAATACGAGACCAACTACTACCTCGAAACCACGAAACCCCAGGTCACAGTCACACCCTAGAGTCTCGATCAAACCCGGAACGGTTCAGTCCCCGGCCGAGATCGAGAGGGTGCGCCCTCAGCCAATTGCGCAATGGGTTCATCGAAGGCGAGTGCAGCTTGCACCGATGACTGATGGCTTCCACCAAAGCGGAGCAAGCTCAATCATCGGGGCAAGGCCGGGGGTTCCCACCTCTTGATATCTTGTGATCTTCGCCGGTTGCCCGGACGGAGTTCCCCAGCAGGTCGCCATGTCTCACGTTCAACGCCACCTGATGGCCGCGCTCGATGCCTTGGACCATGCCTTCGCCTCCGAAGAGCCCTTTCCCACCACGGGGTGCACGTACTGCTACGCCGAGCAGGACCTCACCGACCTCTCCGGACCCGTGCACTTGATACCCGACGACTTGGTGTCCTCTGCTGCTGCGGAGGTGCCCAGCCACTGGGATGACTTTCCGCGTCTCTATCGCCGGCTTGTTCCACGTATCGTCCGATCGACTGTCACCGGTCAGCTCCATGTGGACGAGGAACTCATCGCCTCCCGCCTGGTCGAGGCGGGCTGGACGACCTGGGAGGCGCCCTTTGTCAGCGCTCTGCGCGACGTCTGGTCCGCCTGGTGGGACGCCACCCTGCACACCCACCCCAGCCCCGTGTTCATCAGGGAGACCCTTGGTCTCATCAGCGTGGCCACCAACAGCCTGCGCCCTTGGCTGAACATCTGGACCGCCACCCACCACCCGGCTGCCGACGCGCATCTGGCAGACCTCGTCGACAACGTCATGTTCGAGTACGAGATCAGCGACCTGCGCATGGGCTTCTACGGTGAATACCACGCCACTCCAGAGCTGCTGAGCTGGCTCCTCACCGATGTACGCGACCGCGCCAACGACGCTCGCCTCGGCAGCCCATACCTCCTTGAACACCATCGGATGGCAACTCAGCACACCAACTGACCGCACACGCCCAGCCACCAGCAATATCCCGGACAAGAGCTCCCCCAGGCGGATCCCAATAGCCGACTACAAGGAGTGACGGCGGCGGCTTTCCTCGAGCGGTGCCATCAGGAGGTCGACCGGCCGCGCCCTGCGCGCCATGTTTCACAAGTCGGAGTCGACCGCGGGCCCTGCACGGGGTCCTGTGGAAGCGGCAGCTCGTCGCTCTGATCGTGGCCGAGGCCAGGGAGCGGACGGCAACTGGATCACGATGCCGGTACGCACGTCGGACAGGAGGCTGGTGGCGACGGTGAGCTCGCCGGTGATGACGCCGACCTCGTCGGTCACGGCGCTGCCTGGCCCGGCTTTCACCTCGTCGACGGGTAGTGCCGCCCGTGACAAAGGAAGGGCGTGACTCCTTCCGGTCGCGGTACGGTCCTGCCATGTCCCGATCAGCCGAGAGTGGCCTCTCCCCGTCCCCTGTCACCGCGGACGACCTCGACCTTGCCGTGCAGCTCGCTGTGAAGGCCCTTCGCGAGGCGCCCCCAGCCGCGTGGGACGATAAGGCCGGTTCGCTGGAATGGGACTGCTGGGAGACCGTCGAGCACCTCAGCGACGACCTCTTCGCGTACGCCGCGCAACTGGGCCCCAAAGCACCGCCGTTGGATGGGGAGGTGCCCTTCGTGTGGGAGAGCCGACGGCCAGGCGGCCCGGCGAACGCCATTCACGCCAACCGTGAGGCGGGGCCCGCCGGCCTGTTGCAGGTGTTGGAGGCGAGTGGTGCGCTGCTGGTCGCCATGGTGCGCACCAGGCCGCCGCGGACCCGCGCCCACCACGTCTTCGGCGTTTCCGACCCAGAGGGCTTCGCCGCCATGGGAATCGTGGAGACCCTGGTACACACGCACGACCTGACGCAAGGGCTCGGGCTCGCCTGGAACCCACCCGCCGACCTGTGCGCGCGAGTACTCGCCCGGCTGTTTCCAGACGCTCCGGAATCCACGGAAAGCTGGCCCGCCCTGTTGTGGGCCACCGGGCGCGCCGAACTGCCCGGACGCCCCCGCCTGACCACATGGCGCTGGGACGGTACACCCCCGGCCTAGGCTCAGCTCTCTCCGGCGAAAGAGGCGAGGTTCGTCGGGATGGACGATCAGGCCGCTGTTGAGAGTGATCGGGCACCATCGCGGCCGTGGCGAAACGCATGCGCGATCGTGCCGGTCTCAGGTTTCAGGGCGTGCCAATGGCGGCCTGCCAAGCGGCCGTCAGGCGGGCTGCGCCAGGCGTGCCGTCAGGACACGGGCTCGGGCCTGCTGAACCGCTCCTGCCTGCGAGGCGGCGAAGCGCAGCAGGCCCGGGGGCGTGTGCAGGTGCAGGGTGTCGGTGACGACGCTGCCGGCCGCGTGGCGGTCGATGGCGAAGCGGTAGCTCATGCGGACCCGGCCGGGGCTGCGGACTTCGCCGGAGATCTCGGCGGAGTGCGGGAGGCCGTTCGGGACGGCGACGAGGGTGACGTCGATGATGTTGTCGTGCCGCAGGACGCCCAGGAACCGGAAGCGTTCCACGGCTGTGTAGTGCACGGTGCTGCCACTGCGGCGCACGTCGCGGACGGCGACGAGGAGTGGCGACAGGCCGATGTAATGCGACGGTTCGGCCAGGTGCGCGAAGACCTCCTGCGGCGGCACGGCGATCTGGAACGTGTGCTTCAGTTCGGCGGACGGCACCTCGGATCCTTCCTCGATACGGCACGGTGATCCTCCCATCGCCGGCGTGAGAGCGGCGGCGCCGGGCCGGAAGTCGCCGTACCGCGACCGGAGTGTGCCGATGGCCGCGCCTGTCCCGAGCCGCCGTCCGTCGGTCCGGCCACGATGATCGGTGGCGTTCAGCGCGGAAACACCCAGCCGGGTGTCCAGGTTCCGGCGGCGTCGTGGCCGGCCGCTGTGGCGGCGAGGTGGGTGCGGAGGGCGGCCAGCGCGGGGTGGGGGTTGTCGCGGTGCCACAGGAGCGAGTGCGGGTAGACAGGTGTCGGGTCGGTGACCGGGATACGGCGCAGGCCGTGGCCGGCGGGCCAGACGAGGCGGGTGTACTCGCCCATGAAGGTGGCCAGGGGCGGGGTGTCGGCGATGGTGTCGAGGAGCGCGTCGGAGCCGAAGTTGGGGCCGGCCGCCTCGATGGTGAGGCCGTACTCGGCGACGAGGTCGTCGTAGTAGGCGGCCCACTCTGTACCGGGGACGATGCCGGGCATCCAGATCCGGTGGCCTGCGAGCCGAGCGAGGGGCACCGACCGGGCGGACGCCAGCGCGTGGGCGGGGCCGGTGAGGAGCTGGAGCGGCTCGTCGAGCACCCGGACGGACTCGATGTCCTCGGGCAGGGGTCGGCCGGGCGCGGCGACGGCGCGGAAGGACGCGTCGATCTCACCGGACCGGATGGCGGCGATGGCCGTCTCGATGTCGAACAGCCACACCACGTCGAGCTCGGTCTCGGGATGCGCGCGGTGGAAGCCGCGCATCAGGCCGGATGCCGCGCCGCGCGAGTTGATCACGTCGACGCGCAGTGGACGGCGGCCGGGGCGCACGGACGCGACCGCGCGTTCGGCGACGCGCAGCAGGTCCCGGGCGTGGGGCAGGAACGCCTGCCCGTCGATGGTGAGCTCGGCACCGCGCGGCGTACGGGTGAACAGCCGCACGCCGAGGTTGCGCTCCAGCGCGGCGATGCGCTTGGAGACAGCCTGCTGGGTGACCGCCAGCTCGGCGGCGGCCTCCTGGAACTGCCCCGCGTCGGCGGCGACGACGAAGGTCCGGACGGAGTCGAGGTCCATGTCGACACCCTACGATCACAACCATCGGTTGTGGCCAGGGGACCTGCGGTTGGTTTGATCCCCGGGCATGGTGCTCGTTTTGATGCCTCCGATCGCGGATCGGTTGTGCGGGTGAGTGGCAAGGGGCGTCGGGCATGAGAAGCAGGCACCGGCTGGGACATCGGCGCGGACGTCGGCGGCGGAGTTCCGCCGCAAGCGGCTGGTACTGATCATGACGGACCTGATGCGTTTCACGGCGCTGCTGACGATCCCCACCCGCCGTTCAGGCGCCGACGCCGGTGGTTCCGGAAGGGAGCCCAGAGCGGTAGCCGGAGCTGTTGCGAGGGGGCGAGGACCGTACGATGCCGTGCGTGATCGCGAGTTTCTCAGCCCCGCACGTGGCTATGGTCGGCGGGTGCACTGTTCAAAGGCAGGGACGGCAGCAATGAGTGTTCCAGTGACTCCGCCTCGGCCGTTGGATGTCCTCTCGTGCTTTCCCGAACTGGCTGATCACGCAAGGACAGCGATCCGATTGCACCCGGATCCCGCCAACCCTGACCCGTACCAGAGCTCCGTGGGTGGGCCGCTGGCGTGGCCGGCAGACGAGGCGTGGCCGACCTGTCCCGGCGGCCAGCACCGCAAGCTTCGCCGGCCGCACCGTCCCGACAACGTCCGTGGTAAGCGGTCAGCGACGACGTTCGCCCGCCTCGGAGAGATCACCTGGGACGAAATCCCGGCTGATATGGCCTGGCCCATGCTTCCGGTCATGCAGGTGTACGCACGGGACGTGCCCTGGTACGACGGCTTCCCGCAGGATACGGACGTCCTGCAGATCCTGTGGTGTCCGTTCCAGCACCGCTACGAAGATGCGGCAGTGCCGTACAACGGCATCGCCGGCCCGTTCGTGCACGTCCGCTACCGCCACAGCCGTGACCTCACCGGCAGCTTCGCGACGTCACCCGAACCCATCGCCGTTGGGGCGCCTGGCTATCTGCCGACACCGTGTCTGATTCGGCCGGAACCGGTCACCGAGTATCCGCACCCTGGTGCGCTGGGCGAGGAGTTCGAGGCCCGAGTCGACGAGTGGGAGATGGCCACCTTCATCACGGACGACCCAGAGGACCACGAGCCCCGATACCGCTGGGAGCTGTCAACCGCCCCGGGCTGGAAGCTCGGCGGGCACGAACCCTGGAACTACCAGGGCTATTCCGGGCCGGTTCGGTGCCACACATGCGGCAACGAGATGCGGTTCGTCGCCGCGATGGCCAGCCTCGAATGGGACGGCGGCACGACGAGTTGGGCCCCGACCGAATTCCTCGATGGTCCTGTGAGCAGCCGCCTTCGGCGTCAGTCCCCCACAGGTGTGGAGCTCGGCGGGCAAGAGACCATGCGCATCTTCACCTGCCCGGTGTCGTCAACGCATTCGGTCATCAGCGACCTGGTATAGCGGCCCCGAGTGTAGGCGCCCTTGGGGTTGCGGCCGGGCGGCTGCCGGCACCGCGGGCGGCCTTGGTCCGCAACCTGTCCATGGAGATCTTGGAGAACTTGTACTCGATCGGGTCCATAGCCCGCCAAGGGCCGGCCGACGCCCATCACCGACGACCAGGGCACGATCGCGTGCCGCGTCACCGGCAGTCCCGCAGCAGGTAGAACAGCGGGAGGATCTCGCTGGCCCTCGGGGACTTCCGGCGCCACGGTGGGAGGATCTTCGACCAGAACCGCTTGCGTTCACCGATCGCCTCGACGACGCGGCCGCCATGCTCGGCGCCGCCATGCAGGCACCGGCCGACACACTGGTCGGCCAATGACGACATCGCCGGATCAGGACAGGGCGGCTGGTGGCCGACCGGCGAGGCGGTCGCGGGTGTACGTGCACCTGAGACTGCGCTCGTCGTACTCGACCGTCTGTGGTTCGTAGGCCGGTGCCGCCGTGGGAGACCCGTGCGACGCACTGCGTGCGAGGTTCGGCTGCCGGTGGCGGGTACTCGCCTGAGCATGGGCCTTTGGGGCAAACGGAACGACATGGTGGTGCACGAGCGAGAGCCGTTCAATGCCGAGCCACTTCGAGCGGCGCTGGCCGGGCGGCAGGAGACGCCGGTCGACACCTTCTACAGCCGCAACCACGGCCCGATCCCCGAAATCGACCCGGCGACATGGCGGCTGCGGTTGGGCGGCCTGGTCGCGCGGGTGCTGGAACTGTCCCTGAAGGACCTGCGGGCACGGTTTGAGGAGGTGGAGGTCGTGGCCACACTGCAGTGCGCTGGAAACCGGCGGGCCGGCCTGGCCGCGGTGCGGGACATCCCAGGCGAGGACCCGTGGGGGCCCGGCGCCACGTCCACCGCCCGCTGGAGCGGGGTGCGGCTGGCCGACGTACTGGCCGCGGCGGGCCTGCGGGCGCAGGCCGCGCACATCGCCTTCGCCGCCCCGGACATCTCACAGCTGGCCGACCCGCCCCAGCCCTACGGCGGCTCCATCCCGACCACCAAGGCTCAGGGTCCGGAAGTACTGCTGGCCTGGGCCATGAACGGCCGGCCGCTACCTCCTGTCCACGGCGGCCCGCTGCGTGCGGTGGTGCCAGGATGGATCGGCGCCCGCAGCGTCAAATGGCTCACCAGCGTCACCGCTCAGACCGAGCCGTCCGACAACTACTTCCAGGCCACCGCCTACCGCATCCTGCCCGCCGAGGCCGACCCCGACCACGCCGGACCCGGCGACGGCATCTCCCTCGGCCCCATCGCGTTGAACTGCGACATCCTGAGCCCCGACGACGGCGCGAATCTATCGCCCGGACCGGCCGAGATCACCGGCTACGCCCTGGCCGGCGACGATCGCTCCGTCGCCCGCGTCGACGTCTCCCTCGACGAAGGACTCAGCTGGCGTCAGGCCGAGCTGGACCGGCCGGACAGCCCCTGGACCTGGCAGCTCTGGCACATCACCCTTGACCTGCCCGCCGGCGAGACACAGGTGATCGCACGGGCATGGGACTGCACCGGCGCGGTCATGCCCGAGTCCCCGGCCCATCTGTGGAACCCCAAGGGCTACGCCAACAACTCCTGGGCCCGCGCCCGCGTCACCTGCCGCTGAGCAGCCCCCGCGCGAACACGACGATAGTTGACCGTTCGGCTATTATCGAAGGATGCCACGACCAGCCAATCCGCTCGTCCGTGAACGCCTCCTCGCTGCGGGGCTCGAGCTGATGCACACGAACGGCTTCAACGGGTGTGGCATCAAAGAGATCACCGACAGTGCCGGTGTGCCCAAGGGGTCGTTCTACAGCTACTACGCCAGCAAGGAAGACTTCGCGGTCGCAGTGCTCGAACACTACTGGGCATCCATCGACCGGGACTTCGGCTTCTATCTGCGAGACGCATCCCGGCCGCCCGTCGAGCGCGTCACCGCCTTCTTCCTGGCCATGACGGACCACAACGCGCAGCACAACTTCGCGCTGGGGTGCCTCGTCGGCAACATGTCTCTCGAGCTGGCCGACCACAGCGCAGAGGTCAGAGAGAAGCTGGACCACATCATGGACCGGTGGACCGGCTTGATCGCCGCGTGCCTCCGAGAGGCCCAGGCGAGCGGAGACATCCCCGGTGACACGTCACCGGAGGAACTCGCGTTCGTGATCGTCGAGGCGTGGGAGGGGGCTGTCATGCAAGGACGCATCAGCCAGCGACGCGATTCGCACGAGAGGTTCGCAACTGTGGCCCTACCGCGCCTACTTGGAACATCGACTGCCCCGGTGAATTAACAGACGGCTGTTGCTCCGGCCGAGGAGGCGGTACTCTGACTCTCATAAAAAGACGACCGGTCACTTATTATTGAAGTCAGTCGTCGGCCACCCCCCTCGTGAGGAGCGATCCCACTCATGTAGGAGGGCGGCACGCTGGTCGGCACCGCGGCGCTGTGGGGCATCGACAACCACAACCGGTCCGCGCACATCGGGCTGGGGCTGCTGCCGTCCTCCCGCTGCAAGGGTTACGGCACCGACGTGGTCGCGGTGCTGTGCCACTACGGTTTCGTCGTGCGTGGCCTGCAGCGGCTGCAGATCGAGGCACTGTCGGACAACACCGCGATGCTACGCTCCGCCGAGCGCAAGGGCTTCGTCCGCGAGGGCGTGCTGCGCTCCTCGGCCTGGGTGATGGGTGAGTTCCTGGACGAGGTGCTGATCGGGCTTCTCGTCCAGGACTGGAAGCCGGAGCCGAAGGGCCAGACTGCCGCCCGGCGGTCAAGGGCGGGTCGTGGAGCCGACGCGTACGACCGAGGGCCAGGACGGCGACGCTGTGAGGAAAGGGCCAACGCCTTCCTTGCGTCCCTCCTGACGGGTGAGCGGCCACGGCAACCTGAGGGCTCGCGTCCAGCAGCCGCCGCCCCGCTCCCGTGCAGGGCGCGACGTTGCTCATGAACATCGAACCCGCCAAGTCGGCATGCTGCTCAAAGCCCCGACATGCGCTGTCAAAACCGGGACGACGAGGCCGGGATGTCGCAGCACGGGCTGCAGCGCACGCACAACGCGACGTGGCGGACGGTGCGCCGGTCGCTGGATGCCCCGCCCCGTTCCGCCCCACCGGTGGACCCCTGCTGGCACGCCGGCGGCCGGTGTGCGAAGCTGCCGGTCGCGACGGAGGGGTGTGGCGTGGGGCGGGTGCGTACGGCGGACGGGCGACGGCGGCACGGCACGGTCGGGGCCGCGCAGGCCGCGTTGACGGTACTGGTCGTGGGCGGAACCGCCCTAGGAGCACTACTGCTGCACCCCGGCACGGGTCTGTTCGTCAAGGGCCGCGGACCGCTCGGCGGCAACCCCGTCCTCGTGCTCGGCATCGCCCTGCTGTCGCTCCTCGGCGGCATCGCACTGCGCGGGAAGCACCTGGAGCAGGTCAGCGCCTGCCAGAAACTCAACCCGGTAGAAGAGCGGTTGATGGAGGGCGTGGGCCGCGTCCTCCTGGCCGCACCGCTGGTCCTCCCGCTGCTCATCCTGGTCCTGCACCAGTTCGGTTCGTCCGGCGGCAGCCACGGGGACGGCCACGGGCCCGTCCGGCTTCCCCCCGCGCGGCAGGACCCGGCGCGCACCCCGCCACCCACACTGCCTGCCGAGCACAGTGACCACAGCCTGCACTTCGGGCTGACGCGCATCCTGTTCGGTCTCGGCATCGCCCTGCTCGCCGTGGCCCTCGTGCTCGCCGGGGTGTACCTGTGGCGGTATCTGACCCGGCCAATGGCTGCCGAGGTCCCGGCGACGTACGCGACGCTCGACGACGAGCAGGAACGCCTGGCCCAGGCCGTGGACTCCGGGCGCCGCGCCCTGCTGGACGGAACCGACACCCGCGCAGCCGTCATCGCCTGCTATGCCGCCATGGAGGAGTCGCTCGCCGACTCCGGCGTGGCCCGGCGTGCCTCGGACAGCCCGCAGGACCTACTGGAACGGGCCGTCGCCGGCGGCCTGCCCGCGAGGGCGGCCGCCGGCGAGCTCACCACCCTGTTCCGCGAGGCCCGTTACTCCACGCACCCGATGGACGGCGGCCACCGCGACCGGGCCGCGGCCGCGCTCGCCGAGATCGCTCACGGCCTGCGCTCGCGGGCGCGTGGGCCCGAAGCGGCGGCGGGTGCCACGTGAAGGCGCTCACACGGATCCGGACCTTCGTCAACTCCGTGCTGGGAGCGCCCGGTTCGATTCGGAACTCGCTGGCCGTACTCGTCACCCTCGCCGCCGCGGCCGAAGTGCTGCTCGCCTTGGCCGACGGTGCCGCCGCGGCCGCCACCGGCCTCGCCCTCATCACCGCTGTTGCGCTGGCCCTGGGGCGCTATGCCGCGGGCGGTGCCGCCCAGGACAGCGGACACCGCAAGCCGGTGCGCCTGCTGGGCAGGCGGGCCCCGGCGCTCGGCGGGTGGCGGCGCATCGTGGCCAATACCCTCGGGGACGACAGCGAAGTGCACCTCCGCACCGTCATGCGGCCGCAGTTGCAGCGGCTGTTCGCCGCCCGGCTGGCCCAACGGCACGGCGTGGAGATGTACCGGAACCCGCAGCGGGCCCGGGCCCTGGTCGGCGCCGAGCTGTGGCCGTGGATCGATCCCGAGGCGACCGCTCCGCAGCCCACTCTCCCCGAGCCCGTCCTGCGCTCCCTGCTCGACCGCCTGGAAGCCCTGTGACCGGTGGCGCTGCGGCCGACCCCGCAGCCCCGCACATCCCGACCCCGCCCCGTGAGGATCCGATCGTGACCAGCCCGCACACCCCGACCCCGCCACGTGAGGATCCGACCGTGACCCGCCCGCAGCCCACCCAGGACCAAGACATCCTGACCCCTCGACAGGCGGGCGAACGGGCCGCGGCCGTGCTCGACGAGATCCGCACGGCCGTGGTCGGCAAGGCGGAACCGCTGGCGCTGGTGATGCTCGGCATCCTCGCCGGCGGCCACGTCCTCATCGAGGACCTGCCGGGACTCGGGAAGACGCTGCTGGCCCGCTCCTTCGCCACCACCCTCGGCCTGGACTTCTGCCGCATCCAGTTCACCCCCGACCTGCTGCCCTCCGACGTCACCGGCGCTCCGTTCTACGACCAGCGGAACGCCGACATGGTCTTCCGTCCCGGACCGGTCTTCACCCACCTGCTGCTCGCCGACGAGATCAACCGCACCCCGCCCAAGACCCAGGCCGCGCTGTTGGAGGCGATGGCCGAGTCCCAGGTTTCCATCGACGGAAGCACCCGGCCGCTGCCGGAGCCCTTCGTGGTCGTCGCCACCGCCAATCCCATCGAGTACGAGGGCACGTACACCCTGCCCGAGGCTCAGCTCGACCGGTTCCTGCTGCGGGTGCGGATGGGCTATCTGACGGCGTCCCAGGAGGCCGGCATGCTGCGCGCGCGTGTCGATCGGGCGGTGCCCGAGGCTGTGCTGCGCACGCTCAGCGGACCGGGCGAGGTGCTGGCCATGCGGGCCGCCGTCGAACGCGTCGAGGTGGACGACGACCTGCTGGATTACGTCGTCGCGCTGGTCGGCGCCACCCGGGCCCACCCGCACATCCAGGTCGGTGCCTCTCCGCGCGGTGGCCTGGCCCTGGTCCAGCTCGCCCGTGCCCGTGCCGTCCTGGACCTGCGGGACTACGTGACCCCGGAGGACGTCAAGTCCGTGGCGGTGCCGGCCCTCGCGCACCGCGTCACCCTCAAGCCGGAGCTGTGGGTCCGGCAGATCGACGGCGACGACGTGATCCGCGAGATCCTGCAGTCCGTACCGGCCCCGCAGACCCTGCCCCGCGCGCCGGTCGTGTCATGACGGAGCCGATGCCGGCCCGCAGAGCGTCCGCCGCCGCCCAACGGGCCCTGAACGGCCGCCAGGACGTGACCGCCGAACCCCCGCCACCACCCCCGCCCGGCTGGCGCACCGGTGAACGCGCGCTGCGGCTGGGCACGTTGGCCGTTGTCGCGCTGATCGCCGCGCTGATCACCGGGCGGCCCTGGGTACTTGCTCTCGCCGCCGCGCCCCTGGTGCTGCTCGCCCTCACCCTGCCGAGCGGGCCGCGCCCGGACGCGGTGACGATCGAGGTCGAGGTGGAGCAGCGGCGGTGCTTCGAGGGCGAGCAGGTGTCGGTGCGGATCACGGTGGCCTACGACGGTGAGACCGGCCGCCTGGACCCCGGCGTCACCCTCGGTCACGGGGTCCGGCTCGACCACCTCGCGGTCGGCCCGCACCGCGTCGAGCTCGTCCTGACCGCGCAGCGCTGGGGCCGCTGGACGCTCGGCACAGTCGACGTCGACGTCTACGACCACGGCGGGCTGGCCCGCCGCACCGTGCGGGCCGAACTCGGCGAGATCGCCGTCTTCCCAGTGCCCGAACACGCCGGCCTCACGCCCATCCCGGTCCGGCTGCCGCAACGGCTCGGAGAGCACACCGCCGTGCAGCGCGGCGAGGGCGTCGAGGTCACCGGCGTGCACCCGTATGTACGCGGCGAACGGCAGCGCCGGATCCACTGGCCGGCCACCACCCGCCGTGGCACCCTGCAGGTCCACCAGTTCGCCGCGGAACGCACCGCCGACACCGTGGTACTGCTGGACGTGCTCAGCGACGTGGTCGACCCGGTCACCGGCGCGTCCTCCCTCGACGAGACCTTCCGGGCCGCTGCCGGGCTGGTCCGCGCCTACCTGCGCACCCACGACCGGGTCGGCGTCGTGTCGGTCGGTGGCGTGACCCGCTGGCTGCAACCGGGCAGCGGCCATGGGTACTTCTACCGCATCGTCGAGGGCGTGCTGGAGGTCCGCAAGGACCTCGCGTTCCGCACGGAGGGCCTCAGTCTGCTCCCACCGCCCGCATTGCCCGAAGGAGCGCTGGTGTACGTCATCACGCCGCTGACCGACCAGCGGATTTTCGACGTCCTGCAGCAGGTGCGCGGACGGGCCAACCCGATGGTCGTGGTCGAGATCCCCACCGGCGACCCGGTCGTGGAACCCGGCGACTCCGAGGGCGAACTCGCGCTGCGGCTGTGGCGGGCCGACCGCGACGCCATGCGCTTCGCCCTCGTGGAACGCGGCATCGCGGTCGTCGCCCACCGGCCCGGCGAGACCCTCGACCTCGCCCTTGCGCCGCTGCTGCGCACCCGCATCCACGGAGGGACCCGATGACCCCCGCCTCCGTCCGGTTCGCCCGGCCAGGCCCGCGCCCCGCCGGCAGCCGAGCCGCCCGGGTCATCGAACGGCTCACCTCCCGTATCACCGACCGACTGCTCGGAACGGCCCTCGCCGTCGCCGCCTGCGACCCGCCGGCCGCCCTGCACGCACCGCTGCTGGTCAGGCTGCTGGTGCTCGGGGCGGCGGCGGCCGCGTGGTGGGCCGCTCCGATGGTCGACGCGCGCCCCGTCCTGACCTCCATGCGCTGGCGGACCGTCGCGGCCCGTCGCAGGACGACCCTGCTTCCGGCCGCGGCGATCGCTGTCGCGGCGGCCACCGACCCGGCGGTGTGGCTGGTCGTCTGCATCGCCGCCCTGCTACTCGCCTACCTGCTCGTCACCGACGCATGGACAGCCGGTGTCACCGCCCCGCCCGGCCAGCCGCAGGCGACACCCGCGCTGGCGGCCGCCGCCGCGACCGCGGTGGTCCTGCTCGCCGCCCAGGCACCGGTCGCGGGCACCTCATGGGCACGGGTGCCCGCCGCACTCGCCATCGCCACGACCACGGTTTGTCTGGTACTGGCGCTGCGCACCCGTCGCCGCCCGGCCGGCTGACCGCCGCACCGGGCCGGCCTGGATCGGTTCGGCGCCTCCGGCGATCCCACCTCAAGATCACGCATCCCACCCGCGCTTGCCGTGCATTGCCGACAGCACCGGCGCCCGCGCCGTCCGTACGGTCTTCGCCTGCGACTGCCTCGCAGGTGCCGGCCTGTGCCGGGAAATCCACGGCGGGCTCCAGGCCGTGGAGAACTGGAACAGCGCCAACACCGTGCTCCATTACGGCAAGGACCGCGCCGCTGACCGGCCCGGACAAGGGGCACGCCGAGATCTCGATGCTCGTCCTGCATCTGCTCCAGTCCGCGCTCGTGCACGTCAACACTCCGCTGCTTCGGCAAGTTGCACGGGTGGGCGGTGCGAGCCTCCGGTCCCGGTCCGCCTCCCTGGATGATGCGGAGTTCGACAAGGCCGCCGACGGCCTGCCGCAGCTACTTGATCACATCCGTCGTTGCGGAGTCAGTTTCATGGAAGCGGGTGAGATCGGAGACCTGTAGTGATCAGCGGCGGACTGGGCCATGCTCTCGCGCTTGGCGGTCAGGAAGGCTGGACCTCGTCGAAGAGGGCGACGGCTTCGGAGGGGTCCGGGCTCACGAGGCGTTCCAGACCAGCCATCGTGATGTTCGCCCACCTGCCGGCCCGTGCCCACATCTTTTCCTCGAAGGCGCGGACGGCCTCGTCCAGATCTCCAGGGCCGGGGGCGGCGGCGATGGACTCGGCGAGTTCGGCGCCTTCCAGCATCGCGAGGTTCGCGCCCACCCCCAACGGGGGCATCAGGTGGGCGGCGTCGCCCAGTAGCGTCACCCCGGAGACGTGGGCCCAGGTGTGGGACACGGGAAGGGCGTAGAGGGGGCGGTGGACGAAAGCCGTGCCGTGGCGGAGGAGGTCGAGGACGGGAGCGGCCCAGCCGTCGAACAGAGCCAGCAGGCTTGATCGCAGGGCCTCGACGTCGTCCGGGCCCAGGCCCGCGCGCTGGTTCGGGCCCCTATGCCGGTCCGGGTTCGTGTGCCAGTCCAGCGGCACGCGGAACTGGGCGTACACCTTGACGTGGCCGCCGCTGTTGCGCTGGGCGACGAGCGCGCGGTTCACGCCGTACACAGCCACGGAACCGTCGCCGATCAGCCGGGCGAGGTCGGGGTGGCGGGTGTCGACGTCGTCCAGGGAGGTCTCGACCAAGGTGACACCGGTGTACTGCGGCGTCGCGGACGAGACCGCCGGGCGGACCCGGGACCAGGCACCGTCCGCGCCGATCACGAGGTCGAACGTCTCCTGTCGCCCGTCCGCGAAATGGACCAGCACGCCATCCCGGCTCTCCGGCACTACCTCCGTCACGCCCCGCCCCCACTGAACGTCCAGAGGCCCGAGCAACAGGTCACGGAGTTGCCCGCGGTCGATCTCGGGATTGGCCCGGTCACCCGGGCGAGGTTGCCAGTCGCGGAGGACGGTCCCGTCCGCGTCCAGGATGCGCATGGCCTGCCCCTCGGGACGGGACAGCGCCTGGAACTCCGCCAGCACCCCCGCCTTCTCCAGCGCCAGCTGGCCCAGTCCCTCGTGCAGGTCCAGCGTGCCGCCCGCGGGACGGGCGTCGCGGGCGGGATCGCGTTCGAGGACGGTGACAGCGTGACCATGACGGTGCAGGACGCGGGCGAAGGCAAGGCCGGCGGGGCCGCTGCCGATCACGGCGATACGGGGTCTCATGTCGATACAACCTACGGCCCCTCACCAAGCCACTCCCGCCCCGTCACCGAACCGAAACGACGGCGTGAGCCAGCGGATGGGCGCTCGCCGAGCTGGGTGCCTGGTCGCCTTCGCCGGTGGGTCAGGGCGGGAGTGCGCGCTCGGCCGCCCCGGCGGGTGCCAGGGCACAAACGGCCGGGCACAACTCCACAGTGAAGGAGCGGATAAGGCTCATTACCCCTGAGTCCCACCCTCCCGAACGTCACCGTAACCACTCAGCCGTGCCGGGTTCCCTCCCGGCATGCGATGTGCGCCGGTATGGGGGTGCCGGTAGGCAGTGCTGGATCGGGGACGGGCTCGCCCCATACGGAAGTCAGAGGTAGGACCCCGGCCCACAGCCCGAGTCCCGCGTCGGGCCCGTCACCGTCCTCCGGTGCGCCGGTACGAATCTTGACTGAGGCTTCTTCCAGGGAGAGGGCGAGCAGGGTGGTGGCGGCGAGTTCTTTGCGGTTCGGGCGGCGGGCGTAAGACCACTGGCCAGGAGCCGAGTGCTCGGTGAGCCGACGCAGTCCCGCTAGTTTTTCCTCGGGGTCGGTAACCCTGCGGGCGTCGCCGTGGATCACGGCGCTGCGGTAGTTCACACCATGCTCGAAGACGGACCGAGCGAGCACCAGCCCGTCGACCTGTGTGACGGTGACGCAGACGGGGAGATCACCGGTCAGACTGCGACTGGCTACGGACCCGTGCAGATACAGCCACTGCTCGTCCCGCCCGTACACCGTGGGCAGGACAAGTGGCCGCCCTTCGATCACCACCCCCAGGTGACAGACGAACCCGGCGTCGAGAACCGCCTCCAGATCGGTCCGCTCCAGGCTGGCCTGTTCGCGTAGGCGCCTATGCCGGGTGCGGTCGGTAACGGGGAGTCCGGGCGGGAGGGGTTTCGAGACCATACCGCCGAAGGTAGCGATATCGCACATAGCCGTCTAGATGTCTTCTGATCTCATCGAAGAGTCGGCTACCTAACAACGAAATCCGCAGAAACGCCTCCTAGCAGAGCCATTCCCCCCTCAGTGATCGTTGCTCGGAACAGTCAGCTAGGAATCCGAGCGCAGCCCCGACGCGCCGTGCTGAACGAGCCCAGCGGGCACATCGGCAGAGCCCGACCTCCGGCGCGTCAACTCCACCAGTTTCGAACGGAGGTCAGACGCCGGTTCGCCGAGCACGATGGCACTGAGCACCAACTCATGCATCAGGCAGTCGTATTCGTCCATGCCCACGACGAGTAGCCACGCTGGATCCGCTCCCAATCTTCCAGGACGTGACGCCGGAGCCACCGGTGCGGGTACAAGGCGGCGGCCGGCTGCGGTGTGACGACCGCGCTGTGTTGTCAGCGATCATCTTTGTCGCCAGGGCTTACGGCTGGAAGTACTCCGACATCAGGCGGCTGACCCACTCCGGCTGCTTGATGTTCACCGGGCGGAAATCCTCCATCGTCGGCTTCAGGTCGATGACCGGGGTGCCCGAGACCGCGTCGAGGCCCACCACCGTCAGTTCGCGGCCATGGACGGATTCGATGGCGCACGACGTCACCCCGATGCGGTTTGGTCTACGGGGGCCACGGCCGGCGAAGACGCCAACGGGCGGGAGATCGGAGCAGCCGCGGTAGGGGCGGGGTTCCCGGTAGTCGTCGAGTTCCGGGAACTGGTCGAAGATGAAGAGGACTTCCACGTGGGAGAAGCCCTCCAGGTCCTGGAGGCAGGCCTCGCCGAAGCGCTCGTCGATGGTGATCGTGCTGCGGACGGCACCCCAGTTGTCCGTGTGCTGGACGTCCGTCCGGTTGTTCCGGACCGTACCTATCGGTGCGATCTCGAAGCTCGGCATGGCCAGAGGCTATCCCCGCCGCACCCATCCCGGCATCGAGGCGATCAGCACCGGCGTCCAAGGACCAGCACCAAACTTCACCAGACCCGCTTGGAGGTCATCTGACTTGGTGAGTCGGCCGTCGCAGATGAGGGTGCGGGCGGTGGCGGCGAAGGCGAGGAGTGGTCGGCCGTGTCGCATGGTCGGATATCGTGCGCGGCCATGGGTGAACTGATAGTGCTCAGGCATGGCCAGACCGAATGGAGCCTGTCGGGCCGGCACGCCGGCCGTACCGACATTCCCCTGACTGACGTGGGTGAGGCCGCGGCCAAGGCGCTCGCTCCGCGGCTGGCCCGACGCCATCTGGTGGCGGTGTTCAGCAGCCCGCTGAGCCGCGCCATGCGGACGGCCGAACTGGCGGGCCTGGCCGGCGTCCGGCCCGATCCCGACCTGATGGAGTGGGACTACGGCGGCTACGAGGGCCTGACCGCGGCGCAGATCCAGGAGATGAGGCCGGGTTGGGATCTGTGGCGGGACGGCGTGATTCCCGGCGGCGACGACCATCCCGGCGAGCAGCTCCAGCAGGTGGCCGCGCGCACGGACGCGGTGCTGGACCGGATGCGGCCGCTGCTGGACGAGGGCGACGTCGCCGTCGTCGCGCATGGTCATCTGGCGCGCGTGCTCACGGTGCGCTGGCTCGGCCTCGACGCCTCCGCCAGCCGACTGCTCGGCCATCCGCATCCAGGCACTCTCAGCTTCCTGGGCACCGAGGACGGGCAGCCGTTCATTGCCGCCTGGAACGTCCCGTAGCGGCAGAGCCGCTGCGTCACGTCTGCCGCGAGAGGTGCCGGAAGCACATGAGCGCCGCGGCGATCCCAGCGAAGGCCAGGAAGTGTTCCGCCTTGCGTTCCGCCTTGCGTTCATAGGAACGGTGCTGGCGGCGGCACCCGGCCCTGGCCGGCACGGGTGTTGGCGGCGGAGATCCCGATGGAGAGCGGCAGACCGGTCCGCTCGGTGACCAAGCGCATCTTTGAACCTTTCCTGCCGTGATCCATGGGATTCGGACCCGTCAGGTCCCCCCTCAGGCCGGACACCGTGCGCTCGACCACCCGGCGGTGTCCGCCCGGGCAGCCGGAGCTCTGTCGTCGGCGCAGCCAGCTGCGCGGCTTGCGCGAGGGTCAGTCGGCCGCGCCACAGACCCGCAGTCCCACGGGTGTTCCGCACGGGAGATGGCCGTGGGTGGCGACCACGCCCTTGCCGGTTCCGTTGTCGACGGCGTACGCGAGGAAGCTGGAGGCCAGCGAATCGGCGGGGGGACGACCGTAGGTGTAGGCGTACTCGATTTCGCGGTAGGGGTAGCCGCTCGACTCGAGGCGGTCCAGGTCGGGGGCGTGCCCGTCCAGATCGAGGCGGTGCAGCCCCTTCGGCCGCTCCGGAGTGGAGGCTGCGCGCAGCTCGCTGTAGCCGATCGCGCCCGGGGTGCGGGCCACCATATCCAGGACCTGCTCCGTCGAGTCGAGCTCGCAGCGCAGCACCGGCGTGCTGCGGACCGTGCGGTTGACGCAGTCCTCCGACGACGCGGGCGGTTCGTCGGCGCCGCCGAGTACGCGGTTGATCAGGGCGGAGCGGGTGCCGGAGCCAGAGGTACGGCTGACCAGGACGACGGGCAGGTCGGGGCCGTCGAGCTGCGACCAGTTGCGGATCTCGCCCCGGTACATGCGGCGCACGTCGGCCACGGACAGGTTCGTCAGGCGCACGTCGTCGTGCACGACCAGCGTGAACAGGGAAACCGCGACGCGGCTCTCGCTGAGCTGGGTGTAGCTCGCCGGGCGCGGGCCGTCCGAGAAGGCGATCACCGGCGCGCCCTGCCGGTGCCGGCCCCCGGACAGGGCGAGTTCGCGCACTCCGGTGCGGCTGCCGTGGGTGGAGACCGTGATGTCCGGCTTTCCGCCGCAGTGGTCCCGGTACTTCTGTGCCAGCTCGTTCATCACCGGTGCGAACGCCGTCGAACCGGTCAGTCCGAGGCTGCCCGTCTCGCAGTCGTCGGGCAGCGGGCCCGGCACAACGAGCGGCAGGGTGGCCGCCGCGATCAGCGCGAGACCGAGGACGACAGTGGTCCAGCGGGCCTGCTTGCTGAACACCGGTGGCTTCTCATCGGGCGTCAGACTGTGGTTCTCGTGGAGCGTGCCGTCCTTGATGTCGCCGGTGATGACGACCGGAGCGCCCTCCTGGCCCCCCGTCAGGAGCACCAGGATCTTGTAGTAGGCACCCGGCTTGAGCGGGACGCGCGGGATGCGCAGGGTGCTCGGGCCCGCGACGAACAGGCCGGGCTGGTTCTCGAAGTAGCCCATCAGATTGGCGTGTTCATCGGGCAGCGTGACGTCCTGCGCCTGGATGCGCCGCCCCGGGAACTCGGCGCTGAGCCCGTACTGCGCCGACGGGTCGATGTAGTCGGATTCTTCGACGTGCCGCGATCCGTCGTTCTCGATGCGCAGCAGGACGAGGGTGGCGTCGCGCATCGTGGGCAGGTCGTTGAAGAGGCCGAGGCGCGGATCCACCCCGCCGGCCTGACCGTTGTGACCTATCGCGATGTCCATCTGCTTGCGGAAGCCGATGCGTCTACTGCGCCGGGCCCGCCGGTCGGCGATGAACGGCGTAACGATGGAGACGACGCCAAGCACCAGGCCGGCGGCCGTGAAGGTGATTTCGAGCCATCCCACGAGCCGACAGTACGGACCCGCCGGGCGATTCGGCGGGGGTGGAGACGATCGTCTCCGACTGTTCGTCAGGTGTTCAAGTCCGACGTGCGGGTGACACCGGTTCGCGGTGAGCCCGGCCGTCTACCTGACGCGGTACCAGGAGGCTGCCTTGCTGATCGCACCGGACGTGCGTGCGTGTGTACGCGTACGTGCCGGGGGCTTGCGTGCGACAAGTCATCCGCCTCGCGGACCCGTTGAAGGCAGTGGGTGCGCCGAGGGTGCAACTCGACGCGCACGTCTACGACAAGGTGGGCCGCCCGCTGAACTGGGCGCACCGGTACGGCGGATGGTGAAAGCGGCTCTCTCCGGTCCGGTCAGCCGTACATCGCCACACGGTAGAGAGCCGCAAGCGCGTCGTCGATGGGATGGGGCTGCGGCTTGCCCGAGGAGTCGAGCCTGTTCCACCTCTGGAGGTTCACCGCGACGGCCATCTGTCGCTTGCCGTCGGCACGGGTCATGGCCAGTGCTCCAGCACCCCAGACCGTGCCGCCGTGGCCCCGGAAGGTGCCCCGCCCCGGAGTCTCCATCGGGTGCAGGCCGAGGCCGTAGTCGATCGTCTTTCCTTCTTGGGAGACGACTGGGACGGTGCTTTGCATCTGCGCCAGCGACGACGGGTTGACGATCTCGCCGGCCAGCAGCATGCGGAAGAAGCGGTTGAGGTCCGCGACGGTCGATATCAGCGCGGCCGCCGGCCCCACCCATGACATGTCGTAGACGCTGTAGTCGCGCGGGGGGTCGATCATGCCGAACCATGCCTCGTAGATCTGCGAGTGCGGCCCGGTGACGTACGGTTCGGTGGGGAGTTCGGTGTCCCGGAGCCCGGCGCGCTCGATGACGTCGGCGCGACGGGGCCGTCGCTTGCGCCCCTCCGCACGACGTCCGCCGGTTTCTGTGCGCTACCGATCCTTGCCACTCTGCGCTCCGGACCGCGACCGAATCACCCGAACCACGCGAATCGTCAATCGGGAGACACCAGTTCATGAATACGCCGCCATCTCCACTGTCGCCACTGGGAACGGAGCGGACTGACGGATCATCCGTCCGGATCGGCGCTCTGGTTCCGCTCACTCGGCCCGGCTGGGTCGAGGCAGGCCAACACTTGCTCGCCGGCCTTGAGTTGGCTGTTTGCGACGTCAATGACGCCGGTGGGATCGTCGGAAGGCCACTCGAGTTGGTGGTCCGGGACACCGCGGCCGATCCGCAGAGGGCCGCGGCGGCCGTAGAGGAATTGGCCCACCTGGGTGTGGCCGCCTTGGCGGGGGAATATCACAGCGTCGTCGCTCGCGCCGCTGCCGCCAGGGCCGACGCCCTCGGCCTGCCGTTCCTCTGCTCGTCAGCGGTTCTCGACGCGCTCACCGAACAGCCGACGCAATGGGTCGCGCGCCTCGCCCCCGCGCAGTCCCACGGCTGGCGGGTCTACGCAGACTTCCTCCTCAGCATGGGCCACAGCCGAATCGCCGTAGCAGCCGAGCCGAGTGTCTACTGGGCGTCCGGGACCCGCATTCTGCGGGACTGCCTCACTCCACGCGGCGGCACCGTCATCGAACTCGACCTGCGCGCGCTCACCCCCACTGCCGTGTGCGACGAACTCGTCGACAATCGCGCGACAGCCCTCCTTCTCCTGGCCGGCCACCCGGAGCCGGCAGTGTCGATCGTCAAGTCCGTGCGCCGCGACCAGCGCCTCGCCGAGATCATGATCGGTGCTCCGGCCGGACAACCTGAGTTCACCGAATGGG
The DNA here is from genome assembly GCF_053598035.1 of Streptomyces sp. NPDC001204. NCBI lineage: Bacteria > Bacillati > Actinomycetota > Actinomycetes > Kitasatosporales > Streptomycetaceae > Streptomyces > Streptomyces sp. NPDC001204. Next base: position 62,192 of record NZ_JBSFJL010000038.1, on the reverse strand, counting down.
CGACGCTGCTCGGCGATGACGGCGCCGCGATCCCGTTCTTGCGCTACCTGCCCGAGCGCCTCAGCCCACTCGGTGCACGAGTCACTACGGCTCTCCGCGAGCACCTGGCCGAAGCGCCCTCCTTCGTCGCCTTCGAGGGCTATGACACGGTCACCGTCCTCGCCGACGTGCTGCGTTCTCACGGCGCGGACCGGGCGCGCACTGCCGAATCCTGGCCGCGCGTTGCAGTCGAAGGCACCCGCGGCCGGATCCAGTTCTCCCGCACGCCAGGCATCAGCGTGTGGCAATGGGCTTGGCCGCCCATCCAAGTCGTCGATCGAGATCCGGCAGAACCCGATCGCTTTCGGATCCTCCACACCGGCTGAGAGAGCGCGGAAGTAACTCGACATCAACTTCTGGGCCAACCACGGTCGCGCTGATCCCCGACGCCGGACGCCCGGGTGAGGGCTTCCCGTCCGCCCCGTAGACAGCGCTTTCCGTCGGCTGATAGGGCATGCTCATGACTCCAAACCGCCGTACGTTCCTGATCGCCGCGGCCGTGGCTGCTGCCGCAGTTCCGTCGCTCACCGTGCCCGGTCCGGCGACCGCCGCACCTGGGGCCGACGAGTACGACACGCTGCGGCAGCGCTGGCTGGAGATCGCCCTCGGTACCGGCTACGACGCGACCGCCGAGCCCTACACATCCCGACTGCGGGAGACCGGCGCCCTCGCACGCGACTTCCGCGCCACCATGGCACCCGCCGCGAACTCCCTGTGGCCCGGCCATGCCTTCGACCCGCCCGCCGGCATCACCCAGAGCTACAGCAGGCTGTGGACAATGACCCAGGCCTACGCCCAGCAGGCCACCGGCCTGACCGGCGACGCCGGACTCCTTTCGGACATCGTGCGCGGCCTCGACCACCTCGCGGCCACGGTCTACAACTCCTCGACCACCCCCTACGGCAACTGGTGGGAGTGGCAGATCGGCAGCCCGCGCCTGCTGATGGACATCGTGGCCACGCTGTACGACCACCTCGCCGACGCCCAGCGCGACGCCGCCTTCGCCGCCGTCGACCACTTCGTCCCCGACTCCATGCTCGGCGACTACACCGGCACCTCCACCGGCGCCAACCGAGTCGACCTGTGCCGCTCCGTGGTGCTGCGCGGCATCCTCGGCCGGACCCCGGAGAAGATCGCGCTCGCCCGCGACGCGCTCTCGCCGGTCTTCCCGTACGTCACCAAGGGCGACGGGCTGTACACCGACGGATCGTTCATCCAGCACACCTGGATCGCGTACTCGGGCACCTACGGACAGGTCATGCTCGACGGGCTCGGACGGCTCTTCGCGCTGCTCGCCGGGTCGACCTGGGCGGTCACCGACCCGGGCCGCCAGATCATCCTCGACAGCGTCGAGCACGCCTACGCACCGCTGATCTTCGACGGCCTGGTCATGGACAGCGTCAACGGCCGTGCCATCAGCCGTGGTTATCTGCTGAGCGACGACCAGCACATCATGCGCAGCGACCACTTCCACGGGCAGGGCATCATCGCGGCGATGGCGCTGCTCGCGGGTGGCGCGAGCGCGGCCGAGCGTGGGCGCTGGTACGGGCGCATCAAGGGCTGGATCGCCCGGGACACGGTCACCCCGCTGCTCAGCGCACCGCAGTTCGGCGTCGCGGACCTGTCCCGGTTGCACGCGGTCGCCGACTCGGCGGTCGCGGCGGCTCCGGAGCCCGTCGAGCACCGCCTCTTCGCCGCCATGGACCGCGCCGTCCACCGCAGAGCCGCCTTCGTCGCGAACATCTCGATGTCCTCCGAGCGGATCGCGTACTACGAGTGCGGGAACGGCGAGAACCCGCGCGGCTGGCACACCGGCGCCGGGATGCTCACCTGGTGGGCCACGGGCGCCCGCAGCGACCAGTACACGGACTGGTTCTGGCCGACCGTCGACTGGTACCGGCTGCCCGGAACCACCGTCTCCACCAAGCGACTTGCCGACCTGGCGGGCGGCGAGTGGGGCGCATCCCGGCCCTCCGCGCAGTGGGTCGGCGGCGTCACCGACGGCGAGTTCGCCGCCCTGGGCCAGCACGTGAAGGGCCTCGGCTCCACGCTTCAGGCCCGCAAGGCGTGGTTCTGCGCCGACGACGCGATCGTCTGCCTCGGGGCCGGAATCACTGCCACGGACGGTGTGCCCGTCGAGACGGTCGTCGACAACCGCAACCTCGGCGAGGGCGGCACCCAGGCCTTCGCCGTCGACGACCGGCCGCGGCCCCGCTGGGCCCACCTCGAAGGGCACGGAGGCTGGGTCCTGCCGGGCGGCGCCGAACTGCGCACTCTGCGCGAGGACCGCACCGGCGCCTGGTCCGACATCAACACCACCAGCTCCACCGAGCGCCGCACCCGCCGCTGGCAGACCCTGTGGCTCGACCACGGCACCGACCCGGTGGCGGGCTCGTACGCCTACGTCCTGATGCCGGGCGCCACCCGACGCGCCGTGACCGAACGCGCGGCCGAGCGCGACTGGCTGCGGATCCTCGCGAACGACGGCACCTGCCAGGCCGTCAGCATCGACCGCCTCGGGCTGACCGCCGCCACCTTCTGGCAGGCCGGCACGGCGGGCCCGCTCACCGTCTCCGCGCCCGCCGCGGTCCTGTTGCGCCGTCGGGGTCGCAGCGCCACCCTGTGCGTCAGCGAGCCGCCCCGCTCCGGTGTCCCGGTAGAGATCGTCTGGAACCGGCCGGTGCGTCGCGTCGTCGGGAGCGACCCGTCCGTTCAGATCCTGGAAACCGGCCGCAGGCTGCGGCTCAGGGTCACCCCGGGGACGGCATGCGTAAGCCATCGGTGCGAGCTGACTTTCAACGAACGGCAGGACGCGGTGCCGGCGAACGGCAGGAGCGCGGTCGTCACAGGTCGGCGGCGTGGCCCAGGGCCGGTGTGACGAGCGTCCGCTTCACCGCATGGCCCCAGCAGCCCCCGTTTCGCTGGGCTATCGGCACATCCGCCTTGGTGGCGGCCGGGGTGGAGGCGGAGACGGTGGCCCGTGCCGGAACGCCCATTCGGCGTATATTGAGGAGAAAGGCGGATGTATTGGCATCAAAAGGTCGATCCCGCCTTTCGTGACGCCTGACGAACCAACTCACCGGATCCGCCCTCAGGAGGGGCTTGAGTCGTCTCCGACCCGTCCGGAGGAGGACGCGATGAGGGACGTGGCGAGCAAACGGGACGTGGACGAGCGTCCCGTGGTCACCGAGCGGGTCGTGACACTCACCGTGAACGGCCGGTCGTACACCCTGCGCCTGGACACCCGGGTCACCTTGCTGGACGCCCTGCGCGACCGGCTGGGCCTGGTGGGCACGAAGAAGGGCTGCGACCAGGGTGCCTGCGGTGCGTGCACGGTCCACCTGGACGGCAGGAGAGTGCTGTCCTGCCTGACCCTGGCGGCCCAGGCCGAGGACCGGGCGATCACCACCATCGAGGGCGTCTCAGGCGCCGACGGGCCGCATCCGGTGCAGCAGGCGTTCATGGAGCACGACGGCTTCCAGTGCGGCTTCTGCACGCCGGGGCAGATCATGTCCGCGGTGGCGCTGATGGCCGAGGGCCGGACCGGCTCCGACGAGGAGATCCGGGAGTTCATGAGCGGAAACCTGTGCCGCTGCGGCGCCTATCCCAACATCGTGGCCGCGATACGCGAGGCGGCGTCCGGGGGAGGTCCCGATGCGCGGCTTTGACTACGTACGGGCCACCGACACCCGGGAGGCGGTACAGCTGCTGGCGGACGACCCTGCGGCGTCCTGCCTGGCGGGCGGCACGACGCAGCTCGACCTGATGAAGGACGGGGTCCTGGAGCCGCCGCGGTTGATCGACATCACCCGGCTCCCGCTGCACGGCATCGAGCGCCGCGGCAAGTCCCTCCACGTGGGGGCGCTCGCCACGATGGAGGAGCTGGCCGCCGACGCCACGGTGGTCGAGCGGCTGCCCGTGGTGCGCGAGTCCCTGCTGCTGGGCGCGTCGGTGCAGCTGCGGAACATGGCCACCATCGGCGGCAACCTGCTGCAGCGCACCCGCTGCCGCTACTTCCGCGACCCGACGGTCGTCGAGTGCAACAAGCGCACGCCGGGCTCCGGCTGTGCCGCGGTGGAGGGCGTGGCGCGTATGCACGCCGTACTCGGGGTGAGCGAGCGGTGCATCGCGCTGCACGCCTCCGACCTCGCCGTCGCCTTGGTGGCGCTCGACGCGGTCGTGCACATCCAGGGGGTGTCGGAGCGTCGCACCGTGCCGCTGACGGAGTTCTACCTGACGGCCGACGAGAGCCCCGAGCGCGAGAACGTGCTGGAGCACGCCGAGCTGATCACCGAGGTCGAGATCCCGCTGCCGCCGCCGGCCGCCCGGTCGGGCTACCTCAAGGTCCGCGACCGGATGTCGTACGAGTTCGCCCTCACCTCGGCCGCGGTGCTGCTCGTCGTGGACGACGGCACGGTCCGCCAGGCCCGGGTCGGGCTGGGCGGGGTGGGGTCGAAGCCCTGGCGGGCGTACGAGGCCGAGCACGTGCTGACCGACGCGCCGGCCACCACGGCCACGTTCCAGGAGGCGGCAGAGGCCACGATGCGCGACGCCTGGACCGTCCCGGGCACGGCGTTCAAGGTGCCGCTCGCCCGGCGCACACTGGTGCGCCAGCTGGAGACAGTGTCAGGAGTGACCGCATGAGCACCGTCGAGAGCAGGCCGCTGGTCGGCGCGGGCATCAACCGGGTCGACGGCCCGCGCAAGGTCACCGGCACCGCCCCGTACCCCATGGACTTCAGCGTCCCCGGCCAGGCCTACGGCGCCGTGGTGCAGAGCACCATCGCAGCGGGCCGGATCGTCCGCGTGCACACCGAGGCCGCCGAGAGCTCCCCGGGCGTGATCTCCGTACTCACGCACGAGAACGCCCCGGAGGTCGCGTCGGGCCCGACGACGGTGCTCGGGGAACCGACGCCCGCACCGCTGCGGAGCGACCGGATCATCCACCACGGGCAGCACATCGCCTTCGTGGTGGCCGAGACCCCGGAGCAGGCCGCCGCCGCGGCACGCCTGGTGCGGGCCGACTACGAGGCCTCGGAGCCGCTGCTGGACCTCCAGGACCCCCGGGCCGAGCAACTCGTCGACCCGTGGGGGATGGACCACTCGCGCGGTGACGCAGCCGCGACGCTGGAGACCGCAGAGGTGACCCTCCGGGCCACGTACATCACGGCGGACAACACCCACAACCCGCTAGGGCTGTTCGCCACCCTCGCCGTGTGGGAGGGCGAGACCCTCACCGTCCACGACACCAGCCAGTGGCCGTCGATGGTCCGCACCACCCTCGCCATGGTCTTCGGTATCCCCGAGAGCTCGGTACGGGTCCTGGTGCCCTATGTCGGCGGGGGCTTCGGCGCCGGACTGCGCGTGTGGCCGCACGTGATCCTGACCGCCATGGCTGCCCGGGCGCTCAACCGCCCGGTCAAGCTGGTCCTGACGCGACCGCAGATGTTCACCTCGGTCGGGCACCGTCCCAGCGGTGTGCAGTGGCTCGGTGTCGGTGCCACGCGCGAGGGCGAACTGGTCGCCCTCGACCACCGCAGTCTCAGCTCCCTGAGCATGGAGGGCGACGACTTCGAGCCATTCGCCTCGGCGACCGCCTTCGCCTACCGGTGCCCGAACGTGATCACGCGGGACCGGCAGGCGCGGATCAACGTCGCCGTGCCGACGTCCATGCGCGCCCCCGCCGAGGCTCAGGGGAACTTCGCGCTGGAGTCGGCGCTCGACGAACTGGCCTGCACCCTGCGCATGGACCCCCTGGAGCTGCGGCTGCGGAATCATACGGACGTCGATCCGCGCAACGGGCTGCCCTGGTCCGGCAAGGCGCTCCTGGAGTGCTACGAGGTGGGCGCCCGGCGCTTCGGCTGGTCCGACCGGAACCCCGAGCCGCGCTCCATGCGCGACGGGAACTGGCTCGTCGGTTACGGCATGGCGAGCGCGCTGTTCCCGTACTTCGCGCAGCCCTGCGCGGCGCAGGCCACCGTCAACAGCGACGGCAGCGCGCTGGTGCGCAGTGCGGCGACCGACATCGGCACCGGCACGTACACCGTGATGACCCAACTGGCCGCCGAGGAACTGGGGCTGCCCCTCGACCTGGTCCGCTTCGACCTGGGCGACTCGGACATGCCCAACTCGATGATGGCGGGCGGCTCCGGCCTGACCGGTGCGCTGGGCAACGCCGTGCACGACGCCTGCCGGCGGCTGGTGCGCTCAGTCGTGGAACTCGCGCGTGGCGACGCCGACTCGCCCCTGCTGGGCGCGTCCCCGGACGACGTGGAGTCCACCGGAGGGCGGGTCCACCTCGCGGGCCGCCCGGACCGCGGGGAGTCGTACGTCGACATCCTCGCCCGGCACGGGCTGTCCGAACTCACGGCGAACGGGACCAGCACTCCCCCGGTCGCCACCGAACTGGGCATGTCCCTCGCCGGCGCGTACGGCGCGAAGTTCGTGGAGGTCCGGGTCGACGCGGACCTCGGCCTCATCCGGGTCGCGCGGGTGGTCTCCGCGATCGACGGCGGCCGCATCCTCAACGCGAAGACGGCCAGGAGCCAGATCATCGGCGGGACGGTCGGCGGCATCGGCATGGCCCTGTACGAGGACACCGTCACCGACCCGCGCACCGGGCGCGTCGCCAACGGTACGTTCGCCGACTACCTCGTCGCCGTGAACGCCGACGTACCCGAGCTCGACGTGGTCTTCGTCGGCGAGCCCGACCGCGGCACCGCGACCGGCACCAAGGGTGTGGGCGAGGTCGGCCTGGTCGGCATCGCGCCCGCGATCTCCAACGCCGTGTACCACGCCACCGGAAAGCGCCTCCGCGAACTGCCGATCACCCTCGACGCCCTCCTCTGAGCCGGCGTCGCCGGCTGCCGGTACGTCGCGACGTGGAGCCTGGAACGACCCGCTGCGACAGAAGCCGTCACGCGGACGGCACCGGAGTCTGCGGCGGGGCGGGAAGTGTCCGTCCCAGGCGGGCGAGTGGGGACAGGGCCATCAGTGCCGGTGACAGCAGCATGCCCGCGGCTGTCACCAGGAGGCTGGTGCGCGTCCCCCACACTTCCGCGAGAAGGCCGCCGAGCAGCGAGCCGAGCGGGGTCAGCCCCATGCCGACGAAGTTGATCGTCGCGGCCGCGCGGCCTTGCATCCCGTCCGGAGTGACGGTCTGCCGGACGGCCATGATCGTGACGTTCACCAGCTGGCTGAAGGTCCCGAAGACGAAGTTGACCGTGAGGAGCGCGGGAACCGTCACCGCGGAGGAGCCGTGCAGTGCGGGCACGAACAGGAACACGCCGTCGCCGAGTGCTGCCGCGGACACGAGCACAGCGCCATGTCCGAAGCGGTTCGGCAGGCGGGCGGCCAGCAGCGAGCCCAGGAGCGCGCCCGGCCCCGTCGCCGCGAGTGCCAGCCCGACGGTGGTGCCCGTCAGGTGCAGGTCCCGGGGCAGGAACAGCAGATAGACGGTCATCACAGCCGCGAAGAAGAACTGGAAGGCGGCCGATGCGAGGCACACGGTCCGCAGTGAGGTGTCGCCGGCGACGAAGCGGAGGCCCTCATGGATCCGCCGCCAGAACCGAGGAGGACGTTTCGAGCGTTCCGGGGTGGATTCGGGGCGACCGATCCGTCGGATCGACAGGAACGACAGCGCGAAGAACACTGAGCTCGAGGCAGCGGCGATCGGCGCCGACAGCGCAGTCACCAACGCACCGCCGAGGGCGGGACCGCCGATCTGCGCCGCGGACCGGCTGCCCTCCAGCGCGCTGTTGGCCCGCACCAACTGATCGCGTTTCACCAGCCGTACCAAAGACGCCTGGTACGCCACGTCGAAGAACACGGACAGAGCCCCGACGGCGAAGGCAACCACGAGCAGCGTCGGCAGGCCGAGCCCACCGAGGAGGCCGGTCACGGCGGCGGCGCCCAGCGCCAGGGCCCGGCCGGCGTCCGTCAGCACCATCAGCGTGCGGGTCCGCCACCTGTCCACCCACGCGCCGGCGAAGAGCGAGAGCAGCAGGATCGGCGCCTGCCCCACCGCGCGCAGGACGCCCAACTGGCCGGCGCCGGCGTTGAGCGTCAGGACGGCGAAGAGCGGCAGAACCACCAGACTTGTGTGTTCGCCCAGCTGGGAGGCCGTCTGGCCCACCCAGAGCCTGCGGAAGTCGCCGTCCCGCCACAGGCTTGACGGTACAGGTCGACCGGAATCGGACACAACGGAGGAAGAGGACGGCACAGGGACCCCTTGGATGACCGAATACGAGACCCGCCAACCGGCACACGACGGGTGCACCGACCCTTTCAGGCAGCGGGAAAGACAGGCTCGCTGTGCCGCGCATCAAGGGCAGCACGCGATGACAGGCCGCTCACGGCCTCCAACGTCAACGCGTGCTCGGACGACCGACCATGTCTTCGCTCCTCGTGAGTCACCCGCTGCGCGAACACTAGCTCCCGCTCGGCAGGGCACGAAAGGCGATTAAGGGCCGGGGCAGACGGCCGGAGGAGTCCGGCTGTCGGGGTACTCGCCACCCAACAGCCGCACACCGTCGGCCGGTGCCTCCTGCCGATGTGGGGAGCGCGCGATATCAAGCCGCTCATAGGACCAGCAATCCCATGGGGTGAAATACATCGACTGCCTGCGTAATGGTGGGTCAACACGCCAAATCTGTCCCTCGAGACGTTGTCAGCAGTACGAGAAGGGACGTCCGTGGCAGACAGCAAGACCGAGAAGGTCAGGAAGGCCGCCGAGTCGATCGGACTCGTGCGCCGTCGCAGACCTGCGGGCGGAACGAGTCGGTGCAGGTGACCGCGTTCGCGTCGCCGCAGGCCCGGATCCAGCCGCGCCGGTGTCCCACCGGGTCGGTGACGTTGCACATGAGGGTGCGTGTGCCGGTCCAGGTGCCGGGGATGGCGGCCTTGCCCAGCAGTCCGTCCCAGGTACCGCCCCGGTCCCAGGAGCGGTCCAGCCAGACCGCGTCACCGGTGACACCGCTGTCGATGCCGGCCCAGGCCATGCTGTCGGCCTCGGCGACGTGCAGCCGCAGGATCCGGCCGTTGATGTTCCGGTCGGGAACCGGGAAGGTCTCCTGGGCCGCCTTGGAGGGGTCGAGAGTGTCGCAGGCCAGCGCGCACACCGGCGTCGCGGCCCGCGCTTGGGAGGGCAGGGCGAGCACCAGGGCCACCAGCCCGCTCACTACGCGGTGTTGACGTACTGACATGTCGGGTCCGTCCTTCCTTCACGTCGGGGCGGTGGCCGGGCTCAGGGGGCCCAGGGCGCCTCGATCGCCCAGGTGGTGTCCTCGGTGAAGGTGGCCGGGCTGTCCCAGGCGTGCGAGCCGCCGGCCTGGGCCAGCCACAGTTCGGCGTTGATGTGCCGCAGGTATTGGCCGGGGAAGTTGGACGCCGCCAGCCGGATGCCGCTGCCGTTCCGGACGGGGCACCAGGTGGCGTCCTCCCGGTAGACGGTGTCGCCGCCGCCCTCGCGCCGGACGCGGAAGTCGCGGTGGCGCAGGTACTGGCTCGGGTAGTTGCGGGACTCGAAGGAGTAGCAGAGCTTGTTCGCCAGCCCCGGTGTCACCTTCCAGGTGGCGTCCTGCTTGAGCACGGTACCGCCGGACGCGTCCACCACCTCCGTGTAGCCGAGCCCGTCGTAGTGCCTGATGTAGCGGTTGGTGTAGCCGCTGGTGGTGACGCGGACCGACACGTACTGCCCCACCGGCAGCCCGACCGGCGGACCCGCCGTGCGGGAGGCCGCGATGAGTGCCTGGTTGGCGGCGCGGACGCGGGCCTGGTCGACCTTGACGACCTGCCGGTCGTACGTCATCAGGCCGTTGGTCTCGTTCTCGACGTCGGTGATCTGCGTGTAGACGGCCGCCGAGAGCCCGGCCGCGGGCATGGAGTTCTCCCGCATTCCGTCCAGCAGCCCGACCAGCCGGTCGTTGAGGGCGGTCTGGTTCGGCTGGTCCTCGTAGCCCCAGCCGCCGCCGGGGTACCACTCGTGGCCGGAGACCCGGTAGCCGAGGCCGCCGTACTCGCCGAGAACCGAGGCGCGCACCGGTTCGGTCGGGGTGTTGCCGGGGCCGACGTAGTTGTGGTTGTCGATGACGTCGCCGTTGCCGCCGTCCTGGGCGGCGCAGCAGTTGACGCCGCTCATGTTGTCGACCAGGCGGGAGGGGTCGTAGCCCTTGACCATGTCGGCGATGCGGGCCTGGTCGTACTGGCCCCAGCCTTCGTTCTGGTCCACCCACTGGATGAGCGAGGGGGAACTGCGGTGCTGGTCGATGATGGCGCGGTACTCGCTCTCCCACTGGGTGCGGGCCGCACCGTCCGGGCTCTTGGAGCTGTCCATGGAGGGCATGTCCTGCCACACCAGCAGCCCGAGCCGGTCCGCCCAGTAGAACCAGCGCTGCGGCTCGACCTTGATGTGCTTGCGGACCATGTTGAAGCCGAGGTCCTTGTGTTTCTGGAGATCGAACCGGAGGGCCTCGTCCGTGGGCGCGGTCTGGATGCCGTCCGGCCAGAAGCCCTGGTCCAGTGTGCCCGTCTGGAAGACGAACTGGCCGTTGAGGACCGGTCGGCGCACGCCGTTCACCTCCTTGACGGCGATGGACCGCATACCGGTGTAGCTGCCGACCCGGTCGCCGCCGGCGCTGCCGGTCAGCTCGGCGGTCACGTCGTAGAGGAAGGGGTCCTCCGGCGTCCACAGGCGGGCGCCGGGCACCGGCACCGCGAACTCGGTGCCGACCGTGCCGGTGGCGCTGCCGACGGGCGTTCCGCCGGAGGAGACGGTGACCTTGACGCTCGCCCCGTCGGCGCCGGCGGCGCGCACGGTCACCCGCAGGGTGTTGTCCTCCAGGCGCGGCACCATGTCGAGCCGGGTGATGCGGGCCGCCGCTGTGGGCTCCAGCCAGACGGTCTGCCAGATCCCCGACGAGGCGGTGTAGACGATGCTGTGTCCGGCGTGCGGGGTGACGTCCTGGACGCGCTGCTTGCCGATGGCCTGGCCGCCGGCCTCGGTCGGGTCGTACGCGGAGACGACGACCGTGTTGGTGCCGCCGTTGAGCAGGGGGGTGATGTCGTAGGTGAAGGCGTCGTAGCCACCGCGGTGGACGGATCCGGCCTGCTGCCCGTTCACCCGGACGGTGGTCTCCCAGTCGGAGGCGCCGAAGTTGAGCTGGACGCGTCGGCCGCTCCAGCCCGTGGGCACCGTGAAGGTGCGCCGGTACCAGAGCCGGTCGTTCTGGGTGATCTTGCGCTGGATGCCGGAGAGCGCGGACTCGGGGACGTAGGGCACCCGGATCTGTTCACCGAAGACGGCGGGCTGCCCGGCGTCGCGGGAGGTGACCGCGAAGTCCCAGATGCCGTTGAGGTTGAGCCAGTCGGGGCGGGTGAGCTGCGGCCGGGGGTATTCCGGCAGCGGAGCGTCGACCGGGACCTGGTTGGTCCAGGGCGTCGTCATCGGCGCGGGCTTGGGGGCCCAGGCCGCGGTGGCGGCGCGGCTCGGCGCCGCGCCGTCCACGACCAGCACGGCGGCGGCCGCCACCAGCGCCGCGCCGCAGGCCATCAGGCGCCGCAGGGCCCGCCGCGTGCGGGGAAGGGGGAACCTCCAGGGGGTTGGACGTCTCGCCACGGTCGTCACTCCCGTTGTGTCCTGTGAAAGGCCGATGTCCTGTGCATGACATTCGTGCGCGACAGGTCAGCCCGCTCCCGCGCGACGGCGAAGGCCCGGACTCGCCGGAGGGGGTTTCCCTGTCTGGGTCGTGATCCCGCCCGGTGCGGTGCAGGTACAGGTGGAGGGGGCTTGGGCAGACGGGGTGTGAGAGCGCTCTCAAAACGGTAGTGCTGAGCACAAGGGGCGTCAACGGAGCGTGCGCACACCGGAGTTGAGGACCAGACCGCGGCCGGCACGGCCGGTCGGAACGCTGACCGTCGACGGCGGCCAGGGCGCTCGCCGCACTCCCGGCCCCGCCGACGACCGCCTCGGACGGCACGTAGATTTCATGGGCATGACATCTATGTGACAGCCCCTCAACTCCCTTGCCTCTGCGGCTCGTTTGCCACACGCTTATCTCGTCCCTGGGCGGAACGCAACGCTCCAGGGGCGAGTGCGCCTTGGCGTGCGCACCCCCCACGACGCGCGCCACACCCCGGCGCGCCTGCCTGAGGAGGACTCCCTCACATGGCACCACCGCGTAGCAGGAAGATCCGTTTCGCCGCCCTCACCGGCGTCACAACCGCCGCTCTCCTGGGCGGACTCACCGCGCTTCCCGCGCAGGCCGCACCGGCGGAGGGCAGAGTGCTCGCCGCCGGCTCACCCACGGCGGTCAAGGACAGCTACATCGTCACCCTCAAGAAGAACGCGGGCTTCACGTCCGCCTCGAGCCAGGGCAAGGGCCTGATCACCAAGTACGGCGGCAGCGTGAAGAAGACGTTCGGCAGCGCGCTGAACGGCTGCACCGCGCACCTCTCGGCGACCGAGGCCAGGAGGCTGGCTGCCGACCCGGCGGTCGCCGCGGTGGAGCAGGACCAGACGGTCCACCTCAACGACACCACCCAGACCAACGCGCCCTGGGGCCTGGACCGGATCGACCAGGCGTCACTGCCGCTCTCCGGCACCTACACCTATCCGGACTCGGCGGGCAGCGGCGTGACCGCGTATGTCATCGACACCGGTGTCCGCATCACGCACAGCCAGATCAGCGGGCGGGCCTCCTACGGCTACGACGCCGTCAGCGGCGGCACACCGTCGGACGGCAACGGCCATGGCACCCATGTCGCCACCACCATCGCGGGCTCGACCTACGGCGTCGCCAAGAACGCCAGGATCGTGGCGGTCCGCGTGCTCGACTCCAGCGGCTCGGGCACCACCGCCGGTGTCATAGCCGGCGTCGACTGGGTCACCAAGAACCACACCGGTCCCTCGGTCGCCAACATGTCGCTGGGCGGCGGGGCCTCCGCCTCCCTGGACACGGCCGTACGCAACTCGATCGCCAGCGGCGTGACCTACGCGATCGCCGCGGGCAACTCCAGCACGGACGCCTCCTCCTCGTCCCCCGCGCGGGTCACGGAGGCGATCACCGTCGGCGCCACCACCAGTACGGACGCCAGGGCCAGCTACTCCAACTACGGCTCGGTCCTCGACCTCTTCGCCCCCGGCTCCTCGATCACGGCGGGCTGGAACACCAGCGACACCGCCACCAACACCATCTCAGGTACGTCGATGGCGACGCCGCACGTCGCGGGCGCGGCCGCGGTCTACCTCGCGAGCCACACCTCGGCCACTCCGGCGCAGGTCTCCACGGCCCTGGTGAACGGCGCCACGTCGGGCGTGGTCACCAGCCCGGGCACCGGCTCGCCGAACAAGCTCCTGAGGATCGTGCCCTGAGCCTCTGAGCCTCTGGCCGAGTGTTTCCCGGAGCCGTCCGTGGCTCCGGGAAACACCCGTCCGCCGCGACCGGACCGCTCTCGGCCAGGAGCGGTCGGGTCGCGGTCACACTCCGGCGTGCCGGTCCCGCCCCGGATCGCCTGTGACGCATACGCTGCGAGGACGCCCGGCCGGGCCTCCCTGATACCGCGTACACACAAGGGAATGCCGCTCAGTGGCGGCTCTCCACGTCGGCCGGACGGCGCAGCTGCCGGATGCAGGAAGGGCGTGGCATGAGGTCCCCAGGCGTGCACCTACAAGAGATCACCGACGACAACCGGGATGCCGTTCGTGCCCTCCGCGTCCGCCGTGACCAGAAGCAGTTCGTCGCCTCCGTGTCCAAGTCGCTCAAGCAGGCGGCAAAGACGCCTGAGGCCAATCCCTGGTATCGCGCCGTGTACCGCGGCGACGAGCCAGTCGGCTTCGTGATGCTGTCCTGGAAGCCGCCGACCGGTCCTTTCAAAGGGCGGCACTTCCTCTGGCGCCTGCTCATTGACAAGCGGCACCAGAAGCGAGGGATCGGCCGAGAGGTGCTCACACAGATCGCCGACCTGGTCCGCACGGACGGCGCCACCGAACTGCTGACCAGCTACGACCCCGGCGACGGCGAACCGTGGCCCTTCTACCAGAAGTTCGGGTTCGAGCCCACCGGGGAGATCGACGACGGCGAGATCGTTCTGCGGCTCACCTTCCCCGCTCGGTGAGATCACACAGGAAGCGGTGGACGGAAGCGACCTCCACTGGTCGGATGACGAACCGATTCAGAAATCCAGGTCGAGGTAATCAATTTCGTTGATCGCCACGTCCGACAGTCCCATGGCGCGTACTCCGCCGTCCTGGAAATAGACCTCTTTGAATCCTTCGGCGATGATTTGGCGCATCTGCGGGTCGCCGGCTCCCGTTTCGCGGGCGTCGAACAGGCGCTGCGCGTACGACGGGGGGAGGTGCACCGTGAGGCGGCGGAAGCGTCCGTCGTCGGTCGTGCCGACCGGCGCGGTGTACCCGAAACGGGCCCGTGTCTCCACCGTGATCCCGCCGGTGGCGGCGGCCTGCTTGCGCCGTCGCTTGCGGACCTGCGGCTGCCAGCGCGACCGCACGGCCGCGTCGATCTTCTGCTGGATCTCCTTCGGCGGGTGCTTGCGGGCGCCACGCCGGTAGCGGTTGACGGAGTCGGCGGTGACGCCGAGTTCCGCGGCGACGGCCTTCGCGGACTTCAACTGCTTCAACAGGAAACCGATCTGGCCCTTCAACGTCTTGGGCGGCTCGCGCGTGAAAGCCTCCCGGTCGGCACGCTCGATCGCGTCCTCGATCTCGCCCACAGCGTCAGTTCCCTTCGGAGGCAAGGTACTTGCCGTTGGAACGGCTCAGCGTCCGCTCCAGGCCGGTGTCGGCTTCGAGGTGCGGGGCGACGATGTTCATGTCCGCCACGGCCTACTCGCCTTCGTCCAGGACGGCGTCGCCACCCTTGATGTGCCGGGCGGGGTTGAGGCCCTGCTCCATCAGGTCGACCGCCCACGCCATCTCCTGCACTCCTTCGACCTTGGCCAGGCCCGGGGTGGATCCGAGGCGGAAGGCGCCGGGGATCGGCTTGCCGCTGGTGCTGTAGGGCAGGAAGTCCAGCGGGCTGCGGCCCGGCGAGGGGTAGACGACGCAGTCGGACAGCACCGCGAGCGGGTACAGGCCGGTGAACTCCGCCATCTTGAGCATCTTGCGGTGCATGTTGACCCGGGCCTTGCTGATGACGGCGGCGCGGATGTCCGGTCGCCAGGTCGGGCGTTCCAGGGCCGGCCAGCGGTCGCCGTCCTTGTAGTGCCGTCCCTGCGGGCGCTCGCGCAGCTTGCCCACGCCGCCCTTGACGGTCGCCTTGATGGCCGCGAGCACGGCCGCCGAACCGGGGTCGGCCTGCTTGTGCCGCTCCATTGCCGCAAGGAATTCGGTGTCGCTGAGGTCCTTGGTGACGCCCAGGTCGGCGAGGGTGTCGACGTAGGCGGTCTTCAGCCGGTCGTGCCACGGGTCCAGGTACGCGCCGGTCTCGCGCCGCAGGAACGCCTCGGTGGGCCGGACGTTGTAGCCGAGCTCCTGGGCGTAGGCGACAGTGTGGGTCTGGTACCAGGCCGGTCCCGTGGGCCGGAGGCCGGAGGGGGTGAACGGCGAGGGCAGGCGCGGGTCCAGCTCGATGTGGGACAAGTCCACGAACCATGCGCCGGGGATGCGCTTGTCGAAGTGCGGATGCTGGACGTGCTCCGGGCCGGACAGGCCGACCGTCAGGCGGGACGCGGCCGCGAGGAAGGCGGTGTTCAGGTCCAGGCCGACGGCCCACGGAAGGGCTGCCTCCTCGCCGGTGAGCAGGTCCAGGTCGCGCGCCCACTGGTACGCCTCCTCATCCAGGAAGCCGCCCTCCCAACCGGAGTTGACGACGACGGGGTGCTCCTGGGTGGCCTCCGGCGGCGCCGGGTCGACCGGTTCCGTCCCGAGCGACCCGGGGTTGTGGCCGGAGACCCAGTTACCGGTCGCGCGGTCCTGCACCGCCCTCGTGGGCGGGCGCAGCGCAGTCATCAGCTCCAGCCCGGACACGGCCGCAGAGCCGCGCGGGGTGATCACGCGCTGGGCGTAGGTGCCCAGGACGCGTGCGATGTCGGCAGGTTCCATGTCCGCGACTCCCGGCCAGGCCCGGGTGTCGAGCGCGTCCCACGACAGGACGGCGAGCTGCACGCACTGCCGCTGCCCGGCCTGCGCGGGGCGGTAGATCCGCGCCCACGGCCCGAAACCGCGCTGCGTCAGCTTCCACTTCGCGCGGGTGACCTGCTTGACCACGGGGTGGTCGTCCGGCAGGCGCAGGGAGCGGCGCTGCTCGTGGCCCTCCAGGCGCTCCGGCAGCCCGAGCTTCACGGCGGCCGCCGCGGTGAGCACGATCAGCGGGTCGCTTTCCTTCCCGTTGCGATGCAGTTTCGGCGCACCGAGCCCGGACTCGCGCAGCGTCCACTCCACCAACTGAGGGATGGTGGTCGCCGGACAGTCCAATACGATCCCGTTCACGCCGTAGGCGGAGCCGTCACCGTCCAGCACGGCGAGCGGTCCGTGCGGGAACCGCGGGTCCAGCACGGGCAGGGCGGCCTTCTTCCCGGCCGGGCGGCGCGACGACGTGACCGGGCGAGGCGCGGCCGCACGCTCCGGCGCGGCCGGGGCCGCGGGTGCCTGCACCGGTGCGGTGGTCTCTGCCTCGGACTCGACCGGACTGGTGAACGCCTCCGGAAACTGGGCCCGCTGGGGCGAGGCGGCCGGGGCGTGCGTGGCAGCGGGAGTGGCGCTGTTGGCGGGGTGGGCCGGCTGGGCGGAGTGCTTCGCCGCCCAGCCCTTCAGCAGCCGCTGGTAGGCGGACAGGCGCGGCTCCTTCGGCTCGGAGCGGCCGTTCTCCCAGTTCTTGACCGTCTGCGTCGACGTCTTCAACGCGACCGCGAGGCGGGCCTGCGTGATCCCGGCGGCCTCACGCAGCCGGGCGCGCTCAGACGGAGGCGGGAGCTGCGGCTCCTCCTCCAGCAGCGCGTCGACCGACGCGAACAGCTCTTCCTCGGTTGCCATCTCCATACCTCCACCCCGACACTAGCACCATTTAGCCTTGTTTTTAGCCAAGTTGTTTAACTCGATCTGATGATGCCGGTGGTGATCGCAAGCGACGAGGCTTGACCGCCGGGAGGCCCGCTCGAACGCAAGCCGGCTCGGTCCTTCTGGAGTAGGACGCCCGTGCGGTCGGCTTCGCGTCGGCTCTCGGGCGTCCCGGCATCTCCCGTGCGGCGCCGGTGGTCTCACCCGGTGAAGAGTTGCTTGGCCTTCAGGACGAGTTCGTAGAGGCCGTAGCACAGGGGCGCCCCCACCCACAGCCAGGAGAGGGTGATCAGTGCTCGCCGGTCAGGCGGGCTGCTCGCGTCGGCCATCGGCGGCCTCCTTCGGTGCGGGAATGTGGTGGCGGGGATGGACGGGCCGTACGAACTCGTTGGCGATGAACCCGATGACGAGCAGGCCGATCATGATCATGAAGGAGAGACCGTACAAGGACGACCCGTGCTTGCCGGCCTCCTCCTGGCGGTCGGCGATCCAGTTCACGATCAGCGGGCCGAGGACGCCGGCGGTCGACCACGCGGTGAGCAGCCGGCCGTGGATCGCGCCGACCTCGTAGCTCCCGAACAGGTCCTTCAGGTAAGCGGGGATCGTCGCGAACCCGCCCCCGTAGAAGGAGAGGATCACGAGGGCGCACAGGATGAACAGCGGCTTGGACGAGTCGCCGAACGACGCGATGAGCAGGTACATGAGCGCGCCGACGCCGAGGTAGACGCGGTAGATGTTCTTGCGTCCGATCAGGTCCGAGGTCGAGGACCAGCCGATGCGGCCCGCCATGTTGGCCGCCGACAGCAGGGCGACGAAGCCGGCGGCCGCGAACGCCGACACCGGGGTGGAGCTCTCCGCGAAGAAGTCCGTGATCATCGGGGCGGCCTTCTCGAGGATGCCGATGCCGGCGGTCACGTTCATGCAGAGCACGAGCCACAGACACCAGAACTGCGGGGTGCGCACGGCACTGCGGGCGGAGACCTGGGCGCCGGCGAGCGCACTCGGCCCGGTCTCGGCCGGCTTCCTGGCGCGCGGAACCCGCACCAACAGGACGCCCAGGGACATGAAGACGGCGTACACCAGCCCGTGCACGAGGAAGGCGAGGGCGATGCCCGAGTGATCGGCGCCGAACGAGTCCAGCATCTGCGCCGACCACGGCGAGGCGATCAGCGCGCCGCCGCCGAAACCCATGATGGCGATGCCGGTGGCCATGCCGGGCCGGTCCGGGAACCACTTGATCAAGGTGGAGACGGGTGAGATGTAACCGATGCCCAGTCCGATGCCGCCGACGAACCCGTAGCCGAAGACGATCAGCCAGTACTGCTCGGTCTGCGCCCCCAGGGCGGCCAGCAGGAAACCGGAGGAGAAGCAGACCAGGGCGACGGTCATCGCCCAGCGCGGTCCGTTGCGCTCCACGAGCGTCCCGCCGAACGCGGCGGACAGACCGAGCATCACGATGGCCAGTTGGAACGGCAGCGCGCTTTCGGTGCCGTCGAGGTGGAGGGCGGACTCCAGGGGCGGTTTGAACACGCTCCAGGCGTAGGCCTGGCCGATGGAGAGGTGGACGGACAGAGCGGCGGGCGGAACCAGCCAGCGACTCCATCCCGGGGGAGCAACAGGAGGACTCATGATCCCGGACGGTACGAACCCCGCACCTGGATGAACACCATCCGGTCGACCGTATGCGGTAAGCGGTATCCATCGTGCGACGAACGGTTCTTGAGGGTTAGGGGAACTGATCGATTGATCGACGACAGCCCCATGAATGCCGTCGTTCGATCATATGGCGATCGAGGTGTCCATATGGCTTGACCGAGATCAGTCAGTCGGCCACCCTACGGTGAGGCACCACCCCGGGGCGGAGACCCGTCGCACGACCCGCGCGGCCTGCCCCACCCCATGCCGCTCCCTCCTCAGAGAGGACCCACATGCCCCACCGCCCATCCGGCGCCCGTCTCGGCGCCGTGCTCGCCTGCGCGGTGGGAGTCGCGCTGGCCGCCACCGCCACCGCGTCCCCCGCCCTCGCCGACAGTGCCCAACACGGACATCGCTACTACCTCGACTGCTCCGCGGACGGCGGACCGGGCGACGGCAGTCACGCGCGCCCCTGGACCTCCCTGGTTCAGGCCGGCGCGCATCGCTACGGCCCTGGCGACCAGTTGCGCATCGCGCGCGGCACGACCTGCACCGGCACGCTCGTCCCGACCGGCGCCGGCTCCGCCGCCGCGCCCATCCGGATCGGCGCCTACGGCACCGGTGCGCTGCCGCATCTGGAGGGCGGTGGCCTGCACGACACAGTGCTGCTGCGCAACATGGAGTACGTCGAGGTCCGCGACCTGGAGATCACCAACTCCGGCGGCACACCCGGCACCGAGCGCAACGGCGTCCGGCTGGAGCTGGCCGACTACGGCATCGGCCACCACTACGTGCTCTCCGGCCTGGACGTGCACGCGGTGCGCGGCGGCGACTTCAAGACCCTCACCGGTTCCAGCGGCATCCAGATCGACGTCGCGGGCACGACGACCGCGAGCGCCTTCGACGACCTGCGGATCACGGGGAACCACATCCGGGACGTGGACCGGGAGGGCATCTACTTCAAGTCGACGTTCTCCCGTCGCGACCTGGTGGGCGACCAGCAGGACCCCACGGTCTACCCGGGCCCGTGGACGCCGAGCACCCGTGTCCGCATCGACCACAACACGCTGACGTCGATCGCCGGTGACGCGATGAAGCTCGACACCACCTCGGGGGCGGTCGTCGAGCACAACCGGGTGGACGGCTTCCAGCTGCGCTCCAAGGTCGCCAACGCCGGCATCTGGACCTTCAACACCGACGACACCCTCATCCAGTACAACGAGGTGTCCGGCGGCGGCAACAGCCTGGACGGCATGTCCTTCGACGCCGACGGCGCCTCGAACCACACCGTGTTCCAGTACAACTACAGCCACGACAACAAGGGCGGCTTCCTGCTGAACTGCCCGTACAGCGGCGCGAAGACCGTCGACGTCGTCGCCCGCTACAACATCAGCCACAACGACGGCGCCCGGCTGCTGCAGAACTGCTGGGGCCCGATCCTGAACACGCAGATCTACAACAACACCTTCCTCAACAAGGAAACCGTCCCCACCTACCTGGTGCAGGACGACGCCGGTTCGCCTGCCACCACCCGGCACGAACTGACGATCCGCAACAACGTCTTCGCCGGTCCGGGGGACACCACGGCCGACGCCTACCGCTTCAAGAACCCGACGCCGGACCTGTACTTCGACCACAACGTCCTGTACGGCATCCCGGGCGGCGTGCCCGCCAACACCGACGGGAGCGGCACGAACCCCGGCGGCAGCACCGCGGACCCGGAGCTGATCGCCTCCCTGGCGGGCGCCGACACCTCCGACCCCGGCTCCTTCCGCGTCGCCAGGGGATCCTCCGCACTCGGTCTGGGCGTGCCCGTGCCGGACTCGGGCCGCCACGACTACTTCGGCTTCCCGATCCCGAAGCGGCACCCCGCCGCCGGCGCGTACCAGGGACCGCCGGTCCACTGACCCCGGAGGGCGCAGGAACCACCGGTCCGCTGACCCGGAAGGGCGGGCTCGCGGGCCGGTTCGCAGGCGCAGCAGGCTCTTTCGACGAGTCCGTCATGGGCGGCGCGGGGGCGGAGCGCGGCGATGAACTCGTGACGTCCGGCAACCTGCGTCTTCTCTCCACCCGGTGTACGGGCGACATACCTGAGGCGTCCACACACCGCTCCCGCCCGGGCGGGAGTGAACAATGCGAGACAAGTCGGCAACTTGTCTTGCCAGGTTGGCCAGGCTGCCGGAAAGCTGCAGGCGCCATCGATCAGTTGCCGCCACCACGCTCCCCCACCGCAGGCGGACCTCCACCCGCTCGTTCCCACCGTGATCTCGGACCTTCCCGCTGTGCGTCCGATGGCTGCCGCTACCGGTCACCCCTGCCCCGAGGGGCCGTCGGCCCGCGCTGCTGCCGTGCTCCGGTCCGAGTGCCACATCGAAAGGATCATTCGCATGTCGCATGCCGACGAGCCCACCGAGCACCTTCCCGAGACCAACCCCGACGGCTCGCTGGCCGGCACAACCGGTCGCATCCCGCGAGGTGTTCCCGCGTCCCTCTTCCGCTCGGGCATGAGCCGGCGCCGGCTGCTGCAGGCGGCCGCGGCGACGGCGACGGCCGCGGCGACCACCGGCCTCACGGCGGCGGGCACCGGCAAGGCCGCGGCCGCGCCGGCCGATTCGGCAGCGGTCGCCACGGGATTCACCGGCACGATCGCCGATCTCAAGCACGTGGTGATCCTTATGCAGGAGAACCGTTCCTTCGACCACTACTTCGGCATGCTCCCCGGTGTCCGCGGCTTCGGCGACAAGCAGGCCCTGCGGTACCCGGACGGCACCACCGTCTTCCAGCAGCCGGACGCCAAGCGCACCGACGGCGGACACCTGCTGCCCTTCCGTCTGGAGACGGGCAAGTACAACGCGCAGAACGCGGGTGGTCTGCCGCACGGTTGGACGGACGGCCACAACGCCTGGGCGATGGGCAAGAACAACGGCTGGATCGCCGCCAAGGGCGAGCAGACCATGGGCTACTTCACCGGCGAGGACATTCCCTGGCAGTACGCCCTGGCGTCCGCATACACGGTCTGCGACCACAACCACTGTTCGATCGCCACCAGCACCAGCCCCAACCGCATCTACATGTGGTCCGGCGGCATCGACCCGACCGGCGCGAGCCAAGGACCGGCCATCAACAACGGCGGGGACTACGGCTACCGGTACACCTGGGAGACCTACCCCGAGGCCCTCCAGAAGGCCGGGGTGTCCTGGCAGATCTACGTCAACAACGACACCGACAGCAACTGGCTCGGTGACTACACCGACAACACCGTACGCTCCTTCGCGTCGTTCAACCCGGCGCAGTCCGGTGCCGACACCTCTCCTGACGGGCTGCTCGCGCGCGGCAACGTGCTGCAGACGCACACCAAGCCGACCGGGCCCAACTCCAACCAGAACGTCGACTACGTCCTCAAGGACTTCATCGACGCCTGCCAGCCCGGTGCGGAGCGGCCGCTGCCGGAGGTCTCCTGGATCGTCGCCCCGTACCTGTGGTCCGAGCACCCGGCCGGCGCTCCCGACTACGGCGCCGTGTACGCCGACCGGGTCATCCAGGCGCTGCAGGAGAACGAGGAACTGTGGAAGTCCACGCTGCTGATCCTCACCTTCGACGAGAACGACGGCTACTTCGACCACGTGCAGGCGCCGCTGCCGGAGCCCGGCACGGAGGGCGAATTCGTGCAGGGGCTGCCGATCGGCCCGGGCGCGCGGGTGCCGATGATCCTGGTCTCGCCGTGGACGCGCGGCGGCTGGGTGTCCTCGGAGGTGTTCGACCACACCTCGCTCATCCAGTTCCTGGAGCACTGGACCACGAGCCTGGGCAAGCCGGCGCTCTGTGAGAACGTCAGCGAATGGCGCCGGACGGTGTGCGGTGACCTGACCTCGGCGATCGACTTCTCCTCGGCCGACACCTCACTGCCCGACCTGCCGTCGGTCGACGTGCTGGTCGCGGCCGCGGAGCACGACCGGACGCTGCCGTCGATCGCCAAGGCGATACCGGCAACGGGGCAGCAGTCGATGCCCGTGCCGCCGTCCGGCCGGCTGAAGGCGAGGCCCGTGCCGTACCAGCAGCACGCCACCGTGGCCGTCGACCGCTCCAGCGGCAAGGTCACCGCGACCCTGACCAACGAGGGTGCGCGGGGTGTGAGCATGCAGGTGTTCCCGGACGCCTACCGCGACTTCGAGGCGACGCCGTTCACCGTCACCAAGGACGGCGCCAAGCGCTACGTGTGGGACACCGCGACGACGGACGGGAAGTACGCCTTCAGCGTCTACGGCCCCGACCGGTTCGTGCGGTCCTTCGCCGGAAGCGTCGTCCCGGGCGGCCGGAACGCCGGCGCCGTTCCGCAGGTCGAGGCCGAACTCGTGCCCGGCCACCGTACGCTGCGGCTCCAGATGTCCAGCGGTGGACGCGACCAGGTCCGCTTCGCCCTGGCGGCCAACGACTACGAGGGCGGCCACAAGACGGTGTACGTCGGTCAGGGCAAGCCCGCGGTCGTGGAATGGCCGACCGACCAGGACGGCTACTACGACGTGGTCGTCACCGCGGCCGACGGCTTCCGCTACCGTTTCGCGGGCCGGATCGGCTGACCCGCGGCCCACCGCCCCGGCGGGCTCTCCCACATCGCGTGAGCTCGCCGGGGCGGCGGACGGTCCGGCCTCAGAAGTCACGTGCTCCAGGCGGTGCAGGAGCTCAGGCGGTGCCCTGACGGCCGCAGGAGGCACGTACCTTCAGTTCGGGGAGCAGTTCCACCCGGTGGATCGGGAGGGCCGAGCCGTGCCGCAGCCGCCTCAGCAGCAGGTCGACGGCTGCGGCGCCGACTGCCCGCTTGGGCGGGGCCACGGCGGTCAGCGGCGGGGCACCGAGGGCCGCGAAGACGTCGTCGTAGCTGATCAGCGCCAGGTCCTCGGGGACGGACAGGCCGCGTGCGCGCAGCAGTGCCGGAAGCTGGATGGCGTCCTGGTCGTTGTGCACGAGCGCGGCTCGCACGCCCCGGGCGACGGCCTCGGCCAGTTGGCCGGCCACTCGCTCGGGGGCCGTGGCCGGATCGTCGATGTCGATCACCGGCTGCGGTGTCAGGCCGAGGGTGGCGCAGCCTTCGGCGTAACCGCTGCGTACTTTCAGCGCCGTCCAGGTGTCTCGGCGGGCGGCGAGGGCGACGGTGTCGTGGCCGAGCGCGGCCAGGTGGCGCAGGGCGAGCAGCACGCCGTGATGGTGGTCGGAGCTGACCGAGTCGAGTTCCGCGGCGGCCGTGCCGACGGCGGCCCGGCGTTCGACCAGCACGGTCGGGACCGGCAGTTCGTTGAGCCAGAGGCGGTCGTCCGGGTTGCTCGTGGACATCCAGTTGGGTGTGAGCATGAGCCCCTCGGCGCCCGACTTGAGCAGTTGTTCCGCTTGGCCGCGGTCCGCGCCGGGGTCGTAGGACGAGATGCCGAGCACCAAGTGGGCTCCGGCGTCGGCGGCTGCGGCGCGCGCCCCGGCGATCACCTCGTCGAAGTACTGGCTGACGGTGTGGCTCACCGTGGGCACGATCAGGCCGAGAGTGCGGGCGTCGGCCTCGGCGCCTGCTCGCTCGTCCGGTACCGAGACCGAGCCGTGCGAGCGGCGCAACAGGCCTGTCTCGGCGAGGGTCGCCACGTCCCGGCGCACGGTGACCGCCGGGAGGTCCAGACGGGCCGCGAGGTCTGTGACCCGGACCGTGCCGAGCTTGCGCACGATCTCGAGGATCCGCGTCCGGCGCTCGTCAGCCGCGATCGACATGACGGTCCCCTTCTCCCTGATCTGACTCACCACGAGTCTAGCGTTCGATACATTACTGATCTATTGCTCATTAATTTGATCAGTCCTCGTCGGAGGTGACGGTCACCTCGTCCGCGCGGATGAGGGCCTCGCTGCGGCTGCCGTCCGGCCAGTGGACGTGCAGCCTGTGGCCCGTCGGGGCGGCCTCCACCGCGACCCGCGCGGCCGGCGGCTCGGTCCCGGCTCCGCTCAGCCGCACCGCCGCGACGAACAGGCACTCCTCCCCCGTGACCGCGCCGGTCAGCACCGGGACCGCCGCCGCGGGCCCGAACGCGGTGCCCGCAGGCACGGGTTCGGTCGTGGCGGCGTCCAGGCCGTGCAGGGCGACCGCCTCGGAGACCAGCGCGGACCCGGTGACCCGTACCCGTGCTCCGCCGCCGGTCACAGCCGTCTCCACCGCGCTCCCGGCCACGGCCCATCCCGTGTGCCGTACCCCGGTCCCGCCGGGGGCGCCGGTGACCAGGTGCGCGTGGATCTCCTCGACTCCGGCGGCGAGCACCAGGGAGGTGACGCCGACGCCCGGCAGTGCGGCCCCTCCGATGCGGGGCCGGTGGGCGGAGGCCGCCCAGCCGGGTCCCGTGCCGAGCGGGACGATCGGTCCGCGCTCGCTCGCCTCGCCGCCGTCCAGCAGCGCGAAGTGGTTGTCGGCGGGGCCCTCGAAGGCCGGTCCGGTGGCGGTGGAGTACGCCAGGCGCGCGTACAGCGGGTCGTCCGGCAGGACTTCGTCGGCCGGCTGGTTGTCGCTGCCGTGGTTGTGCACGCGTACGAGTCCGTCGGCGGCCGTGGACTGGATCAGCCAGCCCGCTCCGCGCACCGGGACCACGGCGTCGCCGCGCTCGGCCGGTGCGGGTTCCTCCACGGCCGTCCACACGGGGTGGCCGGGCGGCAGCAGCAGGCCGAGGAAGCCCTTGCTCGCCCAGTACGGCGAGGCGGGGCCCGAGTACGGCTGCACCAGCGCGGGGCAGGAACCGAACCAGCCGAGAGTGAGCAGGCCGTCGTCGTCCACGGCGTCGTGGTCGATGAAGTGGCGCAGGGTGCCGGAGGCCAGCCGTCGTGTGGTGCCCGGACTCAGCGGGGTGTGGCCGGTCAGGGCGCCGGCCCACGGTGCGGCGGCGGAGGCGAACCGGTAGATGAGCGAACGGCCTTGGTGCAGCGGGGCGCCATCGCCGCCGAAGGTGTGCGCGTACCGCCCGAGGTGGGCGGCGAGCCGGGTGCCGTAGCGGTCGAGCAGCCGCCTGTCGTCCGTCAGGTGGGCGTGCAGGACGGGGTAGAGGTGGAAGGCCCACCCGTTGTAGTGGTCGACGGCGCGCGGCCGTCCGTCGGTGTACCAGCCGTCGCCCAGGTACCACTGCTCGATCCTGGACAGCCCCTGGGCGACGGCGCGTTCGGCGGCCTCGGTGTGGTGTCCGGTCTCGGCGAGGAATCCGCCGACGGTGACCTGGAAGAGCCACCAGTTGTTGTCGACGGGGGTGTGGCGCAGTGCGCCCGCGAGCCAGTCGGCGGCGCGGGTGCGGGTCCGTGCGGGGAGGCGGTCCCACAGCCAGGGCCGGGTCAGACGGAGGGCGAGCGCGACGGAGGCCGCCTCCACCATGGCCTGTCCCCGGTCGGTGACCGCCGGCCAGGCGACCGGGTCGCGACCGGTCAGCTCCCTTTCCCCGGTGGGGCACCGCGTTCCCGCGGCCAGCCCCTCGGCGTACCGGTCGAGCAGTCGCAGCGGGTCCTGCCCGTCGGCGCCCGCGACGCGGAGGGCGGCCAGCAGGAAGGTGCGGGCGTAGCCCTCCAGCGCGTCCGACCGCGGGCCGGACCAGCTCGGGCGCGGGCCGGGCAGCGCGATCAGGGCGTGGCCGGGCCCGGCGTGCCGCAGCGCCGCGGTGAGCAGCCTGTCCGCCACGGCCTCCCAGTGGGCGCGAGTCCAGCCCGTGTACGGGCTGAGCGAGCGGTCCTCGGGTGGGAGGGACGTGCGCGGCATGGCGGGGCTCCTTGCTCGGGGTGCCGAATCTAGAAGTCACCCGATCGATCGTCAATGCAATCGATCGAATGATCTGAACAGGGGGTGTCCACACCTCACCAACGCCACGAATCCGCAGAATATCCAAGTTCCGCACCCCCTTCTTTCCTGATCATATTAGATCGTTCGATCGAAAGGTATTGACTTCGATCTGAAGCGTTCCCAAGATGTGCGGTACCCGGGCCCGACGGCCCCGGAGCCCGGCCGGCCTCGCCGCCGCCGGCTCCGCACCGGGCACACTTCACCCGTCCCGTCTCCCAGGAGCCGAGCCATGTCCGCTGCCCCCACCCGCAGTCGCACAGCCCTCCGCGCCGCCGCCGCGCTCACCGCCGCCGCGCTGTCCGCCACCCTCCTCGCCGCCTGCGGCAGCGACGACGACAGCCCGGCGTCCGGCTCGGGCAAGCCCGTCGACATCACGTTCTGGGGCTGGGCGAAGGGCACCCAGCAGGTGGTGGACGCCTTCAACGCCTCCCACAAGGACGTGCACGTCAGCTACGAGGAGATCCCCTCCGGTTCGGCCGGCGGCTACGCGAAGCTCTCCAACGCGGTCAAGGCCCACAACGCCCCCGACGTGTTCAACGTCGAGTACCCGCAGCTGCCGGACTTCGTCAGCCAGGGGGCCGTTCAGGACATCGGCAAGTACGTCGGCGCCGACCTGAAGGCGAAGTACCTGCCGCAGGCGGTGCAGCTGACCACTCTCGGCGGTGCCACGTACGCGCTGCCGCTGGACGCCGCCCCGCAGGCCTTCTACTACCGCAAGGACCTGTTCCACAAGGCGGGCATCGAAGTGCCCACGACCTGGGACGAGTTCCGCACGGCCGCCGAGAAGCTGAAGAAGGCGGAACCCGGCAGCCGTATCGCCACGTTCTTCCCCGACGACCCGACCACCTTCGAGGCGATGGCCTGGCAGGCGGGCGCCCAGTGGTTCGGCACCGCCGGGGACACCTGGCAGGTGAGCCTGGAGGCGCCCGAGACGAAGAAGGTCGCCGACTACTGGCAGAAGATGATCAACGACGACCTGGTCCGAGTCGAGCCCTCGTTCAGCCAGCAGTGGACCGCCTCGCTGCAGAAGGGCCAGACGGCCGGCTACCTGGGGGCGTCCTGGGGCGGCGGCGTGCTGAAGGGCACCCTTCCGAAGGACCAGGCCGGAAAGTGGGCCGTAGCCCCGCTGCCGTCCTGGAACGGCACCCCCGCGAGCGGCATGCTCGGCGGCACCACCTTCGCCGTCTCCAAGGACAGCAAGAAGGCGGAGGCAGCCGTCGAGTTCGCCACCTGGGCCACTACCACCGCCCAGGGCATCCAGGCCCGGATCTCCTCCGGCGACTCCTCCGCCTTCCCGGCCGACCCCGCGCTGGTGCCGGTGGCCGCGAAGGCGTTCAAGGCCGACTTCTACGGCGGGCAGGACATCTACGGCGTCTACAAGAGCGCCGCCGGGTCCATCGAGCAGAAGTGGACCTGGGGTCCGGCGATGGGCGTCACCAACAACTCCCTGAAGGACTCCTTCGGCAAGCTCTCCTCCGGATCCGGCACCATCGCCCAGGCCCTCGCGGCCGCACAGAAGGACACCGTCGCCGAGCTGAAGAACCGCGGTCTGAAGGTCTCCGCGCCGTGACCCCAACCGCTCCCACGGCCACCCGCACGGCCTCCGCCGCGCCCTCGCGTACCGCTGCCGTCCGGCGGCGGCGGTGCGGGGCGCCCGCCGTGCTGCTCGCGCCGTTCTTCGTGCTCTTCACTGGCGCCACGCTGGTGCCGGTCGGCTACGCCGTCTACCTCAGCCTCTACGCCGAGCACCGCTCGGGCCTCGGCTTCGGTGGCAGCGAGACCGTCTTCACGGGCCTCGGGAACTACACCCGGGCACTGGGCGACGCGGCCTTCCGCGGCGGCTTCCTCAACCTGGTGCAGTACTGCCTGCTCTACATCCCGCTGATGATGATCCTGGCGCTGGTGCTGGCCCTGCTGCTGGACTCCGCCCTGGTCAAGGCGCGCCGGTTCTTCCAGCTCGCCCTGTTCCTGCCGCACGCGGTGCCGGGCACCATCGCCACCCTGGTCTGGATCTACCTCTACACGCCCGGCATCAGCCCGGTGATCGGCGCCCTGGACTCGCTCGGCGCCCACGCCGACCTGCTGGGCCACCCGCTGCCGGCCGTCGTCAACATGGCGGTGTGGGAGTGGACCGGCTACAACATGGTGATCTTCTTCGCCGCGTTGCAGGCCATCCCGCGCGAGGTCCTGGAGGCCGCCGTGGTCGACGGTGCCGGGCCGCTGCGCACGGCGCTCAGCGTCAAGATCCCGCTGATCCGCTCCTCGCTCGCGGTCGTCGGCCTGTTCACCGTCATCGGCTCCCTCCAGTTGTTCACCGAGCCGATGATCCTGCACGGCACCACACCCAGCGTCGTCTCCACCTGGTCCCCCAACATGTACGCCTACACCGCGGCCTTCGAGCGGCACGACTACGGCCTGGCCGCCGCCTCCTCGGTCCTGCTGGCGCTGGCCGCCGCCGCGCTCTCCTTCGTCGTGACCCGGGCCACCCGCACCCGGGGCGAGGACCGGCCCCAGCCCGCCACGGAGGCCGCTGCATGACCACCGCCACCGCACAGCCCGGCGCCGCACGTGTGAAGGGCCGTCCCTGGTCGCTGTCCAGGGCCGCCGTCAACGGCGCCCTGGTACTGGCCACCGCCTACACCCTGCTGCCGCTCGCCTGGCTGCTCACCGCCGCCGCCAAGAACACCGGCGACCTGCTCGGCGGCCGTACCCTCACCCCTTCCACCTGGCACCTCGGCGCCAACCTCCACGCCCTGGCCACGGCCGGCGACGGCATCTACTTCCGCTGGTACGCCAACTCCCTGCTGTACGCCGGGATCGGCGCCCTGCTGTGCGCGCTCGTGTGCGTCTGCGCCGGGTACGCCTTCCACGTCTACAGCTTCCCCGGCAAGGAGAAGCTGTTCGGGCTCGTCCTGCTCGGCGTGCTGGTGCCCACCACCGCGCTCGCGCTGCCGATGTACCTGCTGGCCTCCAAGCTGGGCGTCGTCAACACCTTCTGGGCCGTGTTCGTCCCCAGCCTCGTCAATCCCTTCGGCGTCTACCTGGCGCGTGTCTTCTGCGCCGGATACGTACCGGGCGAAGTGCTGGAGGCCGCCCGTATGGACGGCGCCGGCGAGCTGCGGACGTTCTGGTCGGTCGGGCTGCGGATGGTGATGCCCGGACTCGTCACCGTCTTCCTGTTCCAGTTCACCGCCATCTGGAACAACTTCTTCCTGCCCCTGGTGATGCTCTCCGACAACCGGCTGTTCCCCCTCAGTCTCGGCCTGTACAGCTGGAACACCCAGACCCACGCCTTCCCCGAGTACTACCCGCTGGTCGTCACCGGCTCCCTGCTCGGCATCGTCCCGCTGGTCATCGCCTTCGTCGCCCTGCAGCGCCACTGGAAGGCCGGCCTGACCGCGGGAAGCGTCAAGTGACGTCCGCCCCCGCCACACCCGTACCGGAGAACCGAGTGTCCAACCCCCCGACCGCACCAGCCGCGTCGCCGAACCCGGCCGCCTCCGGACGGCGGCGTCCACGCACCCTGCTGGCCATGCACGCCGATCTCGCCGGCCGGCTGATCGACCGCGCCACCCTGGACCGGCTCACCACGCTCGCCGACCTCGACCCGGCCCTCGTCGTCGACGACTTCGGCGACCCGCGGGCCGCCGCCGCCCTGCGCGAGACCGAGGTCATCGTCAGCAGCTGGGGCTGCCCGCCGCTGGACGAGGACGTCCTCGCCAAGGCGCCCGCTCTGCGAGCCGTCATCCACGCCGCCGGATCGGTCAAGCACCACATCACCGACGCCTGCTGGCGGCGCGGGATCCAGGTCACCTCGGCGGCCTGGGCCAACGCCCTGCCCGTCGCCGAGTACACCGTGGCGGTGATCCTCCTCGCCAACAAGCAACTGCTGCGCATTCGGGACGACTACCGCGCCCGGCGCGGCGTCGAGCACGACTGGCTGGCCGCCTACCCTCACGTCGGGAACTACCGGCGTACGGTCGGCGTCGTCGGCGCCTCGCGCATCGGCCGTCGCGTCCTGGAACTCCTCCGCCCGCACGACCTCGACCTGCTCCTGCACGATCCCTACGTGGACGCGGCGGAGGCCCAACTCCTCGGCGCCCGCTCGGTGGAGCTGGACGAGCTGTGCGCGGCCAGCGACGTGGTCACCGTCCACGCCCCCGAACTCCCCGCCACCCGGCACCTCATCGACCGCCGCCGGCTCGCGCTGTTCCGCGACGACGCGACCTTGGTGAACACCTCCCGTGGCTCCCTCGTCGACCAGGACGCCCTGGTCGACGAACTCCTCACCGGCCGCCTGAACGCGGTTCTCGACGTCACGGTCCCCGAAGTCCTGCCCCCCGACTCCCCGTTGTACGACCTGCCCAACGTCCTCCTCACCCCGCACGTCGCCGGCTCCCTCGGCGGCGAACTCCACCGCATGGCGGCAGCCGCCGCGGACGAACTCGCCCGCTACACCGCCGGCCTCCCCTTCGCCCACCCCGTGCTCCACGAGGAGACCACCCGCTCGGCCTGACGAGCCGCGCCCCTCACGACCCGCCCCGGCCCGGCGCGCGGTTCCGTGCCGCCGCCGGGGAACCGTCGACAACTCAGGTGATCCGATCTGGTTCCGCCCACTGCCCTCCAACGAACCTGCAGAACGCCGACTTCAAGGTCCAGACGTATTACGACGGCCGTAGGGACCGGGGACAGCCGGTGCTGACCTGGTGGCAGGGCACCCTGGCGCTTCCCCCGGCGTACACGAACCTGCCGGCCGGGGCGCCGGAACCGGGCGGGTGCTACTGCATCTACGACACCCACTCGCCTTTCACATCAACTCGGTCGACGAGGGTCCTGACGGCCGGCTGCTGATCTCGGCCCGGAACATGTGGGCCATCTACGACGTCTCAAAGAAGTCCGGCAGGATCCGCTATCAGATCGGAGGAAAGAAAAGCGACTTCACCTTCGGTCCGAACGCGGACTTCTACTGGCAGCACGATGCCCGGTTCCGGCCGGGGAACCGGATCAGCATGTTCGACGACGGCTGGCTGCTGCGACTTGCCCGACGGCGCCCCGAACAGCGGTCGCACGGCTTGATCCTCGACCTCGACTTCCGCAGCCGTAAGGCGACCGTGCACCGCAGCTACTACCAGCCGCCGCTGGAGTCACCGACCCAGGGGAACACCCAGGCCCTTTTCAACGGCAACGAGTTCATCGGATGGGGCCCAGAGCCCGTACTACTCGGAGTACGCGGGTGCGGGGAACACCGGGGGCAGCGCCTCACGGAACCTGCTCTACGACGCGAGGCTGCCCGGCGCCGACATCTCGTACCGAGCGTTTCGGAACGAGTGGATCGGCATGCCGTACTACCCACCGAGCGCGGCCGCACGGTCCGCCGGCGGGCGCGCGTCGTCTACGCCTCCCGGAACGGCTCGACGCAGACCAGAGCATGGCGGGTGTTGGCCGGACGTACCCCCGGCTCCCTGTCGGTCGTCGCCCGACACGTCCCTCGGTCCGGATTCGAGACCGCCGTCACGACGAACGACCGCGGGCCGTACTTCCAGGTAAAGGCGCTGGACAGTCGGGGCAAGGTCCTTCGGTCCTCCCCCGTCGTGACTCTCTCCAGGCGACGCTAGCCAGCGCTTCGTCACCGATGAGAACCTGCGGTGGCTCCGCACTCCCAAGGGACGGTCGAGAACTGCCCCGACCCGTGAACGCGGATCCGTGCCGCTGCCACACCCGAGGTGGCCCACCGGCTGAGGCTCGGCGGCACTGAGCCGTGCCCGTTCCTCTTCCTGCCCGGCACCGGAATTCGTTCGGCGGTGAATGGGATGGCGGCTGTTCAATAACGGCGGCGGTCGGACCGGCCCGGGCCGCTTCGGCCCGCGGCACGCCGTAGCGGGCCGGATCGACCTGAACGTAAGAACGCCGCTCCCACAACTTCGTACGACCACACCCTCCCCCAAGCCGGTTGCTCATCTGTTGACATTCCGCAGAAGTCGTGACATCCAGAGGGCATGGATTTTCGCCAACTCGAGTACTTCGAAGCCGTCGTCGAGGCCGGCTCGGTTTCACAGGCCGCCAAGAATCTGCACATGACGCAGCCGCCGCTGAGTCACGCCATCGCGAAGCTGGAGCGCGAGCTCGGAGTGAGCCTCCTCGAGCGAACCGCGAAAGGCGTGCACCCCACCCAGGCGGGCCTTCACCTCCTCTCCAGGGGCGAACGTCTGATAGCGGACCGGAACCGAGTCGTGGAGACGCTGAAATTGATGGGAGGGGGCGCAATCGGCGATCTGCACATCGGCGTGGAACCCATGGTCATCAACGAAATCATCGCGGACGTACTGGCGGAGTTCCTCGATCAGGCCCCCAAGGCGCGCGTCACACTGGCCGATGTCACTCCCGACCTCATTGTTCAGGGTGTTCTGTCCGGCGATCTGGACATGGGCTGCGTCCCGTTCGGGTCCACGCAATTCGCCAGATTCGTCGCCGAGGGCTGTGACTGGTGCCCCATCATCGACATCAATGTCAAGCTCGCCGTGCCAAGGTATCGCGCCATGGAATCCCGTCCTGACGGCAAGGGCTGGGGCCGGTGGATCCTGCCGTCCCGGCTTTCCGCGTTCTGGGGTATGCCGGACGCCGCGGAGAAAGCCTTGTCGGGTGACGACTCCTTCGAGGTCATCGAGGTTTCCACGCCACAGACGGCAGTGGCCTTCGTTGCCGCCGGGCTGGGTGTCGCGCTCGTGACCGAGCGCATTGCCGGATCGAGTGATTCGGTGGCGCTTCTCGACCCCCCGGAATGGCTCCGGTCCATGCAGGCGACCCTGCTGTGGAAGCGCGGAGGAGAGATTACCCCACTCATGGATCGCTGGCTGCAGGCCACTCGGACCGTTGCCGAGCATCGCCGCGCGCTCGGGCGGTGAGAGCAGCCATACGCGGAACTATGCACCCTCCTGCTGCGCCCTATATGGAAAGGGTGGGTGAAATCAAGAGCACACTCCTGTGATCGACCGCCAAATCCTTGTGATGTGCGTCACATTCGAACCGGTATCCACTCCGCTGCGGAACGCGCGCCAACGCTTGAAATGCCTGCTCAGAGGCAGTTTCCGGCTCGAGTGCCGATCGGACCGGAGATCGGTGGCCGACGCACTCGAGCGTCGTTGGGCCCTTCCGCTTTCTATTGCCCGTGCCGTGCGGCCGTGTCAGTCTTCCCGGCAATTCGACGGCGCGGGCCGTATCGATGAGAGAAAACGTCTCGTGCGATTGCTGCCCGCGCCTTGACTGCACGAACCGATGGCTCGGCCCGGTTCCGTGAACGACAAGAAGGGGCCGGTCAATGACGGCGGGAAACGCGAATCAGTCGGCACAGAGCCCTGCCGGCCGTGAGTATCTCCCCTTTACCGGAGATGAATATCTCGAAAGCCTCAACGACGGCCGCGAGGTCTGGATCTACGGGGAGCGGGTGAAGAATGTCGCCGAACACCCCGCCTTCCGCAACTCCGCTCGCATGATCGCTCGCATGTACGACGCTCTGCACGACCCCGCGCGCAAGGACATCCTCACCGCGCCCACGGAGTGGGGAGGCTTCACCCACCGCTTCTACCAGGCCCCCAAGAGCGTCGAGGAGCAGGTGGCCGCCCGGGACGCCATCGCCGAGTGGCAGCGGATCACCTGGGGCTGGATGGGCCGCTCTCCCGACTACAAGGGCTGTTTCCTCGGCACTCTCGGCGCCAACGCCGAGTTCTACCGGGGCTTCGAGGACAACGCGCGCAACTGGTACCGCAAGGCCCAGGAGAAGACCTGGTACATCAACCACGCCATCATGAACCCGCCGGTCGACCGCGGCCTCGGGCCGGACGCGGGCAAGGACGTGTTCATCCGGGTCACCAAGGAGACCGACGCCGGCTTCTACGTCACCGGCGCCAAGGTGGTGGCCACCGGGTCCGCCCTGACGCACCACACCTTCGTCGGTCACGTGGGCCAGGTCGCCGTGCAGGACCCGGCCTTCTCCCCGGTGTTCATCACGCCCACCAACGCTCCCGGCGTGAAGCTGCTCTGCCGCACCTCGAACGAGTACCGCGCCTCGGTGCTGGGCAGCCCGTTCGACTACCCGCTGTCGAGCCGACTGGACGAGAACGACGCGATCCTGGTCCTCGACAACGTGTTCATCCCGTGGGAGAACGCGTTCATCTACAACGACCTGGAACAGGCGAACAAGTACAACATCCACTCGGGCTACCTGGAGCGCGCCTCCCTGCACGGGTGCACCCGGTTCGCCGTCAAGATGGACTTCCTCGTCGGCATGCTGTCCCGCGCCCTCGATGTCACCGGGGCCGGCTCGTTCCACGGCGTCATGTCCCAGCTCGGCGAGGTCATCGCCTGGCGCAACACCTTCTGGGCGCTGTCGGACGCGATGGCGAAGAGCGCGGTGCCGTGGAAGGGCGGCATGATCCAGCCCGACCCGCAGTTCGCCGGCGCCTACCGCGTGATGAACCAGCTGGCCATGCCGAAGATCAAGAACATCATCGAGCAGGTCGTGGCCAGCGGACTGATCTACCTCAACTCCCACGCCAACGACTTCAAGACCGCGGAGATCCGGGGCTATCTGGACACCTACCTGCGCGGTACCGGGGGCATCGACGCCGAGGAGCGCGTCAAGGTCATGAAGATGCTCTGGGACTCCATCGGTACGGAGTTCGGAGCCCGTCACGAGCTGTACGAGATCAACTACATCGGCAGCAACGACGTGACGCGTCAGACCAACCTGTTCGGCGCACGGGGCAGCGGTCTGCTCGACTACTGCAAGGAATTCGCGCAGAGCGCCATGGACGAGTACGACCTGGACGGCTGGACGGTTCCGGACCTGCGCAATCCCGACGACGTCAGCATTCTCAAGGGCTGACGGCCCCGTGCGGCTCCCTGCCGAGAGGGAGCCCCGGCCATTCGGCGGCGCCCGAGCGTACTCGTCGCCGTGCTCTCACCCACCCCAGGAGGACCCGTGGCTACGGCTATTGATGCTGCCCAAGTCACCTACGAGGCACCGGATCTCGAGGTGATGGAGAAGTTCCTGACAGCCTTCGGCATGGTGCCGGCCGAGGGCAGCGACGACCGGACCCTGTACATGCGGGGAACGGGCACCCAGCATCACATCCATGTGACCCGCAAGGGCGACAGACAACGCTTCGTCGGCGCATCGATCGAAGTCGCCACCTACGACGACCTCGTCGAGCTCGCCGCGATGCCGGGGTCGTCCCCGGTCCGCGAGTCGACGGAGCCCGGCGGCGGCCACGAGGTCGCGATGACCACGCCCGACGGCTTCGAGATCCGGGCGGTCTCGGGCCGGCGCAAGGCCGAACCGATCCCGGACCGGGAACCCTTCGCGATGAACAACATCCGCGACAAGAACCGGGTGAACGCCGCCGTCCGCCAGCCCGTCGCGCCGTGCACCATCGCCCGCCTGGGTCACTTCGTGCTTCATGTGAAGAACCACGACGAGACCATGGCCTGGCTCAACGAACGCTTCAACTTCCTTCCCTCCGACTACTTCGTCCCGCCGGGCGAGGAGGGGCCTGTCGTCGGCACCTTCGTCCGGCTGGACCTGGGCGAGCAGCTCGTGGACCACCACTTCATGCTCGTCCTGCAGTCGGACTGGGCGGGAATCCACCACAGCGCGTTCGAGGTCACCGACATGGACGCCGTCATGTCGTCGCACGACTACCTCATCCAGCAGGGATACTCCCTCGACGTCGGAGTCGGCCGCCACCTGCTCGGCAGCCAGATCTTCGACTACTGGAAGGACCCCTTCGGCTTCCGCATCGAGCACTACACCGACGGCGACGTCGTCGACCGCACCCACCGGCCGACCAAGTTCAACGGCACCGCCAGTGACACCACCCAGTGGGGGAACCGCCCGCCCCTGGAGTTCTTCCAGTGACCGCCGCAGCGAGCGCGGACCTCGCCGGACCACTGCCCGAGCCGGTCCGGGCGCAGCTGACGCGGGCGGGCTCGGCCACCGTGGCCAACATGCTGCTCCGGCGCGGCCTGAGGAACGTGATCATGGCCGGGGTGCGGCCGCTGGCGGCCGGCCAGCAGGCGCTGGTGGGCCCGGCCTACACCCTGCGGTTCATCCCCGCACGCGAGGATCTCGACAGCCTCGCCACCTACTCGAGCAGCGACAACCTGCACCGGCGGGCGATCGAGGAGTGCCCGCCCGGCGCGGTGCTCGTGATCGACGCGTTCGGCTGCACGGCTGCCGCGTCCATGGGCGACATGATGGCGGCGCGCCTGAAGCACCGCGGTGTGTCCGGCGTGGTCACCGACGGCGGCTACCGGGACTCGGAGGCCATCAAGGGGACGGGCCTGCCGTGCTACCAGCGGGACAACGCGCCCCGGGCGACCCCCATCGCCCTGCATCCGGTCGCTCTCGACGAACCCGTCGGGTGCGGCGGAGTGGCGGTCTACCCCGGCGATGTGCTGCTCGGTGACGGCGACGGCGTCGTGGTCATTCCCCGTGAACTGGCTCCGGAGGTCGCCGCGCAAGCCGCCGACGCCACCGCGTACGAGGAGTTCGCGGCTCGTGAACTCGAGCGGGGCCGGCCCCTCTTCGGCCTGTTTCCCGCCACACCCGAGAGCCGCCAGGAATACGAGACGTGGGTGGCAGCAGGCCGCCCCGGATGGGAGTGAACAGTGGACATCAACCCCGCGACCATGAAGTCGCTCGAGGTCCTGATCCATGCCGCCGACCTCAAGGACGAGGACTGGATCGACTATCCCGACTACGGGTTCCGTCAGTACTTCCTCTACAAGAACCCCGACACCGGCGCCAGCATCGCCCTCCTCGAGTACCAGCGGGGCGGCACCATCCCGACCAAGCACACGCACGCCTCGAACCAGTTCATGTACTGCCTCGAGGGCGACTACGAGTACACCGACTCCGGTCTCCGGCTGCGTCCCGGGTCGTTCTACATGAACCCGAAGGACCATCCGCACGGTCCGACTCTGGCGCACGAGCGCAGCGTGCTGATCGAGATCTACGACGGCCCGCACTACTACGAGAAGCCCGAATACCACACGGACGAAACGATCGGCGACTTCCTTGCCAAGGGGTGAGGTGCGGACCCGTCCGACGTATTCCTGCCGAACTCGCGACGTTGATGGAAGGCGATGATGAACGAAACCACCAAGACTCTGTTCGACGCCGGCAAGGTGCTGGCTGAATTCGGCCTGGACCAGGTGCACTCCGGCACCTACGCGGACTCGCTCGGCTGGGGAGCCGTCGAGTTCCGCCCGGTCATCGAGGCGCAGTGTCCCGCAGACGGCGAGGTCGTGGGCCGGATCGCGGCCTCGGACGCACAGGACTACGAGACGCTCGTGGCCGCCGCCGTCGAGACACAGAAGAAGTGGCGGATGGTACCGCCGCCGCGGCGTGGTGAATTCGTGCGCCGGATCGGCCAGTTGATCGAGGAGAATCTGGAAGGTCTGGCCGCTGTCGTCTCGCTGGACACCGGCAAGTCGACGATGGAGGCCAAGGGCGAGCTCCGCGAGGCAGTCGACATGTCGACGCTGGCCGCCGGCCAGGCGCGGATGATGTACGGCTTCACCCAGCAGTCCCAGCGTGCCGAGCACCGCATGTACGACCAGTGGCTGCCGCTGGGCGTCGTCGGGCTGATCAGCGCGTACAACTTCCCGGCCGCCGTCTGGGCGCAGAACGGGTTCCTCTCCGCGATCGCCGGCAACACGGTGATCTGGAAGCCGAGCCCCAAGGTGCCGTTGACCGCCATCGCCGTGCAGAAGCTGGTCAACAGGGCGGCGGCGGAGATGGGTTGCGAGGGGGTGTTCTCCCTGTTCATCCCCGACGACAACGCCGTCGCCGAGAGGATGGTCTCCGACACCCGTGTCGCCATGATCTCGTTCACCGGTTCCACGCCGGTGGGGCGCAAGGTCGCCGAGATCGTCGGCTCGACGCTGGGCCGCCGGTACCAGTTGGAGTGCTCGGGCAACAACGGCTGCATCGTCGACGAGACCGCCGACCTGGAACTCGCCGCCAAGGCACTGACATTCGGCGTGGTCGGCACGACCGGACAGCGCTGCACGAGCACCCGCCGTGTCATCGCGCACGCGAGCATCGCGGACGAGTTGGTCGAGCTGCTGAAGAAGGCTTTCGACCAGATCTCCATCGGCGACCCGCGCGACCCGGACACCGTGGTCGGCCCGCTGATCGACCAGCGTGCGGTGGAGGACTACAAGCAGGTCCTCGCCCGTGCCGAACGTCAGGGCGCCACCGTGGCGTACGGCGGCAACGTGATCGACCGCCCGGGCTTGTACGTCGAGCCGGCCATCGTCACAGGTGTCGAACCGCACTTCGAGATCGCCCAGTCGGAGACCTTCGTGCCCATCGTCTCCGTGCTGACCTACGACGATCTCGAGGAGGCCATCGAGATCCACAACGGTGTCGCCCAGGGTCTCGCCTCGGGCATGCACAGCACGAACCTGACCAACATCGAAACGTTCCTGTCGGCTCGGGGCAGTGACTGCGGAATCGTGCGCGTCAACATGGGCACGACGGGTGCCGACGTCGGTTCCGCCTTCGGCGGCGAAAAGGAGACCGGCGGTGGTCGTACAGCCGGTTCGGACGCCTGGAAGGGATTCATGCGCCGTCAGAGTGTATGCGTGAACTGGGGCGGAACGTCCGCGTGGGACAACCGCATCGACCTCTGAGGACAACAGCGATGAAGAAGCAGCGTATCTACTCCGCCGCCGTGCGGGAGCCGGCGGACAAGATGTGGTCGAACTGCCTGAGGATCGACGAACTCATCATGGTCTCCGGAATGACCGCCCGCGGGCAGGACAGGGAGACCGTCCTCGGCGAGACCTCCTACGAACAGGCCAAGGTCGTCTTCCAGAAGATCAAGGACCTGGTCGAGGCGGCCGGCGCGGTCATGGACGACATCGTCAAAATGACCATCTACGTCACGGACATCGGTGACAACGCCGACGTGTGGAAGGCCCGTCAGGAGTTCTTCTCCGGCGACTTCCCCGCCTGCACGCTGGTCGAGGTCTCCGCCCTCGCCAAGCCGGAGATCCTCCTCGAAATCGAGGCCATCGCCGTAGCGGGTTGCAGCGCGGACTGATCCCTCGCGGCCACATCGGGCGGGTCCGGTCATGGAAGTTCCGCCGCAGGCGCCGCATTTCTCACAAGGACAGGAACCACCGTGTCTTCATACACCAGGAATCCCAGACCGGCTGATTCGGCACTGGCGGCCGCGGCGGAAGACCATGCCCTGGTCAGCGTGCCGTTGGCAGAGCGCAGGAGCGGCTACCAACTCGCCCTCAGCCCGGTCAGCGTCGCCACCGCCCTCGTCGTCTTCGCCATCGCCGGCTTCACCGTGGTACTCGCCGGCTTCACCGTGGGCCTGATCGTCGGTGTCCTCGTCGCGGCCTTCGCGGTGGGCCTCGGCAAGGCCCTGGGGCGGATGGCCTTCGAAACCGGTATGTCGAGCACCATCACCTCCCGGTTCTTCGGGTTCGGCTTCAAGGGCTCGGCGATCGGCTCGATCGTCTTCGCGTTCATGATTCTCGGCTTCCTCGCCGTCGAGGCCGCCCTCCTCTACCAGGGCACGCTGTTGATGTTCGGCCTGCCCGATTCGTGGGGATGGCGCATCCTGATCTACGGCTGCATGACGCTGCTGTGGATCGGGCTCGCCATCTTCGGCATCAAACTCGCCCTGCGCGCCACCGGCGTCCTGATCGCCGTCACGCTGCTCGTCACGATCTACATGATCGTGGACATCTATGTGATCCAGGGCGCCGACCCCATGGACGTCTTCGCCTACGCGGGAGTCGTTCCCGGAGGCCTGTGGCCGCGATTCGAGTCCGCGGTCTCGGTCATGGGCGCCACGGCGGGAACCATCGCCCTGGTCACGACGGACTTCGCGCGTTACTGCCGCACGCGGCGCGACGTGACGGTCCTGGCCGTGGCCGGCCCGGTCACCCAGAACATCGTCATGACCATCCTGGGCTCCCTCGTCGTGATCGGCGGCATGCCCCAGGTCATCGGCTACCTGATGGCCCACAACAAGGGCATGAGCCCGGAGACGGCCGGTGCCGCGGGCAACGCGTTCGTCATGCAGAACACGGGTGCCTTCTTCGTCATCTTCGCGGGCTGGATGGGCTTCGTCACCATCTACGCGGCCCAGGCCAAGGCGCAGGCGATCAACGCCTACTCCGGATCGCTCTCGCTGGTCAACCTGATCGACTCCCTCACCGGCAGAAAGCCGGGCCGGGCGGCGATGGTCGTCGTCGGCAACATCATCGCCCTGGTGATGATCGCCGCCGGAATCCTGGAGAAGTTCACCCAGTACCTGGCGTACCTGGGCGCCATGACGCTCGGCATGTGCGGTGTGATGATCGCGGACTACTACCTGGTGCGCCGGGCGCGGTTCGACAGCGCGACCCACCGGGTCGAGAAGTGGAACTGGGCCGGAGTCGTCACGCTGGTCCTGTCCGCCGCGGTCGGCATCGTCCTGATGGCCACCGACGTCTTCGCCCTCGGTTTCCTGGTGTCCTTCGTGCTGGCGCTCGCCGTCTACCCGATGCTGCGGAACTGGCTGCCCGAAGGCACCGGCACCACGTTCGTCGCGGGCGAGGAAGCCCTCGAAGAGGCCCATTGACCCCGCAGCCGGCAGCCACGGCACGTGGCTGCCGGCCCCCCTACCCCGGCCCTGTCCCAGGACGGGACCCACGATTCATCCAGGAGGCTTCGGGATGACCGAGATCATGTGGGACTCGGAGATCTATGAGAAAGCCGCTGACGCCAGGACACTCGCGTCGAGCGCGGCGGTACCACCGCTCGCCGATCCTCGTCAGCTGCGCAACACGCTGGGGAACTTCGCCACCGGAGTCGTCGTCCTCACCTATCAGTCCGGCGACAGCTACTACGGGGTCACCGTCAACTCCTTCACCTCGGTGTCCCTGGACCCACCCCTGGTGCTCGTCTCCATGCAGCGGACCTCGCGCGCACTGACCTACCTGCTCGAGCGGCCCTTCGCGGTCAACGTGCTCGGGGACAACCAACTCGCCACCGCGCTGCAGTTCGCGGGCAAGCCGCAGGACACCCACCGCATCGAGTGGGTCGGCGACGACGTGGCGCCACGGATCAACGGCTCGCTGGCGTACTTCCAGTGCACGCCGTGGGCGGGGTACGACGGCGGCGACCACGTCCTCGTGCTCGGGCGTGTGCTGTCCTACGGCCAGCAGGACGACACCCGGCCCCTGCTCTTCTACCGCGGTCAGTGGGGCGCTCTGGCCGAGAACGCCGAGCGCAGCGCCGGTGAGGGCGCACAGTCCGAGAGGGGCCGACGATGACGGTCGATACGCAGGTGAACGAGGAAACGGGCAGACTGCTCGCGGAATTGACGGACATCTACCCACTCCTGCAGAGCGAGGCCGAGGACAGCGAGCGTCTGCGGCGGCCGACACCGGTGGTACAGGACGCACTTCGCGGCAGCGGCGTCTTCAAGCTGATGGTACCGGCCGAACTCGGTGGCCTGGAGGCTTCCCCCCTGCAGATCCTGGAGGTGATCGAGAAGCTGTCGCACGCCGACGCATCGCTGGGATGGCTGGTGCGCGCCCTGACGAGTGAAACGGCGGCAGCGGCCGCCTACTTGAGTGACGAGGCGGTCGGCGAACTCTTCGCCGACGACACGTACCCGCTGGTGGCGGGACAGTCGACCGCCTTCACCGGCCGCGCCGTACGGGAAGACGGCGGCTACCGGGTGAGCGGTGTCTGGAAGTTCGCCCCAGGGGTGTCGATGGCCACCCACCTCAATCTGGCGGTGACGGTCGAAGGGACGGGAGAGCGGCTGGTCTGCCTTGTTCCCCGGACGGCCATGCGGATCAGTGACAACTGGGACATGCTGGGGCTGCGCGCGACCGCGAGCCTCGACTACCGGGCCGAGGAGGTACGGGTCGAGGACAAGTACGTCTTCGGCATCGGCCCGGAGAACGCCCGACGAGGCCGTTGCATGAGCCGGGTGAGCCCTGCCCTGCTGGCCGGCCTGCACCAGGCGGCCTGGTCCCAGGGTGTCGGACGGCGCATGCTCGACGAGCTGCGCGACCTGACCCGGCGCAAGGACCCTTCCGAGGGCTCCCCGGTCACCAGTGACGAGTTCTTCGCGGAGTTCGCACGTCACTTCTCGCATGTCCGGGGCACGGTGGCCCTGCTGCGTGAGACCTGGCGCGACAACGAGTCGACGCTCGCGACGGGAGCTCAGCTGAACGACGAGCAGGAGACGATGTCGCGGCTCGCCTGCAGCCTGGCCACCCGGACGGCGCTGGAGATCAGTCAGCTCGTGCACCGTTTCGCGGGCGCGCAGGTCATGCGGAACGGCACGTTGCAGCGGTTCTTCCGCGACAGCCACGCCGGAAGCCAGCACCGGGGCTCCTCGCACATAGTGACGCAGAAGTGCGGCCGGATGCTGTCGGGCACCCTGCCCGCCGGGTCGCACTGGGGGTTCTTCGATCTGGTGATTCCCGAGCCGGCGGCCGTCGGCGTCTGGGGCATCGGACCGAGCGCGAGTTCCGGCGCGGGCAAGGGCGTCGGCGCAACAGGAAAGGAATGAAGTGAGACTGGCAACCGTGCGCACCCGCCAGGGGACATGCGCAGCTCGCCTGGACGGTGATGAGTTCACCGAACTCCCCGGTCATGCCGACGTCGGTTCCCTGCTGGCGGACGAGGACTGGCAGCGGATCGCGAGGAACGCCACCGGGCGCCGGCACCGCAGGGGCGACGTCGATGTGCGGACCGTCGTACCGCGTCCGTCGAAGGTGCTGTGCGCCGGCCTCAACTACACGAGCCACATTCAGGAAATGGGCCGCGAACTTCCGGCCCATCCCACCCTCTTCGCGAAGTTCGCCGACACCTTGACCGGCCCCGCTGACGCGGTGCCGGCCGTGGTGGAGGATCCGATGATGGACTGGGAGGGAGAGCTCGCCGTCGTCATCGGACGGACCGCGTA
The DNA here is from genome assembly GCF_053598035.1 of Streptomyces sp. NPDC001204. Classification (NCBI taxonomy): domain Bacteria; kingdom Bacillati; phylum Actinomycetota; class Actinomycetes; order Kitasatosporales; family Streptomycetaceae; genus Streptomyces; species Streptomyces sp. NPDC001204. Next base: position 18,677 of record NZ_JBSFJL010000038.1, on the reverse strand, counting down.
CAAGGTGCGTGAGGAAGAGGCGGGCCAGTACATCGCCGGTTTCACCGTGGCCAACGACATCTCCATGCGGGGATGGCAGTACCGCACGACGGAGTGGCTGCAGGGCAAGATCTGGGCACGTTCCACTCCGGTCGGCCCGGTCCTGACCACGCCCGACGAGTTCGATCCCGCAACCGCCGTTCTCCGCACCACTCTCAACGGCACCCCGGTCCAGGAGCACAGGATCGCGGACCTGTTGTTCACTCCGGCTCACTTGGTCGCGTACGTGTCGACCATGGTGCCCCTGCACCCCGGAGACCTGATTCTCACCGGCACCCCCGGTGGAGTGGGGAGGGCTCGCACGCCGCAGAGGTATCTGAAGCCCGGGGACCTGGTCGAGGTGACCATCGACGGTATCGGCACGGTGTCCACCCCGATCATCTGAGCCCCTGTGTCGCCCGGCCCGGTGCGCCCGATCAGCGGTCGCACCGGGCCGGGCCTTATGAGTCGGAAGTCGTGGGCCGGCCGATGACCTCGGCAGGCCGGGTCAGGCCAGCTTGATCCGCTGAAGGTCCTCGCCGACGATCACCTTGCCGCCGTACCCCCGCTGTGCCCACTTCTTCCACTTCCGGGCGTCGATCGGGTTGTGGGCGACCTCGGAGATGTGCGAGAGCACGAGCATGTCGACCTCGGCCCGCTGTGCGATCGGACCGACCTTCTGTACTTCGACGTGGGATTGCAGCAAGTGGTCCACGAAGACCGCCGGGGCGTCGAGCCCCTCGACGCTGATCGCCTCGTGGACCAGCACGTCCGAGCCCTTGGCCAGGGCGATCAGATTGTCGCTGTACGTCGTGTCGCCGGAGAAGGTGACCGACCCGTGGTCGGTGTCGAAGCGGAAGGCGAAGGAGGGGAACACCGGTCCGTGCGGCACCAGGATCGCGGAGACCTTGACGCGGTCGTCCTCCATCACGACGAACGGCTTCATCGCGGGCGCGGTGTTCTCGTATGTGGCACCGACCCTTGGAAGCTCGATCTCGTGCACATCGGCAAGGGCCCGGATGTCCTGGATACCCATGTCGCGCAGGAAGACGTTCGTGCTGTAGGCGTACGCCGCGTGGCAGTCGTCGGTCAGTGCCTTCAGGCCCGGCGTCGGACTGTCCGGGTTGACCGTGGGTGCCTGTCCCCCACCGAACTTCGGCGGGAGCCCGCCGGCCGGTCCGGGACCGTAGACGGGGACGGGGCGGGTGAGGTTGTCGTGCTCCTGGTTGGGGACGCTGCCACCGAGCAGGAAGAAGTTGTAGTAGTCGGCAACGTGGTCGGCGTGGAGATGCGTGATGAAAATACCGCTCAGGGACGCCAGCGTGAGGCCGGACCGCACGTACTGGGTGGCGGCCGAGCGCCCGCAGTCGATCACGTACGTCGCGCCGTCGACGACGAGCGCGGTGGAGATCCCAGCTCGCAGCGGGTCCACCGGAGGACCCGCCTTGGTGCCCAGCAGCACCAGTTCGAGCGCACTCGGCGAGCTCTTGCCGGGCCCCCGGCCCGAGGACTCGGTACGGGTTTCCGCTGCTGCCGCTGTCGCGCCGGGGAGGCTGAGGACCACCGGAGAGATACCGAGGGCGGTCAGCACGGAGCGCCGAGCGACCCCGCTTCCGGCATCGGCAGGAGATTCAGGACCGCACAGGTTGCACATGATCATCCGCCTTGGTGTGGAGTGGGCTGGTGGAGGTTGTGGACTGCCATTGACAGAGCGCAATATGAGCGTTGCGCGATTGCAGTGGCCGGAAGCACTCATTCGCCGAGCACCGATCCGGATCCGAAACAGCCTGCGGCGTCGAATTGTCGGGAAGACTCGCATGACCGTTTGACGCAGAGCAATAGGTGCCAGAAGCCTCGATATGCCGTCTGCGCGTCGGCCGGTACTGCTCCAGGAAACCGCAATGCAACTCGAAGAGTGCCTCTGAACAGCCGCTTCAGTTCGCGGTGAAAGAGTGAAACAAGGCGAGATCCAACCCTCATGTGATGCAGGTCACGTCAATTCCTCATCGCTCCGCGAGACCTGCTCCGGACTTCCCCTCCCGCTCCCATACAGAAACTGATAGGGGGTGGCAAAGGATTTTGTATGGCTCGGCTTGAGAAGGGGCCGACGCGGGCGTGCGACCTTAAGCGGGCGCGTTCCACCTCAAGAGCTAGTAGTCACTACGTCATTCTCTCAGGCGCCTTTACGGAAGCGCTCGCTGAGCCTTCTGCCCTGCGCGGGCGTGACCGTGCCGGAGGGAGGCTCCTCGCCGAGGGAGCGGGCCAGCTCGGCGGCGTACAGGTCGACGGCCGATTCCGTGAGATCCGCCAGGTTGCCCGCGGCGGCCCGGCCGCGACGCCAGCCGAGCAGCAGCAGGACGACTCCGGCCAGGGCCGCCGGCCACCACTGGGTACCCAGGCACAGGTAGAGCACGCCCCAGCCGCTCTGTGTGGATGCGCCGCTCATCGCCTCCCGCGCGGCAATCACGTCGTTGCGGCAGGCTTCCGGCAGGAGCAGCCACAACCGGGGCCAAGTGAAAGGGAAGTCGAGCCCGTACTGGCCCTGGACGCGCACCCCCACGCCTCGCAGCCGGTCACCGATCCACGTCGGCCGGACCGGCTCGGTGAGCGCGACCGCATTGCGGATCGCCACGCGGGCAGCCCGCTCGTCCGCGGGGGCGTGCTCGGCGGCGGCACGCGCACGCGTCCAGCGGTCATGGCGCCACCGGACGAGAGGGCCGGCCAGCCACGCCGGACCGGTGATCACCCAGACCTTCTCGACCACGGCGCCGAGGCCGCGCGCCAGCAGTCCGATCACCGTCGCGGCCGCCATGGCGACGACGGCCAGCAGCGCGGCCGATACGGGACGGTGGTCGTAGCGGGTGGCGAAGTCTTCGGCGGCGTCGCTCAGTCGGTGCCCGTCGAGGGCGTGGCGGTGTCCGAGCACGGACGCCGCCACGGCGAGCACGGTGAACAGCGCGCCCGGCAGGACCAGCACGCCCACCCAGCGTTCGGCGAACTTCGTGCCCAGCGCGGACAGGAAGGCGTTCATCCGAACGACAACGGCTCGTCGAACACGGCGCATTCGGGCAGGGGGCCGCCGGGCTCGCGGCGCTCGGCCCGCGCGCACCGCCTGCCGGGGCAGGCGTAGGAGCCAGACGGCGGCGGTGCCGGTTCCTGGCCCGGGACCGGGACATACCCCCGCGGCCGTGCCGGCAGGCCCAGACGATCGCGAACCTCTCCCAGTACGGACGCCGCCGGCCGCGTACCGCTCCGCAACTCCGCCAGCGTCCGCTCCAGTTCGACGGACCACCCCTCCTGCCTGGCCTGCCCCCGCAGCTCCGGCAGGTCACTGCAGAACCACGTCAGCTCGGAAGCGTCCTCAGCGGTAACGTCCACCCGCCCCTCCCCCACCCGTCCCTTCGCGGCATAGTCTCATCGCCCGTACGGGTAAGTCATGACTTCAGCGCCATTTCAGTCAGCCGCTCGGGGGGCGTCATGAACATCCAGGATCTCGCTTTCCGCATGGAAGAGCGGCTCGACGACTTCTACACCAGCGGAGATCCGGCGGTACTGAGGGAGGCGGAGGCGGAGAAGCTGGCTCACCGGCTCTACTACGCCATCGACTGGCTGGCTCCGTACACCGGAACGGACGCCGCGCGGGCGTTCAACGTCGCCCTGCTGCTGGCCACCTTCCACTTCCAGCGCTTCCAGTACGACGGCTCCCGGGAGGACGCGAAGCGGGCCGTGTTCCTCTACCAGCTGGTGTGTCTGACGGCCCCGCACCACGTGCCCGAGACCGTGCTGAGCTCCTTCCGGGAGCACAGCGACGAGGTGAACGACACGCCGTCCGAGAGCCGGCTCGCGGGGTACACCGCCCAGGGCGTCAACCTGCTCAAAGAGGCGGAGGCGAACGGCGAACGGCAACTGCTGGACGACGCGGTCGAGTGGTGCCTCCTCTCGGCACGTGCGAACCCGCGACAGGACGTGCTGTGGGCGGAGGCCCTCGTCACGCTCGGGAACGTCCTCACCCGCCGATACGAGTACACGGGTGACGAGAAGGACCTGGACCGGGCCTTCCACGTCACCGTGAAAGCGGTGGAGGTGATCCCCGAGGACGATCCGTGCCGTCTGAAGGCGTCCTCCGGCTTCGGGCACATCGCGATCCGCATGTTCCAGCGCACCGGTGAGATCCACATGCTCGATCTCGCCGTCAACGCGCTGCGCGAGGCTGCGTACGGGGCTCCCGCCGACTTCGAACACCGCGCCGCCCTGCTGACCAACCTCAGTTCGGCGCTGAGCGAGCGGTACCGGCACACCGGACTCGCCGACGCGGCCGCGGAGGCGCTCGACGCGCGGGCCGAGGCGGTGCGCATCACCCCGCACGGCCATCCCGACCTGCCGAGCCGGCTGGTGAATCTGGCGAGCGCGCTCGCAAGCCGGGCCGGCCATGCCGCCGCGGGAGACGACCAGCACGACGAGGCCGTCACCCTTTTGCGCGAGGCCCTGCCTTTCGTCCCTGACGGCCATCCTGACCGGCCTGGTTGCCTGCACCTCCTGGGCGGTGTGCTGCGGGCACGGTTCACGCAGAAGGGCGACCCGCGTGACCTGGCCGATGCCGTCGACGCGAGCCGGTCGGCCGTCCAGGCCGGTACGGCCTCCGGCTATCTGCGGCCGGATCTGCTGAGAGGTCTCGCCGAAGCCCTGAGCGCCTACGCCGGGCACTTCGCGGAGCCCGGTGTGCTGACCGAGGCCGTGACGGCGCTCCAAGAGGCCGACGGGCTGCTCTCCGACGACCATCCCGATCGCACCGAGACCCTGAGCGCGTTGGGGTTCGTGCTGCGGGACCGGTTCAAGGCCACAGGGAACACAGCCGACCGCGATCAGGCCGTCGCGGCGCTGCGCGCAGCGTCCGCCGTCCCCACCGCACCGGCTCAGGCCCGTGCGCTGGCCGCCGTCGGCGCGGGGGAAATCGCCGCTGACGCAAAGGACTTCACCGGCGCGACCGCGTCCTACGCCTTTGCCCTGGAGCAGTTGGAGCTGACTGCCTGGCGTGGCCTGGAGCGTCCTGACCGGGAACGCCTGATCGCGAAGTTCCCGAGCCTGGTCGCGGACGCGGCAGCCTGCGCGGTGCGCGCCGGGAAGGCGGAACGCGCCGTGGAACTCGTCGAACAGGGCCGCGGCATCCTGCTCGCCCAGGCCCTGGAGACCCGCACCGACCATCGAGACCTGCGCGCCCGGGCGCCGGAACTCGGCGACCGGCTCAGCGAGACCCTCGACGAACTGGAGCGGCTGTCCGACAGCTCGTCGGGCCTCGCCACCCGGGAGACGCAGGAGCGTCGGCGGGCGCACGAACGACGGGCGGCCCTCGCGCGACGACGGGAGGAGCTGCTGGCCGAGATCCGCGCGCTGCCCGGGCACGCCCGGTTTCTGCGGCCACCGTCCTTCAGCACGCTGCGGGCGGCCGCCGCGCGCGGCCCGGTGGTGCTGCTCGCCGCGAGTCAGTACGGCTGTTGGGCTCTCATCCTGACCGGGGCCGACGTGCGAGTGGTGCCGCTCGCCGTGGACGTCCGGCAACTGGCCGATCAGGCGGTCGCCTTCCTGCACGCCCTCGGCGGCGAACCGTCGCCGCTGAAGGCGCGTAACGCGGTCCTGGACAGCCTGGCCTGGCTGTGGAAAAAGGTCGCCGGGCCCGTCCTGGACGCACTGGGCTGCAGCGAGCCGGTCGGCCCCGGCGGCGAGTGGCCGCGCCTGTGGTGGTGTCCCACCGGACTCTTCACGCTCTTTCCGCTGCACGCCGCAGGGAACCACCGCGCTGCCGACAGCGGCACGGACACGGCCCTGGACCGGGTCATCTCCTCCTACACCCCGACTCTGCGTGTCCTGCTCCACACCCGTGAGCACCCGGGGCCGCCGGCCGGAGAAGACACCCGCGGCCTCATCGTGTCCCTGCCGTCCACTCCGGGCCGGCCGGACCTCCCCGCCGCCGAGAACGAGGCCCGTGCCCTGCATCAGCGGTACCCGGACGCCCAGTTCCTCACCGGCCCCGCCGCGACCACGCAGGCGGTCACCAGGGCGCTCACCCACTGCTCCTGGGCTCATTTCGCGTGTCACGGCTCGCAGGACATCGCCCAGCCGTCGCGCGGCGCGCTCATGCTGCACAACGGCCCTCTGATGCTGTGGGACATCGCGAACCTCCGACTGCCGCACGCGGAACTCGCGTTCCTGTCCGCCTGCGAAACGTTCCGCGGCGGTGTCGTCCTGGCGGACGAGGCGATCACTTTCGCCGCCGCCGTTCAACTCGCCGGCTTCCGGCATGTCGTGGGCACGCTGTGGTCCATCGACGATGCTCAGGCACCGATCGTCGCCGACCGCGTATACGAGAACCTGTCGCGCCAGGACACCCTTGACCCGGCGGCCGCCCTGCATGCCGCGGTGCGGGCGATGCGGGCGGAGCGTCCGCAGGCGGTCCTGAACTGGGCGCCCTACGTCCACGTGGGTCCTTGACCGCCACCACAGCGATGGCACCACCAACAGGCGGTGCAGCGCGCGGCGTTCTGCTGTCGGCCGAGTCTGTCGCGCCTCCCATGGCGTGGCCGACAGGATCGTCGCATGCAGCCGATCTTCGTTCTCGTGCACAGTCCTTCCGTAGGTCCCTCGACCTGGCACCCCGTGGCCGAACACCTGACAGCGGAGGGATACCAGGTACGGGTGCCATCCCTGCTGCACGTAGGCGCAGGCGCTCCGCCCTTCTGGCCCCGCAGCATCAGTGCCGTCCGCGATGAACTCCGGCAAGTCTCGGCCGGCAGCCCCGTCACGTTGGTGGCACACAGCAACGCAGGCTTGTTCCTCCCGACGATTCGCTCGGGCCTCGACCACCCGGTGACCGGCTCGGTCTTCGTCGACGCCGCGCTGCCGGCCCGCATCGGACCGACCCCCGTCGCCTCACCCGAGTTGCTGGAGTTCCTCCGTCCGATGGCCGCGAACGGCAGGCTGCCGCGCTGGACCGATTGGTGGGACGAGGCAGACGTCGCACCCATGTTCCCTGATCCGGGGGTGCGGCGGACAGTCATCGAGGAGCAGCCCACCCTGCCGCTGTCCTACTACGAGCAGCACATCCCGGTCCCCGACGGCTGGGACGACCATCCCTGTTCCTACTTGCTGTTCGGCCCTCCATATGACGGCATTGCCGCCGAGGCGCGCGAACGCGGTTGGCGTGTGGCACAACTGCCCGGCTCACACCTCCATCAGATCGTCGATCCTGCCGGCACGGCCCGGCACCTCCTCGAACTCGCCACTACGGGTTGATCCACCTTCGGGCTTCTGGTCTCGGCTGGTCAGGTTGTGGAGCCGGGGCCGGGCGGGATGTGAACGGTCATGATGAGGTGGCAGGTCTCGGTGCCCGAGCCGCGGTAGGTGTGGGTGGTGTCACCGTCGAAGGTGGCGGTCTGTCCGGCTTCGACGGGATGCTCGGCGCCGTCGACGATCAGTGTCATCCGGCCGGACGTGACGCTGACGGTTTCCACGACGCCGGCCTGGTGGGGGTGGCTGGGGTATTCCTCGCCGGGCTCCAGTTTCCAGCGCCAGACCTCGACCGGAGTCGGTCCCGAGGTGGTCAGCATGAGCCGGGCCTCGCTGCCCTGCTCCCCGGCCCACAGGGGCATGACGGCGTCGGCCGACACCACTCGGACGCGGCCTTCGGCCGGTCCTTCCATCAGTGCGGACACCGAGATGCCGAGAGTGTCGGCGAGGCGGACCAGGGTGGCGAAGTTCGGATTGCCCTGGGCTTTCTCCAGCCCGACCAGGGCACCCTTGCTGACCTTGGCACGGCGGCCCAGTTCGTCCAGGGACAGACCCGCGCGTGTGCGTGCGGCTCTGACGTTGTGCGCGAGCGTGCGCAGGGCTGCTTCTGCCTCGGGCACTTGATCACCGTCCTGACGAGTGGAGCACTGGAATGGACCGTCCGGTCATTTGGTTGACAACAGGCGGTCGTTTCATTGTACGGTCGGGTCGTTCCATTGTGAAAGTTAGGGAAGTGCCGTGCTCGCTCTGCTGCTGGCCCTGGGCAGCTCTCTCGCCTACGGTTGCGCCGACTTCTTCGGAGGCCTCGGTGCCCGCAAGGCGCATGTGCTGCGCACCGTGCTGGTCGCGGCGCCGGCCAGTCTCGCCGTCGAGCTGCTGCTGTGGCCCGTCCTGGGCGCCACCTTCACCTGGGCGAGCGTCGGGTGGGGCGCAGCCTCCGGGGTCGCGTCCGCCGCCGCCTTCGCCCTGCTGTACAAGACCCTCGCGATCGGCCCGATGAACGTGCTCTCGCCCATCACCGCGCTGGTCTCCGCCGCGCTTCCGGTCGCGGTCGGCCTGCTCCAGGGCGAACGCCTGGGCGTGGCCGGGCTTGCGGGTCTGCCGCTGGCACTGGTGGCGGTGGTCATGGTGAGCGCCGGGCACGGAGCAAGCTCGTCGCGTCCGTCCCGGACGGCGCTGCTGCTGGCCTTCGGCGCGGGTGCAGCCATCGCCCTTCAGCTCGTGTTCCTGCACCAGGCGCCCTCCGACAGCGGTGTGGCCCCTCTGATCATCGGCAGAGCGGTCTCCTCGGCCGTCACCCTGGCCGCGGCCGCGGTGATGTGCCGCCGGCTGGGCCCCGAGAAGCCCGCCTACGCGCTCTCCGCGGCCGCGGGCGTGCTGGACTCGCTGGCGAACCTGCTGTTCCTGCTCGCCGCCCGCAGCGGGGACCTCACCGTCGTCGCCGTGATCACCGCCCTGTATCCGGCGGGCACGGTGCTGCTCGCCCGCGCCGTGCTCGCCGAACGCGTCCACCGTGGCCAGCTCGTCGGCCTGGCCACCGCCGCCGTCGCGGTCAGCCTCCTCGCCCTCACCTGAACCGCCCTGTCCGTTCTACCGCCACCAAGGAGAATCGCATGTTCATCCAGCCCTGGGATGCCGGCCTGGACGATGCCGAGTGGCAGGCCTGGATCGCCGACGGCCACGACTTCGGCCAGCTCAGCGTCAACGGCCTGCCCGGCGAGGCACCCGTCGTCGTCCCCACCCACTTCACCACCGACAACGGCCAACTGCTGATCCACCTCGCCCGGCCCAACCCGGTCTGGAAGGCGATCGAGCACGACCCGCACGTCACCTTCACCGTCATCGGCGACTACGCCTTCGTCCCCGGACCGTGGCGCGCCAAGCCCGGCGTCCCGCCCACCGACGGCGTGCCCACGAGCTACTACGCAGCCGTCCAGTTCACCTGCCGCGCCCACATCGTCGACGCCCCCGAGGCCAAGGCCGACCTGCTGCGCCGCCAGTTGGCCCACTTCCAGCCCGACGGCGACCACGCCCCCATCGACGTCGACCAGCCGCCCTACGGGCGGATGCTCCCCGGCATCCGCGGACTGCGCCTGGAGGTCACCGAGGTGCGGGCCAAGTTCAAGTACGACGACCACAAGCCCGTCGAGCACCGCACCGCCGTCGCCGGCCAGCTCACCGAGCGCGGCAGGGGTCTGGACGTACCAGCCGCACGCCAGCAGCTGCGCCGCCTGGACCGCATCGGCCCCTGGAAGCCCTGAAGCCGGCCGCCGGCACACGCACGAGAGGAGGACCTCGCACATGACCGCCTTCCGCATCAGCCCCACCGTCACCGACGCCTTCCCGGACACCCTCGTCGCCCTGGTCACCGCCACCGGCCTGCGCGGCCATGAACCCTGGCCCGACACCACCACGGCTCTTGAAGACCTGGAGCAGCAACTCGCCCTCGGCATATGGCAGCCCGCCGACGAGAGCGTGCCGCGCATCGAGGCGTGGCACACCGCCTACCGCTCCTTCGGCACCAACCCCCGCCGTATCCGCCCCAGTGTCGACGCCCTCGGCCGGCGCATGACCAAGAAGGGCGTGCTGCCACGTATCAACCCGGCGGTCGACTCCTACAACTCCGTCTCCGTCCGCCACGGGCTGCCGGCCGGGGCCTTCGACCTCGACCACGTCACCGGCGACGTCGACGTCCGCTACGCCGACGGAAGCGAGGAGTTCACCCCGCTCGGCGAACCCGGCACCGTCGAACACCCCAGGGCAGGCGAGATCATCTACGCCGACACCACCGGTGTCCTCACCCGCCACTGGAACCACCGCGACGCCCACCGCACCCGCGTCACCGAGGACTCCGTCCACGTCGCCTTCGTCCTGGAAACCCTCCACGCCGCCCGCGACGGCGACATCCTCAAGGTCGCGGCAGACGAACTGCAGGGCCTGCTCGTCCCGCACGCCGAGCGGACCGCGGTGCACTACCTGAGCCGCGCCCACCCCAACGCCGACGTCTGAATCCTTCCGTTCGGCGTGGCGGGCGTACAGGCGCGGCGGCGAGGAGGCCTCGCCGCGGTTGGGTCGAGGTGGTCACCGGATGCGGTGGGTCTTCCAGAACGACGTCAGGTCCTTGCCGGTCATGGACTGGGCGGTCTTCTTGAAGTCGGCGGTGGTGGAGACGCCGTACCAGTGGTCGTGGGCGTAGCGCTTGAGGAGTCGTGCCATGGTGGCGGAGCCGAGGGTGCGTTCCAGGTCTGCCAGGGCGCAGGGGCCGGCGGTGTAGATGAGGTGGTATGTGCCGGGGTGCGTCGACCAGTAGGCCATCGAGCTGGTGAGCGCGGCGTTCCGGTCGGGCCACTCGTCCGGGTCCCAGCAGTCACGGGTGTCCAAGCCGTAGAAGCGGAAGTTGGCGTACTGGGCGAAGCTCTCGTCCAGCCAGGGCGCACGATATTGGTCGTTGCCGACGATGCCGTACCACCACTGGTGGGCCAGCTCGTGGACGACGGCGTTGCCTTCCTCGGTGGTGCCGAGCAGGACGAGACCGGGGTATTCCATGCCGCCGCCGAACTGCGGTGTCATCACCAGGTCGAGCTCGCCGTACGGGTAGCGGCCGTACTCCTTGCTGAACCGGTCGACGGCGGCGGCTCCGTCCTGGCGGGCGAGCCGCACGCCCTCGGCCGGCGTGTCGGGTGCCCAGTACGATCTGACCCGCACGCCGCCGGGAGTGGTCTGGTCCGCGGTGCGGAACGGGCCTGCCGCCCACGCGAAGTCCCGTACCCGGTGCGCGAAGCTGTGCGTGAGAGTGCGCCCCTGCGTGCCGGGACTGGTACGGGTGCGGCCGGTCGCCGGGACCTTGAGGGCCGACGGGTGGTCGAGCGTGACCTGGAAGTCGCCGGCCAGGCTGTAGAAGCTCTCGCCGGTCGACACGTACGGGTCGAGGTGCCATCCCGCCGCGTCGTGCACGGCCAGCACGGGCAGCGCGTTGCCGAGGAAACGGAACGCACCCTCACGGCCGAAGCGGTCGTTGCGCCCGGGCACGGTGAGGGACACGTCGAAGGAGACGGTCGTGCGCCGGCCGCGCCCGAGAGGCGCGGGCAGGGTGATGCGCAGCGCTGTGCAGTCGACGCTGAGCCGCCCCGCCGTGCCGCCGCGTACCCGGGACACGGTGACGGGGGAAGGGCTGCCGGGAGTGCCGCAGGCGTCCATGCCGTTGCCCCACAGCCGCAGGTACACCTCGCGCAGGGGCCGGTCGGAGGCGTTGCGGAACGACACGCGCTGTCGGCCCTTCCAGTGGGTGCCGTCGGCGTCGGCGCGCAGGGTCACGTCGTAGCGCGGGTGATCGGGTGTCGCGACCTGGTCGCTCTTCGCCCCGGCCGTACGTCCGGGGGCGGCGTCGGCAACGCCGGCACCGGCTCCGAGGAGCAGCGCGAGCAGAGCAACGAGCAGACGACGAAGGGTAGTTGACGGCCACGCGGGCGGAAACGACATGGCAGCCGATCGTGCCACAGCGCTCTGCGGGGTACGCCCTCCTGTGCGGGAAGTAAGTGGGCCGGTTCCGTTTGCCGCGACCGAGCACGACAACAGGCATGGCTGCTGGACAACGTTCACAGTGTCTGCGTGGACGGCAAGAGGAGGACCGGGCAGTCCGGCCCTCCCCCTGTGTGGAGCGGGAGTTACTCGGTGACCTCGTGGTCGTGGCCCTCGTGCAGGCCACCGCCGCTGCCCGCCGAACCCTTGGTGTTCTGCGGTGCCACCGGCTTGCTCAGGATGCTGGTGTCCCAGGCGTACTGGCCCACCGCGTTGGCGATCACGTCGATGTTGACGTCGAACGCCTTCATGTTGATGTTCTTCAGGTCGTCGCAAGCGGCGTGGTAGCAGGCGTCGTACGCGACACCGGCCTTACCGCCGTACACCTTTGCCTGCTGGGCCGTCTTGACGCCCTCGGCGCCGGTGAAGGTGCCGCCCGAGGGGATGCCCACCTCGATGAACGGCCCGTAGTCCGACCGGCCGGTGAAGTCGGTGCCCTCGTGCGGGATGCGCCGGCTGTCCAGGTAGTCGGTGATCTGCCGCTCCAGCTGCGCCGAGCCCTCCGGGCCGGGACCGGCACCGACCTGGTCGGAGTCGTCACCGTCGTAGACGAACTGGGCGTAGTTCGGCGAGGCGATCATGTCGAAGTTCAGGTACAGCTTGACCTTCGCACGGTCCGCCGCCGAGAGGCTGTCGACGTACGCCTCCGAGCCCAGCAGGCCGAACTCCTCGGCCGACCACCAGGCGAAACGCACCTTGTTCTTGACCTTCTCGTGGGCGAGGTTCAGGGCCACGTCGAGGATGCCGGCGGAGCCGGAGCCGTTGTCGTTGATGCCCGGGCCTGCCGCCACCGAGTCCAGGTGGGCGCCGAACATCGCCACGTTGTCGGCGTCGCCACTCTTGGTCTCGGCGATGACGTTGTAGGTGCGCCGCGTCTCCGCGAAGGTACGGATCTCCAGGTTGACGGTCACCGCGCCGGAAGCGGCCTTGGCCGCCAAGGCCTCACCGTCCGCCTGCGTGACGCCACCGGTCGGGATCTTCGCGACGTTCGGGTCTCCCAGGGTGCCGTTGAGCGCGCCGTCGGTGTTGTTGTAGATGATCGCGCCGACCGCGCCCGCACCGGCGGCGGTCGCCTGCTTCTCCGCAAAGGTGCAGCCGCCGCGCTTGATCAGCGCGATCTTGCCGGTGAACGTCCCGGACGCGTAGTCCCCCGGCTCGCAGCCGGTGGTGTCGTCGACCGGCACCGCCGCGACCGGGGCGGTGATGCCGCCGGTGGGGCTGTTGGCGGAGTACGTCATGGCGATCAACGGGACGTCCTGCTGCTGCGGCGACACCACCCGCAGGCTCTCCGCCAGCGTCTGGCTGAACTGGTAGTCGAACTCGTTCCGGGTCACCGAGTACCCGGCCTTCCGCAGCAGGCCCTCGACGTACTCGGCCGACTGCCGGTGCCCCTCCGACCCGGCCACCCGGGTGTTCCCGTTCTTGTCAGCGATCCGCTGGAACTTCTTCAGATGCTCGTACGCATCCTCGGCGTTGCTCTTCTTGACGAGCTTCTGTGCGAGCTTGGCAGCCTCCTTGGCAGGGTCGCTGTGGGCGGAGGCGGTGCCTGATCCGATCAGCAGCAGCGGCGCTATGAGCCCTGCGGCGGATACGGCGGCTACCGTGGTGCGGCGGTTCCGAGCGTTCAAGACGCTTCCTTCCGGCAGTCCATGAGAAATGGGCGTAATGGCCGAAAACAGGCCGAACGGAGTGTGGCGGTACGCCGAGGCAGGCAAGGACGGCCGGATCGCTCCGCCGCCCTGCCACCGGCAAGGAGAAAGGTATCTGCTCAGTAAACGCTTGGTAATGGGTTGAAAGGAATCTTCAACGCCGGCGCCACCGTGCGCGCGTGCCGAGCGCTCCGACCGGTCCGTGACCCAACTGAAGTCGACTGGATGTCACCGGTGCTGACTAGAGTTCGGGACATGTCGAAGGTGGATGTCGGCCGCTATCTGGAGCGACTGGGCGTCGCGGCTCCCGACGCGCCGTCAGTGGCGGGGCTGCGGGCGCTGCACGCCGCGCATGTGGCCCGGGTGCCGTACGAGACGCTGGAGATCCATCTGGGGCGGGCGACCACGGTGGATCCCGAGGAGTCGGTGGCCCGGATCCTCCGGGGGCGCGGCGGCTACTGCTTCCACCTCAACGGAGCCTTCGCCGCCCTGCTCCACGCCCTGGGGTACGCGGTGACATGGCACCGCGGCGGAGTACAGGGCAGTCGAACCGCCCAGCCGCCCGGAGCGAACGCCAACCATCTGGCCCTCACGGTGGTCTGCGAGGGCGAGACCTGGTTTGTCGACGTCGGGCTCGGTGACGCGCTGTACGAGCCGCTGCCGCTCCGTTCCGGGGAGTACCGACAGGGGCCCTTCGCCTATCGGCTCTCGCGCTCGGCGGTCGAGCCCGGCGGGTGGCGCTTCGACCACGACCCCCGTGGCTCCTTCGCCGGGATGGACTTCACCATGGCGACCGCCGGGCCGGACGACTTCGCAGCACAGCACCGGGAGTTGTCCACCTCGCCGGGTTCGGGGTTGGTCCGGGTCGTCTCCGCGATCCGCAGGGATGCGGCCGGCACGGACGAGCTCCGGGGCTGCGTTCTGGTCCGGACCGACGGTGACGGGCGGTCGGAGCTGGAACTGACCACCGAGGCCGCCTGGTTCGGAGCCCTCGCGGAGGTCTTCGGGCTCACCCTCACCGACGTCGGCGAGGAGGAGCGTTCCGCGCTCTGGGAGAGGGTGCTGTCGGTCCACCGGGCGTGGCTCGCCGCCCGCACCGGCTGACCGGATGAGCATGCGGGCCGGTGGGACGCCGCTCCGGACTGTTCTGGGCTGCTCCAGACTGTTTTGGGCTGCTCCGGACTTGGTCGGTGACGACGCCGCCCGGCGGGTGCGCGGAGCGGCGCGCCGTTCTGGGCTGCTCCGGACTGTTCTGGACCGGGCCCGCGCCTGACTCGGCCAGCTGGGCGGGAGGCTGCCGCACGGCGCTCGGATCGCCGACAGCGGCTGCGGCCCGGGTCAGGGAGTGTCCACCGCTTGACTCCGGACCGGGAGTCGGGTGTCCCGCCGGGCGATGAGCCGCCCGGCGGGACCGGTGCCGTGGCACTTGAGCGCTAGCCGACGCTTCCGGGTGGTTCGTCGACCCGGAGCCCGGCGGGCGTTTGCCGGGTCAGTCGAAGTACTCCGGCTGGCTCTGGACGTTCAGCTGGTCCAGGTGGATCTTTCGGGCCGGGTCGGTGCGCCGGTCGTTGAGCTTGAGCACGTCGAAGCCCTTGGCGATGTCGTTCGAGTAGATGTAGCCGTTGTAGTAGTACGCGGACCAGGAGCCGCCCACGGTCAGCCGGTCCGTGGTGAGCGGGCCGCGCTCGAAGTACCCGATCTCCTTCGGCTTCGTCGAGTCGGTGAAGTCCCAGACCGAGACGCCGCCCTGGTACCAGGCCTGGACCATGATGTCGTGGCCCTTGACCGGAATCAGCGAGCCGTTGTGGGCGACACAGTTCTCGGTGTCCGCCTGGTGCCGGGGGATCTTGAAGTAACCGCGGAAGACGAGCTTTCGGTTGTCGCCCTTGCCGACGATGTCGTAGATGCCGTCGGCTCCGCGGTTCGGGCCGATGGCCTCGTTGCAGGTCGCGGCGCCTCCGCCGCCGAGCTCGTCGGTGAAGACGACCTTCTTCGCGGTCTGGTTGAAGGTCGCCGAGTGCCAGAACGCGAAGTTGACGTTGTCCTCGACCTGGTCGATGACCTTCGGGTGCTCCGGGTCCTTGATGGACATCAGGATGCCGTCGCCCATGCAGGCACCGGCGGCCAGGTCCTTCGACGGCAGCACGGTGATGTCGTGGCAGCCGGTCGTCTTGGAGACACCCGGATTGGTGGGCGCGCCGGGGTTGCCGCCCCCGTCGGGGCCGTCACCCGGGAAGAGCACCGTGAAGTTGACGAGCGCGGCCTTCTGGGGAGCGTCGCGCGGCACCTTGACGATCGAGATGCCGTCGTGCGGGGGCTGACAGTCGGGGAACGAGGGGCTCGGGGAGTACGAGGACACGTAGATGTAGACGTTGCGGCCACGGGGAACTATGGAGTGCGTGTGTGAGCCGCAGTTGGTCTCGACGGCCGCGACATACTTCGGGTTCTTCTTGTTGCTGATGTCGAAGACCTTCATGCCCTCCCACGACGACTTCTCGGTCGCGGGCTGCGGCGTGCTCGAGCAGGAGTTGTCGCTGCGTGAGGAGTCGGTCGACAGGAACAGCAGGTTCCCGGAGACGGATATGTCGTTCTGCGACCCCGGGCACAGCACCTGGGAGACCGTCTTGGGAGCCTTCGGGTTGCTGATGTCGAAGATGCGGAAGCCGTCGTAGTTGCCGGCGAACGCGTACTTGCCCTGGAAGGCCAGATCGGAGTTCAGGTCCGTCAGGGCATCCTTGGGGATGTTGGCGAGGTGTTCGATGTTGTCGGAGTGGACGATCTCGTCCTGCGCCGGTATCTCGCCCTTGGCGATGGCCGTTCTGGTCTCGGCCGCCTCACTCTTCGACACACGCTGAGTCGCGGTGGTGGCGTCGCCGGGGTCGGGCGTCGCCATGGCCGGTGCTGCCGTGAGCAGCGCCGCCAGCAGGCCAGTGGCGGCTGCCACAACCCCGAGGTGTCTGGGCCGTGTTCGGGGACTGTGCAACAGGTTCACTGTTTCCTCCCTGGTCTCCGTTCACAAGGGAACGGTTCACGGACAACGGCAGTATCGTATTTTTCATGTACAGATCAAAGGATGGCAACGTGCTCACCGTGAATGTCTTTGATCGTGCCAAGTGGCTGGGGGTCACCGCTCTCGCCCTTGTCGCCCTCACTGTCAGCGGGTGCGACTCGGGCACGGACGCCCCGGCGAAGAAGAGTGCGCCCGGCCCCTCGGTGATCGCGCCCGGCAAGCCCGGTGAGCCCGCCCGGACCCTGTCCGCCGAGGACGCCGCGAAGGAGATCCCCGACGGGTCCCCCAACGGGGCGGACTTCGAGTACGTCCAGATGATGATCATCCATCACGGTCAGGCCCTGGAAATGACCGAACTCGCCAAACACCAGGCGAAGTCGAGCGGCGTGAAGCGGATCGCCTCACGTATCGCCGCAGGTCAAGGGCCTGAAATCGATGCCATGAAGGGGTGGTTGAAGAACCACGGCGGGGCACGGCGCACGAGCGGCGGCGCCGGCTCGGGGCACAACCACGACCATGCCACGATGCCCGGCATGGCGACCGAGGCACAGCTGGAGCAGCTGCGCGCGGCGCGGGGCGCGGCCTTCGACGAGCTGTTCCTGAAACTCATGATCATGCACCACAACGGCGCGATCATCATGGCCACATCGGCACTCTCGGACGGCAACAACGTACAGGTCGAGGAGATGGCGAACGAAGTGATCGCACAGCAGACCAGCGAGATCGACCGGATGCGTGCCATGCCTTGACGATCGGCGTGGCGTTCCTCGGGCGCCTCTCCCGGCGCGCCCGGCGGCGCGATGCAGAAGGTGGCGGCCGCAGTCGCCTCGCCCCCGCCGGGCACCCCCACAGAACGCCTCCTGAACCCTGTTGTCGAGGCGGCTGGGCAAGACCACTGAGTGCTCGAGGACGGTCTCCTATCCCAAGGCCTCCAGAAGTGCGCGTTCCGTGTCCGTGGCGAGTCCGGCGCGGCGTGACCGGTGGAGTCCCTGCTCGCGTTCCCAGCGCAGAGTGTCGGCAAGGAGGTCGGTGCGGGAACGGTGGCGCAGGCCCGCGGCGGTGGCGGCGGATGCGTCGCGCGCCGCCCAGCCCTCCCAGCCCGGTTCGACCACCCACATGGGCAGTGAGTCGGGGCCCATGTACTGGGTCACGCCGTGCGCGAGGAGTTGTCGGGACGCGACGGCGACGACCGGCCCGGTGTGTCCGCCGACGCTCCGAGACAGCTCGATCCACTCGGCGAACGGCACGGTCGGGCCAACCGCGTTGTATGTGCCCGTGGTTCGGCGTTCCGCGGTGTCGAGGAGCCACGTCGCCAGGTCTCGTACGTCGATGGTCTGCGTCGGTGCCTCAGGGGTGTCGGGGACCAGCAGGGGCGCCTGCGGGGCACGGGCCGCGCGGGCGACCCAGTAGCCCACACGATCGCTGTGGTCACCGGGCCCGCCGATGAGTCCGGCACGCGCGACCAGGAGCCGGTCGGCCAGGGCCGTCCGGGCAAGCGTTTCGCAGGCGGACTTGGCCTCGCCGTACAGCTCACGACCGACCTCATCGTGCTCAGTGCCGGCCAGCAGAGCGGCGGACTCGTCCGCACCGGGCTCACCGTGGGAGGCGTACGCGCTGATCGAGGAGACGTAGATCCAGTGACGTGCCCGCGCGCCCAGGGCAGCAACAGCACCCCGCACGAAGCCGGGCTGCCAGGACACCTCGAGCACAGCGTCCCACTCCCGGTCGGGCAGGGACCCGTACGCCGCGGGGTCGCGCCGGTCCGCGGTCACCAGACGCGCGCCTTCCGCGACGGGCCCGCTGTCACCGCGCGCCAGGCACGTCACCCGGTGGCCACGACCGAGTGCCTGCCGGGAAACTTCACGGCCCAGCCAGGCCGTACCACCGAGGACCAGGATCTCCATGCGCTCCATGGCGGCACTCAATCAGCATGTCCCGACCGAGCCAAGAGGCCTCTGCCGTCGGCAGAACCGCGGAGCCCGCATGCGCACCAAGCGTTCTCCCGGACCACATCGCCAGGTACGGGGAGCAGTCGGCGCAGCGCCTGTCCCTCGGGGAGGCCGGCGCCGGTGTGCGGTCAGCCCGCCGATTCGGCCGCGTGCGGGCTGAGGACACCGGCCATGACCAGCCCGATGATGACG
>NZ_JBSFJL010000037.1:55487-83399 GCF_053598035.1 Streptomyces sp. NPDC001204 | reverse complement strand
ACTATTCCCCACCCCCACCCTCTCCCTATCGGCCGGGGGCGGCGGGCGCCGCGGTGGGTGCCGGGGGGGCCCGCGGTGGAGGCGTCACCGACGCCTCCACGGCGGGCCGGCCGTCGCTGATGCCGCGCGGGGCCGGCCGTGCGCTCCTAGGCTGCTGGAGTCAGGACGACCGTCCCGAGCCCCGGAGGCAGACCCGTGATCGCAGTGACCGGAGCGACCGGCAACGTCGGCCGTGCCCTCGTCGAACGTCTCGTCGCCGCCGGCCGGCCCGTGCGGGCGCTGACCCGTGACCCGGAACGGGCGGCGCTGCCCGCGGGGGCAGAGATCGTGCGGTTCCGGCCCGACGACCCGGCCGCCCTGTTCACGGGCGCGACCGGACTCTTCCTGTACGTCCAGGCCGCCGGCGAGGGCGGCGCCCTGCTGAAGGCGGCCCGCGAGGCCGGCGTCCGGCACGTCGTACTGCTCTCCTCCGGGATCGTCCGCGACGGCGCCGACGAGACCCATCCCATCCACGTCATGCACGCCGGAGCCGAGCGGCGGATCCGCGACAGCGGCCTCGCGTGGACCTTCCTCCGGCCGAACGCCTTCGCCGCCAACGCTCTCCAGTGGGCGCCCCAGATCCGCGCCGGGGACACCGTCCGGGGTGTCTTCGCCGACGCGCTGACCGCGCCCATCCACGAGGACGACATCGCCGCCGTGGCCGAGCGCGCCCTCCTCGACCCCGGCCACGAGGGCGCCGTCCACCGTCTCACCGGCCCGGAGGCCGTCACCAACGCCGAGCAGGTCGCCGCGATCGGCCGCGTCCTCGGCCGTGACCTGGCCTTCGCCGAGATCCCGCCGGGACAGGCCGGGCCCGAGCTCTACCCGAACGTGCCGCCGCCCCTGCTCCGGGGCCTGCTGAAGACCTTCGAGTCCGCCGTCGGCGTCCGCCCGGAGATCACGCGCACCGTCGAGGAGATCACCGGCACCCCCGCCCGCCCCTTCGCCCGCTGGGCCGAGGACCACCGGGCCGACTTCCTCGGCTGACGGTTTCCCGGGGCGACGGCGGACTCACGGGATCGCCGGGCGGCGGCGGACTCACGGGACCCCAACACGTCTTCCCCGTACGGCAGTACCCACTTTCGGGTTCCGATCGTCGATCTTTCGGGCGCGTCCGGCTTTACTGCGTACAAGCTGGAAGTCCCTGCCCCCGCGCCACGGAGGACAGTCCCATGAGCACCCCGCCGCCCCCGGACCACCCCGCCCGCCTCGCCTCAGGTCCCGACGGCCCGCACGCCCTGCGGCCCCTGCTCGACACCGTGCTCGACGCCCTCGACAGCGGCCGCCGTGCCCGCGGCGGCCCCCTGCCCGCGGGCGGCCCCGAGGCGGTCGCCGCCCGGGTGCGCGACGCCGTGGGCGAGGTCCTGCCCGAGCACGGCGACCCGGACGCCCTGCGCGGCCTCGTGCACGCCCTCGCCGAAGGCGCCGCCGACCCCGCCGACCCGCTGTGCGCGGCCCACCTGCACTGCCCGCCGCTCGCCGTGGCCACCGCCGCCGACCTCGCCGTCAGCGCCCTCAACCCCTCCCTGGACTCCTGGGACCAGGCACCCGCCGCCTCCGAACTCGAAGCCCTCGTCACCCGCGCGCTCGCCCACGAGACCGGCCTCGCCGACTCCGTCGTCACCACCGGCGGCACCGAGTCCAACCAACTCGCCCTGCTGCTCGCCCGCGAGTCCCACGGCGGCGGTGTCCGCCTGGTCTGCGGCGCCAACGCGCACCACTCCCTGCCCCGCGCCGCATGGCTGCTCGGCCTGCCCGAACCCGTGATCGTGCCGGCCCCTTCCGGCACCCTCGACCCCGCCGCGCTGCACAGCGCCCTCACCGGCCTCGGCGGAGCGCGCGGCTCCCTCCTCGTGGCGGCCACCGCCGGCACCACCGACGCCGGCCTCATCGACCCCCTCCCGGAGATCGCCGGGCTGTGCGCCGCCCACGGCGCCCGGTTGCACATCGACGCAGCCCACGGCGGGGGACTGCTGTTCAGCGAACGCCACCGGGACAAGCTGACCGGCCTCGAAGCCGCCCACACCGTCACCCTCGACCTGCACAAACTCGGCTGGCAGCCGGTCGCCGCCGGACTCCTCGCCGTCCGCCACCCCCGCGACCTCGCCGTCCTGCACCAGCGCGCCGACTACCTCAACGCCGGGGACGACACCGAGGCCGGACTGCCCGACCTGCTCGGCCGCTCCCTGCGCACCACCCGCCGCCCCGACGTCCTCAAGGTCGCCGTCACCCTCAAGGCCCTCGGCCGCCGCGGCCTCGGCGCCCTCGTCGACCAGGTCTGCGCCCGCGCCCGCGAGTTCGCCGACCTCATCCACGACCACCCCGGCTTCGAGCTCCACGACCGGCCCACCATCAGCACGGTCCTGTTCCGGCCCGCCGGCGTCACCGACGACGCCGTCGCCACCGTACGCCGCCGGCTCCTCATTGAAGGCCGCGCCGTCCTCGGCCGGGCCCGCCTCGCCGACCGGCTCTGGCTCAAGGCCACCCTGCTCAACCCGGACACCCGGACCGAAGACCTGGCCGCCCTGCTGAAACTGGTGGAAGGAAGCACCCCCCGATGAACCATCCCGCGCACCGCACCCCCCAGGCCCGCGACCTGGTCGGCATCGGCATCGGGCCGTTCAACCTCTCCCTGGCCGCGCTCGCCCACCCGCTCACCGGTCTCGACACCGTCTTCTACGAACGGCGCCCCCGCTTCCACTGGCACCCCGGCCTGCTCATCGAGGGCGCCCGCGTCCAGGTGCCCTTCCTCGCCGACCTGGTCACCCTCGCCGACCCGGCCAGCACGTGGTCCTTCCTCAACTACCTCAAGACCCGCGACCGGCTCTTCCCGTTCTACTTCTCCGAGCGCTTCCACATCCAGCGCGCCGAATACGACGCCTACTGCCGCTGGGTCTCCGAGAACCTGCCCGCGGTGCGCTGCGGCCACCAGGTCGACGCCGTCCGCTGGAACCCCGAACTCTCCCTCTTCGAAGTCGACTTCACCCAGCTCGACGCCGACGGTGAAGCGGAGGCCGTCGGCCGCGCCCACACCCGCAACGTCGTCCTCGGCATCGGCACCGAACGCCATGTGCCCGCCCCGCTCAGGCCCCTCGCCGACGCCAACGGCGTCCCCGTCGTCCACGCCGCCGACTACCTCGGCCACCGTGACACCCTCCTCGCGGCCGGCCACATCACCGTCGTCGGCTCAGGACAGTCCGGCGCCGAGGTGTTCCTCGACCTGCTGCGCCACCGCCGGGTGGGCGGCGAGCGGCTGCACTGGATCGGCCGCACCGAGGCCTTCGCCCCGATGGAATACTCCAAGCTCGGCCTGGAGCACTTCACCCCCGACTACATGCGCTACTTCCACGCCCTGGACGAGCCCGTGCGCGACCGGCTCGTCGCCGGCCAGTGGCAGCTCCACAAGGGCATCGACGCCGACACCCTCGCCGCCATCCACGACGAGCTCTACCGCCGCACGCTGGACGGCGGCTGGCCCGACGCCGTCCTGACCCCCGGCGTCCGGGTCCGCACCGCCGGCCGGGTCGCCGGCTCCCGGATCGAACTCCACCTCGAACACGTGCAGCAGGGCACCCGCACCCGCCTCACCACCGACGCCGTCGTCCTCGCCACGGGCTACCGCGAACGCCCCGTCACGCCCCTGCTCACCGGTCTCGACCCCTATCTGCGCCGCGACGGCAAGGAACGCCTCCGTGTCGACGAGCAGTTCCGTCTCGCCCTCGACCCGGCCATCGCCGCCACCGGCTGCCATGTCTACGTGCAGAACGCCGAACGCCACACCCACGGCGTCGGCGCCCCGGACCTGGGCCTCGCCGCCTGGCGCAGCGCCACCATCCTCAACGCGGTGACCGGAACACAGGCCTACCCGCTGCCCGCCCGCACCGCCTTCACCACCTTCGGCCTGGAACGGCGGCGGCCCCAGATCCCGCCGTCCCGCCAGGTCAGGGCGCTGACGCCCCTGGCGGACGGAATCTGAGGCCGTCCCGTGGAGAAGGAAACCGGTCGAACCGGTCAGAACACCGGCGTGCCGTTACGCGTCAGCTTCCAGTCCAGCGACGCGAAGTCCTTCGGGTCCAGCACGCCCTTCGCCGTGACCCACTCCGCGATCCGGGTGCGGATCTCGGTCGACTCCGCCCACAGCTCCTTCGCCGAGGCCACGTGCGGGAACGCGCCACCGCCGTTGGCCCGGTAGTTGTTCACCGCCATCACGAACTCCTGGGCGTCGTCCAGCGCCGCACCGTTGAACGTCAGGTTCTTGATCCGCGAACCGACCGGCTGGGCGATGTCGATGTCGTACTGGAGCCCCGACACGTAGTCGTAGTTGTAGTCCGGGCGGCCGCCCGCGTTCGTCAGCTTGTCCACGTCGACCGGCGCGCCGACGGCCGTCTGCACGAAGTACTCCGCCGAGTACTCCAGGTACGCCCGCAGCTGGGCACCCGTCACCAACTTGGCGACCAGCGTGTTGTCGTACACGTACAGGCTCGACAGGTCCCGGATCGTGACGTTGCCGGCCGGGATCTCGGAGGTGCGCGAGAAGGGCGAGGCCTGCGAGACGACCGGCAGCGCGGCGTACTGCGTGCCCGCCAGCGCGGCCTTCACCACGTCCTCCTGCACCTTGTTGATCAGGTCGATGATCGGCGCGTCCTTGTAGCGGGCGTCGACGGTGGTGAGGGTCACCGTCGCCTGGCCGACCACCTGGTTGACGTACTGCACGACCTTCGCGTGCTGGTCCGACAGCAGCTTGGTGATCTTCGGGTCGTCGGCGACGGTGTTGGCGTTGCGCAGCGAGGCGGAGACCGACTCCACCTCCCACTTGCCCTTGACGAACACCAGCTCGATGTCGAAGAGGGAGAGCCGCTCGGCGTAGCACAGCGGCTCCGACAGGACGACCGTCTTGCCGGTCTTGTCGTTGACGACCTTCAGCTCCGCGATCTCCTTGTGCGCGTGGCCCACCAGGATCGCGTCGATGCCGGGCACCTGCCGGGCGATGTTCGCGGCGGCGTCCTCCACGTACGGCAGCTGGTCGCCGTACGACGAGGTGCCGGACGTGCCCGAGTGCGCCGAGACGATGACCACGTCCGCGCCCATCGAACGCAGCTTGGGCACCCACTTCGCGGCCTGCTCCTCCAGACCCGGGAAGTCCAACTTGCCCTGGACGTAGGCCTTGTCCCAGATCGCGATGCCCGGGTTGGTCAGACCCAGCACGGCCACCGTCACCGGGGCGGCACCCGGCGCGTGGAACTTCTTCATGAAGTAGGGCGGGAAGGCCGGCTTCTGGGTCTTGTGGTCCACCGCGTTCGCGCCGAGCAGCGGGAAGTCGCACTGCTCCTCGAACTTGCGCAGGGTCTCGATGCCGTAGTTGAACTCGTGGTTGCCGAGCGCCACGGCGTCGTAGCCGATGGCGTTCATGGCCTTGGCCATCGGGTGCACCGGACCGCGCTTGGCGGTGATCGGGTCGACCTTCGCGTAGTAGTACGTCAGCGGGGTGCCCTGAATCGTGTCACCGGCGTCCAGGAGCAGCGTGTTCTCACGGCCCTTCTCCTTGCGGACCTGGTCCACCAGCGTGGAGACCCGGGCCAGACCCTGGGCGTTGCCCGCCGCGTCGCTGTACTCGCCGTCCTTGAAGTAGTCCCAGTTGAACACGTGACCGTGCAGGTCGGTCGTGCCCATGACGGTGAGGGAGTAACGCTTGCCCGGCTTCTCGGGCGACTTGCCCGCCGCGGCAGCGGCGGCGGGCGCGGCCTGGGCCGCCGGAGCCGCCACGGCGCCGGCCAGCGCCACCCCCGCCCCGGTGGCGGCGGACTTCGTCAGGAACTTCCGGCGGTTCAACGGCATGGCTGGTTCTCCTCGTGAAACAGGTCGATGACGCGCGTAGATTCTGGCGGCCCGCGGCGAACCGCAACACCCCCGGAAGGTTGCGATCTGGTGACCGGCAGGCGCGGAAAACAGGGCACCGGTGACAGAGTGGGACGTATGACCTCAGCCCCCGCACCGGAACCCGGCCCCGCTGTCCCCTACGGCACCCCCGACGCACCCCGGATCGCCGTCCGCGGTGAGGCACACCTCGAAGTCGACCCCGAGATCGCCCGTATCGGCATCACCGTCACCGCCCGCGGCAAGGACCGCCGTTCCGCCCTGGACGACCTCACCCGGCGCAACGCCCGCGTCCTCGACCTCGTCAAGTCCTACGGCCAGGCGGTCGAACACCTGGAGACCGGCGCCTTCTCCCTCGCCCCCGAACCGGCCCGGCACGGCCGCGGCGAGCGCGTCCGCACCTACCACGGCGCCGTGCGCCTCACCGCCGAACTCACCGACTTCACCGCTCTCGGTGAACTCGCCACCCGACTGGCCGACTTGGAACTCACCCGGGTGGATGGTCCCTGGTGGTCGCTGCGCCCCGGCTCACCGGCCCACCGGGAGGCACGCCGGCAGGCCGTGCAGGAGGCCGTCCAGCGGGCCAGGGAGTACGCCGAGGCGCTCGGCACCACGCTCACCGCTCTCGTCGAGATCGCCGACATCGGAGCGGAGAGCGCCCCGTTCCGGCCACAGGCCCCCGGACGGATGCGGGCGGCGGCGGCCTACGGAGGCCCGGCGCCGCAGGACGAGGCCGCGCCCCTGGACCTCGAACCCGAGCGGCAGCATGTCCACGCGCAACTCGACGCGCGATTCACCATGGCACCGCCCAGACTGTGATTACGTCAGTTGCGTCTTCCGGTCCGCGAACGGGGCGAACGCTCGTCGGAGCGTCGCCCCGCACAATTCAACAGTTGTCAATACTCCTTCATCCAAAGGTTGTTGAGTAGTCACGTCGCACCAATCGTCTACCCACTGGTAAGGCCTAGGCTCACATCATGCGCCGAGCAAAGATCGTCTGTACTCTGGGGCCCGCCACCGACACGTACGACCAGATCAGGGCACTGGTCGACGCCGGAATGGACGTCGCCCGACTGAACCTCAGCCACGGCGACCACGCCGAACACGAGGAGCGCTACCGGCACGTGCGCCGGGCCGCCGACGAGACCGGACGCAGCGTCGGAATACTCGCCGACCTTCAGGGCCCGAAGATCCGGCTCGGCCGCTTCCGCGAAGGACCTGTACTCCTCGAACGCGGCGACACCTTCACCATCACCGTCGAGGAGGGCGTCGAGGGCGACCGCCACATCTGCGGCACCACCCACGCCGGCCTCGCCGAGGACGTCACCCGCGGCGAGCGCATCCTCGTCGACGACGGCAAGGTGGGCCTCGAGGTCACCGCCGTCGACGGCCCCCGCGTGCGCACCCGGGTGATCGAAGGCGGCGTGATCTCCGACCACAAGGGGCTCAATCTGCCGGGCGTCGCCGTCTCGGTCCCCGCCCTGTCCAAGAAGGACGAGGACGACCTGCGCTGGGCGCTGCGCACCGGCTTCGACATCGTCGCGCTGTCCTTCGTCCGCGGTGGCCGGGACATCCTCGACGTCCACCGCGTCATGGACGACGAGGGCCGCCGCCTCCCCGTCATCGCCAAGATCGAGAAGCCGCAGGCGGTGGAGGCCGTCGACGACATCGTGGCCGCCTTCGACGGCATCATGGTCGCCCGCGGCGACCTGGGCGTGGAAATGCCGCTGGAGCAGGTCCCCATCGTCCAGAAGCGCGCGATCAAGCTGGCCCGGCGGAACGCCAAGCCGGTGATCGTCGCCACCCAGATGCTCGACTCGATGATCGGCAACTCCCGCCCGACCCGCGCGGAGGCCTCGGACGTGGCCAACGCGGTGCTCGACGGCACGGACGCGGTGATGCTGTCGGGCGAGACCAGTGTGGGCAAGCACCCGGTGGAGACGGTGCGGACGATGGCCCGCATCGTCGCGGCGGCCGAGGAGGACCTCCTCACCCAGGGCCTGCCGCCGCTGACCGACCGCGACAAGCCCCGTACCCAGGGCGGCGCAGTCGCCCGCGCGGCGGCGGAGATCGGCGACTTCCTCGGCGCCAGGTTCCTGGTCGCCTTCACGCAGTCGGGCGACACCGCCCGCCGGCTCTCCCGCTACCGCTCACCCATCCCGCTGCTGGCCTTCACCACGGAGCAGGCCACCCGTTCCCAACTCAGCGCCACCTGGGGCGTGGAGACATTCCTGGGGCCGCGCGTCGACTCGACCGACGCCATGGTCGACCAGGTCGACGAACTGCTGCTGCGGTACGGCCGTTGCGAGAAGGGCGACGTGGTGGTGATCACAGCGGGCTCGCCCCCGGGGGTGCCGGGCTCAACGAACCTGGTCAGGGTTCACCACATCGGGGAGGACGACACTCCCAAGTAGAACTTGCGACCTTGGATTCGGAGGAAACGTACCCCGGGTCGGATTCGAACCGACGCTGGATGGTGTTTGAGACCATTGCCTCTACCGCTGGGCTACCGGGGCCCCCTTTGAAACAAAGATCGACGGTCACCCGCCGTCCCCCCACCTTACCGCAGCTGGGTACGCTCTTGGAGCAGTACCCGCCCGCCCCGGAACAAGGAGCGCCCCCGTGACCGCCGAGTCGCCCGAGCCCGTAGACGTGTCCGACGACGACAAGTCGCACGTGCCTCCGCTGACGACCCGCGTCGTCATCGCCGAGGACGAGGCGCTGATCCGGCTCGACCTCAAAGAGATGCTGGAGGAAGAGGGCTACCGGGTCGTCGGTGAGGCCGGGGACGGCGAGCGGGCCGTGGAGCTGGCCCGCGAGCACCGCCCGGACCTGGTGATCCTCGATGTGAAGATGCCCAAGCTCGACGGCATCTCGGCTGCGGAGCGGATCGCGGAGGAGCGGATCGCGCCCGTGCTCATGCTCACCGCCTTCTCGCAGCGCGACCTGGTGGAGCGCGCCCGGGACGCCGGGGCGATGGCGTACCTGGTGAAGCCGTTCAGCAAGAGCGACGTCGTTCCCGCCATCGAGATGGCCGTCTCGCGGTTCACCGAACTGAAGGAACTGGAGAAGGAGGTCGCGGACCTCGCCCAGCGGCTGGAGACCCGCAAGCTGGTCGACCGTGCCAAGTCGATCCTTCAGACGGAGTACGGGCTGACCGAGCCGGCCGCGTTCCGCTGGATCCAGAAGACCTCGATGGACCGCCGCATGTCGATGCAGCAGGTCGCGGAGGCGGTCATCCAGGACAGCGAGGAGAAGAAGGCCGCGAAGGGCGCCAAGCCCGACAAGGACTGAGCCGGGCGGACCGGCACCCACAGGGAATGGGCCCGCGTCCCCTCACGGGACGCGGGCCCATTCTCGTTCCGGTGGTCACCGGGCGGGTCAGTCCTCACCCAGGTACGCCTTGCGGACCGACTCGTCGTGCAGCAGGTCCTGGCCGGTGCCGGACAGCACGATGTTGCCGACTTCCATGACGTGCCCCTGGTCGGCGAGCGAAAGCGCCGCCTGGGCGTTCTGCTCGACGAGCAGAATCGTCGTGCCCTGGGATTTCAGCTCGGCGATGGTCGCCATGATCTTCTGCATCATGATGGGGGAGAGACCCATGGACGGTTCGTCGAGCATGAGCAGCTTGGGCTGGGACATCAGGGCCCGGCCCATGGCGAGCATCTGCTGTTCGCCGCCGGAGAGGGTGCCCGCCGCCTGCTTTCTGCGTTCGCCCAGGATGGGGAAGAGATCGTAGGCGTGCTGAATGTCCTTTTCGATGCCTTCCCTGTCCTTGCGCAGGAAGGCGCCGAGCCGGAGATTGTCCTCGATCGTCATTCGCGGGAAGATGTGCCGCCCCTCGGGGGAGTGGGCGAGTCCCAGCGAGACGATCTGGTGGGCGGGGACCTTCTTCAGCGACTTGCCGTTGAACCTGATGTGCCCGCCGACCGGCTTGAGCAGCCCGGACAGGGTGCGCAGCGTGGTCGTCTTGCCGGCGCCGTTGGTGCCGATGAGGGTGACGACCTGACCGGCCTCGACCGTGAAGGAGATGCCCTTGACGGCCTCGATCTTGCCGTAGGCGACGCGGAGGTCCTCGACTTCGAGCAGTGCGGTCATCGGTCGTTCTCCTTGCCGGGCGCGGCGTCCTGCGGGGTGTCGTCCTCTGCCTGCGCCTCTGCCTGTGCCTCGGCCGCCTCGGCTTGTATCTCGGCGTTCTCGACCTCGGCGGCCTCCTCGGCTCCGGGCGCTCCCTCGAAGGGCTCGCCGAGGTAGGCGGCGACGACGCGCTCGTCGCGCTGGACGGTGGCGCTGTCGCCCTCGATGAGCTTCTCGCCCTGGACGAGCACGGCTACGCGGTCGCAGAGGTTCATGATGAACCGCATGTCGTGCTCGATGACGAGCACCGCGATGCCCATGTCCCGGATGGCGAAGACCAGTTCCTCGGTGGCCCGGGTCTCCTGCGGGTTCATGCCGGCGGTGGGCTCGTCCAGGAGCAGCAGGCCCGGTTCACTGGCCAGGGCGCGGGCGATCTCCAGCTTGCGCTGCTCGCCGTAGGGCAGGTTGCGCGAGAGGTGCTCGGCCTTGTGGGCGAGGCCCACGAACTCCAGGAGCTCCATGGCCCGTGCCCGGGAGGCGGCTTCGGCCCGGTGGAATCCGGGGCCGCGCAGCAGGGCGGACCAGAGTCCTTCCTTGGTGCGGGTGTGCCGGCCGACGAGCACGTTCTCCAGGACCGTCATGTTGGCGAACAGACGGATGTTCTGGAAGGTGCGGGCGATGCCGGCGGCGGTGACCTTGAAGGACTTGGGCGGCAGGACGTCGCCCTTGTAACGGACCTCGCCCTCGGTGGGGATGTAAAGCCCGGTGAGGCAGTTGAAGAAGGTGGTCTTGCCGGCGCCGTTGGGGCCGATGAGTCCCACGATCTCGCCGCTGCGGACGGTGAGGTCGACTCCGCGTACGGCGGTCAGGCCCCCGAAGCGCATGGTGACGCCGCGTGCGTCGAGGACCGTCTCGCCCGGGGCGGCCGCGGCGGGCGTGGTGTCCTTGGTGGTGGTGTCGGTAGTCATGGGTCAGACCCCTGCCTTGCTGAGGACCGCGGGTGCCTCCGTCTGCTCGTGGAACTCGAGCTGGCGGCGCCGGTTGGGGATGAGGCCTTCCGGGCGGAAGCGCATCAGCAGTACGAGTGCGAGACCGAAGGCCAGCAGCTGGTAGTCGCCGAGGAACTGGAGCTTGGCCGGGATGAGGTAGAGCAGCGCCGCGCCGACCAGGGGGCCGCTGATCGTGCCCATGCCGCCGAGGACGACCGCGGCGAGCAGGAAGGCGGAGTTGGGCGGCACGACGTGGGCGAACTGGTACTGCTCGGGGGTCACGGTGTAGGTGACATGGGCCTGGACGGCGCCGGCGAGGCCGGCCAGGGTGGCGCCGAGGGCGAAGGCGACGAGCTTGACGCGGAAGCCGTTGATGCCCATGGCGCGCGCGGCGGTCTCGTCCTCGCGGATGGCGATCCAGGCGCGGCCGATGCGGGAGTCGCTGCTGCGCCGGAAGACCACCACGACGACCAGCGTGATGAGGAGCATCAGCAGGAAGTAGTTGGCGAACCGGGCGATGGTGAACCCGAGGAAGGTGTGCTCCTGGCCGAAGTCGAAGCCGAGGATGTTCAGGTTCGGGACCGACGAGATGCCGTTGGAGCCGTTGGTGACGTCGGGTCCGGAGGTGCCGTCCATGTTGAGGACGCCGATCCGGAAGATCTCTCCGAAGCCGAGGGTGACGATGGCGAGGTAGTCGCCGCGCAGCCGCAGGGTGGGGGCGCCGATGAGGACGCCGAAGATCATGGCGACGACACCGCCGAGCAACGCCGAGGCCCAGAACGGCAGATGGAGGTTCAGGGGCGAGGACGGCGAGCCGGAGACCAGAGCCGCGGTGTAGGCGCCGACACCGAGGAAGGCGACGTAACCGAGGTCGAGCAGACCGGCGAGGCCGACGACGATGTTCAGGCCGAGTGCGACGGTGGCGAAGATCAGGATGTACACGCCGATCGCCGCGTACTGGTCGTCGGACTGGGTGAAGGGGAAGGCGGCGGCGGCCACGAAGGCGCCGAGCATGGTGATGTTCCGGTGCTTGGTGGTGATCGCCGAGACACGGGCCACGAGCCCGGCCTTGAAGATCGCGGCGAAGCCGAAGCCGACGGTGATGAGGTAGCCGATGAAGAGCTCGTCGTACGAGGTGCTGATGCCGTACGTGAAGACGGTGAGGCCGATGGCCATGGCCACGATGATGACGAGGATCTCGGCGTAGACCGGCAGGGCGCGGGCCGGGGCGGGGGTGCCGGAGGGGATGGCGGCCCGGGCAACGGCGAGCTTGTTGCGCGTGTTGTGGCGTATCCGGTCCCAGGCGCCGTCCTCGGGGTCGGCGGGCTCGGTCGCCGGCCGCTCGAACGGCAGGGAGAGCACACCGATCACGGTGAGGACGGTGGCCACGGCGAGGATCCAGGCGCCCGGTTCGAGGTTGACCAGTCCGCCGAGCTTGCCGCTGATCGCGAGGATGGTGTACCAGGCGGTGCCGAAGGTGCCGAGTGCGGCCAGGGTGAGCGCGCCGGTGCCGCCGGCGGGCACGAGCCGGCCGAGGCCCTTGACTCCGTAGGCGGCGAGGCCGAGGAGGGCGGTGAGCACTCCGCCGATGAGGACGAGGACTTGGAGGCCGCCCGGGTAGCCGTAGACGGTGAGGTCGCCGGGGAATTCGGAGGTCCAGGTCCACGCGAGGAAGGCGGAGACGACGGTCAGGACGGAGCCGCCGGTGGCCAGGGCGAGGCCGATGTGCTCGGGCAGGCGGATGAGGCCGGTGGGGGCGGCGCTGCCGGCGGTGGGTGCGCCGGCGGCGTCGGGTGCGGTGGTCTGTGTGGTCATCGGTGTCACGCCCTGTCCGCCACGCGCTCGCCGAGCAGGCCCTGGGGCCTGAACAGCAGCACGAGGATGAGGAGTACGAACGCCCAGACGTCGGCCCAGGACTGGCTGCCGAACTGGTGCATGCCGGGGATGTCGGAGATGTAGGCGGTGGCGAGGGTCTCGGCGACGCCGAGGACGATGCCGCCGATCATGGCGCCGTAGATGTTGCCGATGCCGCCGAGGACGGCCGCGGTGAAGGCCTTCAGGCCGAGGATGAAGCCCATCCGGAACTGGATCTCGCCGTACTTCAGGCCGTAGGCGACGGATCCGACGGCGGCGAACGTGGCACCGAGGGCGAAGGCGACCACGATGATGCGATCGGTGTTGACGCCCATCAGCTTGGCGGTGTCCGGGTCCTGCGCGGTGGCCTGCATGCCTCGTCCGGTACGGGTCTTCATGACGAAGTAGGCGAGGATGGCCATGCTGAGGGGTGCGGCGCAGATGAGGAAGATGTCACCGGTCTGGATGGTGACGCTGCCGATCTCGAAGGGGCCTCCGGCGATCTGTGGGAAGGTGCGCGCGGACTTGGCGTCCGGGTACCAGGCCCACACCGCCTGCTGGAGCGCGAGGGAGAGGCCGATCGCGGTGATCAGGGGCGCCAGGCGTGGGCCGCCGCGCAGGGGGCGGTAGGCGAACCGTTCCGCCCCGATGGCGACGAGCACGGCGACGATGATGGCGCCGACGAGCATGAGCGGCAGCGTGATCCACATGGTGGTGCCGCCCGGCAGCCACAGGTAGACCGAGAGTGCCCCGAAGGCGCCGGTCATGAAGATCTCGCCATGGGCGAAGTTGATGAGCTGGACGATGCCATAGACCATCGTGTAGCCGATGGCGACGAGCCCGTACATGGATCCCAGTAGCAGGCCGTTGACCAGCTGCTGCGGCAGTTCGTTCACCGCATGTCCTCCGAGACGTTCGGATGTTTGACGGATTGGGGCCGGATGCGCGTGCGCGCGGGGCGCCAGTGGAACAGCGCCCCGCGCGACGGTTGAGCGGTGCTGGTGGTGACTCAGCCCGTGAAGGTCCCGGAGTGGACCGACTCCCAGGCGCCGTTCTTGACGGCGTAGACGGTGAGCTGCTTGTTGGTGGCGTCGCCGAACTCGTCGAAGGAGACCTTGCCGGTCACTCCGTCGAAGGAGACGTTCTGCATGGCCTCGGTGACCTTGGCGCGGGCGTCGGAGGGCAGCTTGCCGCCGTTGTCGTCGACGACCTTCTTGACGGCCTCGATGATGGCCCAGGCGGAGTCGTAGGAGTAGCCGCCGTAGGCGGAGTACTCCTCCTTGTAGCCGGCGGCCTTGTAGTCGGCCGTGAACTGCTTGGCGGAGTCGAGTTCCTCGACCGGGGTGCCGACGGAGGTGGCGAGGTCGCCGCCGCTGTCGGGGCCGGCCAGCTCGATGAACTTGGCGTCGTTGATGCCGTCGCCGCCGATGAGCGGGATCTTGGCGCCGGCGGCCTTGATCTGCTTGCTGAGCGGGCCGGCCTGCGGGTACTCGCCGCCGTAGTAGACGATGTCCGCACCGGACTTCTTGACCTTGGTGGCGACCGCGGAGAAGTCCTTGGTGTCGGGGTTGATGTGCTCGGTGCCGACGACCTTGCCGCCGAGCTTCTTGAACTCGTCGGTGAAGGTTCCGGCCAGGCCGGCACCGTAGGTCTTCTTGTCGTCGATGACGAAGACCTTCGTCTTCTTCGCCATGTTGTAGACGTACTGGGCGGCGAACGGGCCCTGGATGGCGTCCGTGGTCGCGGTGCGGAAGTACGACTTGTACTGGCGCACCTTCTTGGTCCGCCAGTCGGGGCCCTGGCTGAGGGAGGGGCCGGTGTTGGCGGGGGAGACCTGGACCAGCTTGGCGTCGTCGAAGACCTTCTGCATGGACTCCGAGACAGAGGAGTTGAGGGGGCCGACGGCGCCGAGGACGTCCTTGTTGGCGACGAGCTTGACGGCGTTCTGCTGGCCCGAGGAGGGCTGGGCCTGGTCGTCCAGGGCCTGGATCTTGAAGGTGACGCCCTCGACGAACTTCTGCTTGTTGGCCGTCTTGGCGGCGAGGTCGGCGGAGTTCTTGATGCCGAGACCCATGGCGGACAGGTCGCCGGTCAGCGGGGCGTCGACGCCGATGACCACGGTGGTGCCACCGTTGCCGGAGTCCGAACCCTTGTCTCCGCCACCCCGCGAGCCGCAGGCGGTGAGGGTGAGTGCTCCCGCTGCCAGCGCTGCGGTGATGGCGATGAGTGAACGTTGACGCACGATCAGTCCTTTCCCTGGCACGGCCCCTCCCCCCTGGAAGAGGTCGAGTCGAGCGCGGAGTCGAAGAGGTAATCCGACGCGCCGTGACTGGCGGTGACTCTAGGCGTGCTCAGGGAACGTCGAGGAGGGCTTGGCCAAGGCTGTGACTCTCTTGTTATGACGCGACGTAATGCAGAGCGGTACGTGGCGGGTGGAAGTGTGGAATTCAGGCAGATTCGCCCAGTCCGGATTCTGAGAATCCGCAGGACGCGCAGCGCTGCGATCAGGCGTCTCAACGGTTTTGGTGATTACCGGAACGGTTGCTGCAGGCGACTTGCAGGGCCTGGGAGAGGCTCTGCGCATAGCGTGGCCCGAGGATGAAACTGTGCACCTGGATTGCGCGCTTATTACGCAGTGTTACGTCCAGGAAAGGGAGTCCGGCGTTCCCCGGCACTTTTCCGCATTCCTTCACATGCATGGTGATCACAACTTTATGGGCGGATCCTGCCCTCGCGCGGAATGGGGTGCGGGGCTCGGAGGTGAGGGAAAGTCCCGCGTACGGCTGGGTGATGCCGGTGACGGTCACGGGCGGACCGGACTGCACGCTGACCAGCACCGCGAAGCTGAATGTCCTGGTTCCGGCGTCGCCGGGTGCGGCGACCGCGTCCAGGTAGGACACGTCAGTCACTTGGGAGGGGTAGGGCGGCGCCGACGGCTGCGGCCGTGGCTGCGCCGCGTCCTGGCGGGTGGCGAACAGGTAGCCGCCGCCCGCGATGAGAAGAGTGAACGTCAGGGCTGCGAGGACGGCGCGGCGGTGTCGCTGGTACAGCCGTGCGAACGGCGTGTGCGCGAGGCCGCCGGTGCGGGGTGGGTCGTCCGGGTCGGGCGTACTCCACGCGCGCGTGCCCTCGCCCGGTTCGAGCGGCCCGACACCGCTCACGGCAACGGCCTCCCGCCGGGCGCGCCGACTTGGTGCCGGCCGGGTCGCTCTCCTGCTGGTTGACGGTAAGTCAGTTCGCTGGCGGGGCGCGCGGCTTGGCGCTTCCCCTCGGGGCCCGACCGGCGCGGGGCGAGCCGGGGTGGTGCTGGGGGAGGGGCGCCTTGTCCGGGCGGGATCCGGGGTGGTGGCGGGGGTGCGGCGCCGTGCCGTGTCGGTGTGGGTTCGGCGGGGGCAGGCCCGGTGGGTGTGCGTTCGGCGTGGGCGGGCCCGGTGGCCGTGGGTCCGGCGAGGGTAGGCCCGGTGGGTGTCGGCTGGGCGTGGGCGGGCCCGGTGGGTGTGGGCTTGGCGTGCGTGGGTCCGGCGGGAGTAGGCCCGGTGGGTGTGCGTTCGGCGTGGGCGGGCCCGGTGGGTGTGGTTTCGTCGGGTGTCCGCCCGCCCGGGATGGTCGCCGACGCCTGCGGCAGGGGCGGCAGTTGGCGGCCGGACCGGCTCGACCGCGCCCCCGGCCGGGGCGCTCCTCCCGTTGTCATGGCAAGAAGCTAGGCGGCCCGGTGTCCGGGGGGCAATGGTGGCGCAGGCGCCTTCGCGGCGCAGCGGCTCAGCCGGCCGCGCCGGCGGGGCCGTCGCCCGGCTTCGCGTCGCGCAGCAGGCAGGTCAGGCGGGCGCTGCACACTCGCCGGCCCTCCTCGTCGCTGATCACGACCTCGTACGTCGCCGTCGAGCGTCCCCGGTGGACGGGTGTGGCCACGCCGGTGACCAGACCGGAGCGCGCCCCGCGGTGATGGGTACAGTTCAGGTCGACACCGACGGCGATCTTGGAGCTGCCGCCGTGCAGCATGGCGCCGACCGAGCCGAGGGTCTCGGCGAGGACGGCGGAGGCGCCGCCGTGCAGCAGCCCGTAGGGCTGGGTGTTGCCCTCCACCGGCATGGTGCCGACGACGCGCTCGGCGGACGCCTCCAGGATCTGGACGCCCATGCGGGTGCCGAGGTGTCCGGCGGAGAAGAGGGCGGGCAGGTCGACGCCGAGCGCGGCGTACTCGTCGAGGACTTCCTGCGGGAACTTCACGTTCTGCTGCTCGCCCATGGGGTCCGGCTCCGTTTCGTCCTTGATCGGCTCGGTGTCGACCGGTTCGGCGTCGACCCGGCCACCGCATGACTGAGCGAACGCTCAGTCGGCCGCCGATTGTTCCAGACGCACCACGACGGACTTGCTGGCCGGGGTGTTGCTGGTATCGGCGGTGGCGTCCAGCGGCACCAGCACGTTGGTCTCCGGGTAGTACGACGCGGCACAGCCCCGGGCCGTCGGATAGTGCACGACCCGGAAGCCCGGCGCCCGCCGCTCCACGCCGTCCTTCCACTCGCCGACCAGATCCACGTACGACCCGTCGGCCACCCCCAGAGCCCGCGCGTCCTCCGGGTTGACCAGCACCACCCGTCGGCCGTTCTTGATCCCCCGGTAGCGGTCGTCGAGGCCGTACACCGTGGTGTTGTACTGGTCGTGCGAGCGCAGCGTCTGCAACAGCAGCCGGCCCTCGGGCAGTTCGGGATACTCCACCGGCGCGGCGGTGAAGTTGGCCTTGCCGGTGGCCGTCGGGAAGCGGCGCTCGTCGCGCGGGGCGTGCGGCAGCGCGAAGCCGCCGGGGCGGGCCACGCGCGCGTTGAAGTCCTCGAAGCCGGGGACGACCCGGGCGATCCGGTCGCGGATCGCGGCGTAGTCCTTCTCGAACTCCTCCCACGGCACCACGGTCTTCTCGCCCAGCACCCGGCGGGCCAGCCCGCACACGATGGCCGGCTCCGACTTCAGCTGCGCGCCCGCGGGCCGCAGCCGGCCCCGGGAGGCGTGCACCATGCCCATGGAGTCCTCGACGGTGACGAACTGCTCGCCGCCGTCCTGCACGTCCCGCTCGGTGCGGCCGAGGGTGGGCAGGATCAGCGCACGCGCGCCCGTGACCACGTGCGAACGGTTGAGCTTGGTCGACACGTGCACCGTCAGCCGGGCCCGCCGCATGGCGGCCTCGGTGACGTCGGTGTCGGGGGACGCGGAGACGAAGTTGCCGCCCATGGCGAAGAACACCTTCGCCTCACCGTCGCGCAGGGCGCGGATGGCCCGTACGACGTCGTAGCCGTGCTCGCGCGGCGGCGCGAAGCCGAACTCCTTCTCCAGGGCGTCCAGGAAGCCGGGGTCCGGGCGTTCGAAGATGCCCATCGTGCGGTCGCCCTGCACGTTGGAGTGGCCGCGCACCGGGCACACGCCCGCGCCCGGACGGCCGATGTTGCCGCGCAGCAGCAGGAAGTTGACCACCTCGCGGATGGTCGGCACCGAGTGCTTGTGCTGGGTCAGGCCCATCGCCCAGCACACGATGGTGCGCTCGGAGGCGAGGACCATCTCCAGCGCGCGGTCGATCTCCGCGCGCGTGAGCCCGGTCGCGGTGAGCGTCTCGTCCCAGTCGGCGGTGCGGGCGGCCTGCGCGAACTCCTCGTAGCCGTGGGTGTGTTCGCGGACGAACTGCTCGTCCACCGCGCCCTCGGTGTCGAGGATCAGCTTGTTGAGGAGGCGGAAGAGGGCCTGGTCGCCGCCGATGCGGATCTGGAGGAACAGATCGGTGAGCGCGGCGCCCTTGAGCATGCCCTGCGGGGTCTGCGGGTTCTTGAACCGCTCCAGACCCGCCTCGGGCAGCGGATTGACGCTGATGATCTTCGCGCCGCCCGCCTTGGCCTTCTCCAGGGCGGAGAGCATACGGGGGTGGTTCGTCCCCGGGTTCTGCCCGGCGACGATGATCAGGTCGGCCTTGTAGAGATCCTCCAGGAGCACGCTGCCCTTGCCGATCCCGATCGTCTCCGACAGGGCCGATCCGGAGGACTCGTGGCACATGTTGGAGCAGTCGGGCAGGTTGTTGGTGCCCAGCTCGCGCGCGAAGAGCTGGTAGAGGAACGCGGCCTCGTTGCTGGTGCGGCCGGAGGTGTAGAAGAGGGCCTCGTCGGGGGAGCCGAGGGCGGCGATCTCCTCGGCGACGATGTCGAAGGCGCGCTCCCAGGTGACCGGTTCGTAGTGATCGGCGCCCTCGGGCAGGTACATGGGGTGGGTGAGCCGCCCCTGCTGGCCCAGCCAGTACCCGCTCCGGTCCGCCAGGTCGGAAACGGAGTGCGCGGTGAAGAACTCCGGGGTGACCCGGCGCAGGGTGGCCTCCTCGGCGACCGCCTTCGCGCCGTTCTCGCAGAACTCCGCCGTGTGCCGGTGCTCCGGCTCCGGCCAGGCACAGCCCGGGCAGTCGAAGCCGTCCTTCTGGTTGACCCGCAGCAGGGTCAGCGCGGTGCGCCTCACCCCCATCTGCTGCTGGGCGATCCGCAGCGTGTGCCCGATGGCCGGCAGCCCGGCCGCCGCGTGCTGCGGCTCGGCTACCTGCGGCGCGTCCTGAACCGGATCACCCATGGGCGGCTTCGTTGCCATCGCACGCTCTCCTTCGACTGCGGTGTGTGAAGAACGTCTCCGATCCTCGCACGGCCCCCTGACAGGGCTTACGGCCGGGGACGCCGACCGCGAAGGCCCCGCGCGAGGCCGGGCCGGCCGGACCCGGGGCGGCCCGGCCCGCGGGGCGCGGAGGCGGGCGGCGGGCCCGGCTGTCAGTGGCACGTGGCAGGATCGGGGACGTGGCAGAGACAGCATCGAAGAAGACCGACACCACCCCCGGCGGCGCCCGGCCGCGGCTGATGCTCATGGACGGGCACTCGCTGGCCTACCGCGCGTTCTTCGCGCTGCCCGCGGAGAACTTCACAACCGCGACGGGCCAGCCGACGAACGCCATCTACGGCTTCGCGTCGATGCTGGCCAACACCCTGCGTGACGAGGAGCCGACGCACTTCGCGGTCGCCTTCGACGTCTCCCGCAAGACCTGGCGCTCCGCGGAGTTCACCGAGTACAAGGCGAACCGCTCCAAGACCCCGGACGAGTTCAAGGGCCAGGTCGAGCTGATCGGCGAACTGCTCGACGCGATGAACGCCTCCCGCTTCGCCGTCGACGGGTACGAGGCGGACGACGTGATCGCCACCCTCGCCACCCAGGCCGAGGCCGAGGGCTTCGAGGTGCTGATCGTCACCGGCGACCGCGACTCCTTCCAGCTGGTCTCCGAGCACACGACGGTGCTCTACCCCACCAAGGGCGTCTCGGAGCTGACCCGGTTCACCCCGGAGAAGGTGATCGAGAAGTACGGACTGACGCCGGCCCAGTACCCGGACTTCGCGGCGCTGCGCGGTGACCCGTCGGACAACCTGCCGGGCATTCCCGGTGTCGGTGAGAAGACGGCCGCGAAGTGGATCAACCAGTTCGGTTCGTTCGCCCAGCTCGTGGCGCGGGTCGAGGAGGTCAAGGGCAAGGCCGGCCAGAATCTGCGCGACCACCTGGAGTCCGTCAAGCTCAACCGCCGGCTCACCGAGCTGGAGCGGAGCGTGGAGCTGCCCAAGGCGGTCACCGACCTCGCCCGCACGCCGTACGACCGCAAGGCCGTCGCGATGGTCCTGGACACCCTGGAGATCCGCAACCCCTCCCTGCGCGAGCGGCTCTTCGCCGTGGACCCGGGCGCCGAGGAGGCCGAGACCACCCCGATTACGACGGACGGGGTGCAGCTGGACGGCACCGTGCTCGGCACCGGCGAGCTGGCCGGCTGGCTCGCCGAGCACGGTACGCAGGTGCTCGGTGTCGCCACCGTCGACACCTGGGCGCTGGGCGCGGGCTCGGTCGCCGAGATCGCGCTCGCCGCGCCCGGGGGAGCGGCCGCGTGGTTCGACCCGTCGCAGCTGGACGAGGCGGACGAGAGCGCGTTCGCGGCCTGGCTGGCCGACGCGGACCGGCCCAAGGTCTTCCACAATGCCAAGGGCGCCATGCGGGTCTTCGCCGAGCACGGCTGGACCATCGAGGGCGCCGCCATGGACACCGCGCTCGCCGCCTACCTGGTCAAGCCGGGCCGCCGCTCCTTCGACCTGGACGCGCTGTCCCTGGAGTACCTGCACCGGGAGCTGGCCCCCGCCGCCGCGGCCGACGGTCAGCTCGCCTTCGGCGCGGACGAGGGCGCCGAGGCCGAGGCCCTGATGATCCAGGCCCGGGCCGTCCTCGACCTCGGCGAGGCCTTCGGGGCGCGTCTTCCGGAGGTCGGCGCGGCCGACCTGCTGCGCGACGTGGAACTGCCGACGTCCGTGCTGCTGGCCCGCATGGAGCGGCACGGCATCGCGGCGGACCGCTCCCACCTCGAGGCGATGGAGCAGACGTTCGCGGGCGCGGTGCAGCAGGCCGTGAAGGAGGCGCACGCGGCGGCCGGGCACGAGTTCAACCTCGGCTCGCCCAAGCAGCTGCAGGAAGTCCTCTTCGGCGAACTGGCCCTGCCGAAGACGAAGAAGACGAAGACGGGCTACACCACCGACGCCGACGCCCTGGCATGGCTGGCCACCCAGACGGACAACGAACTGCCGGTCATCATGCTCCGCCACCGCGAGCAGGCGAAGCTGCGCGTCACCGTCGAGGGCCTGATCAAGACGATCGCGGCCGACGGCCGGATCCACACCACGTTCAACCAGACGGTCGCCGCGACCGGCCGTCTGTCGTCGACGGACCCGAACCTTCAGAACATCCCCGTCCGCACCGACGAGGGCCGGGCCATCCGGCGCGGCTTCGTGGTCGGCGAGGGCTTCGAGTCGCTGATGACGGCCGACTACAGCCAGATCGAACTGCGCGTGATGGCCCACCTGTCCGAGGACGCGGGCCTGATCGAGGCGTTCACGTCCGGCGAGGACCTGCACACCACGGCGGCCTCGCAGGTCTTCGGCGTCGACCGCTCGGCGGTGGACGCGGAGATGCGGCGCAAGATCAAGGCGATGTCCTACGGCCTGGCCTACGGGCTGTCGGCCTTCGGCCTCTCCCAGCAGCTGAACATCGAGGCGGCCGAGGCGCGCGGCCTGATGGACGCCTACTTCGAGCGTTTCGGCGGCGTACGGGACTATCTGCGCCGCGTGGTCGACGAGGCGCGGGCGACCGGCTACACCGAGACCCTCTTCGGCCGCCGCCGCTATCTGCCCGACCTCAACAGCGACAACCGCCAGCGCCGCGAGATGGCCGAGCGCATGGCCCTCAACGCACCGATCCAGGGCACGGCGGCCGACATCGTCAAGATCGCCATGCTGCACGTGGACCGTGCCCTGCGCGAGGCGGGCCTCGCCTCCCGCATGCTCCTCCAGGTCCACGACGAAATCGTCCTGGAGATCGCCCCCGGCGAACGCGAGACCGTGGAGCGGATCGTCCGCCACGAGATGGCCGGCGCGGTACGGCTCAGGGCCCCCCTGGACGTCTCGGTCGGAGTGGGCCCGGACTGGGAGTCGGCGGCGCACTAGCCCGCGGCGGGGGCCGTGGCCGGGTGCCCCGGCATCCCCCGCGACGGCGGCTCTGGGCGGCCGTGCCCTTCGTGAGCGCCCCGCGGCGCGGCCTGCGGGGCGCACCGTCCGGCTTGGGAGCCGCGCCGGTCCACGGCGGAGCGGCGGGGGTGCCTGGGCGACGCGGTGCCCTGTGACGGTGGCTCGGCCTGCCATGCCTTCCATGGCGGTTCCGCGGCGCGGCCCGCGGGGCGCACGGCGTATCGCCCGGCCCCGGAAGGCCCGCCGGCCCGGCGCGGCCTGCGGGGTGTGCCATGTGGCTGGGGAGGCCCGTCGGTCTGCGGTGGCGCGGCGACGGTGCCTGGGTGCGGCGATGCCCTGTGACGGTGGCTCGGGGTGGTCGT
This sequence comes from Streptomyces sp. NPDC001204, assembly GCF_053598035.1. Taxonomy (NCBI): domain Bacteria; kingdom Bacillati; phylum Actinomycetota; class Actinomycetes; order Kitasatosporales; family Streptomycetaceae; genus Streptomyces; species Streptomyces sp. NPDC001204. Next base: position 60,647 of record NZ_JBSFJL010000037.1, on the reverse strand, counting down.
GCCTCTCGTAAGGGCCTCGCGGGGCGACCTGCGGGGGCGTGCCGTGTGGCTCGCAAGGCCCGTCGGTCTGCGGCGGGGTATGGCAGGGGTGCCTTGGGGCCTCCGCGACGGTGGCTCGGCCTGCCGTCCCTTCGCCGCGGTTCCGCGGCGCCGCCCGCGCGGGCAACCGCCCGGGTCGGAAGCCCTGCCGCCATGGGTGGGTCACGGCGCGGGGTGGCCTTCGTCGTGGACATCCTGCCTGCGGGCTGCGGGCTGCGGGCTGCGGGCTGCGGGCTGCGGGCTGCGGGCTGCGGGCTGGGGGCTGGGGGCTGGGGGCTGGGGGCTGGAGCCCCCTGGGTTTCGTGCGTTCCATGCGTATCGGGCGCCGGTCCCTGGGGGCGGCTTCGCGAGCTTTGGCGTGGTCACGGCGGGGTCTTCCCTCCCGTGGCGCAGGCGCGGCAGGGCTCGTCACTCACGTGGACCCCGCAGAGGCGCAGCCGTGCGCCGCGGCCGACAGGATGCGGGCATGGGTATACGCATGCTCAACCGCCGACCGGCGGTGATCCGGGCGGACATGGACGAGGTTCCGGCAGGACCACCTCCGTCGGTCCGGCCCGTCGCGGCCGACGCCAGTACGGCCCGCGTTCCCGCGGATCTGACGGCGACCCTGCGCCGTGCCGCGAGACGGCTCCGCGACCGGTGCGGCCGCGGCGATCCCGTCCTCGGGGGGACACACCCCTGGTGCTTGTGGGCGGACACCGCACGCGGCTACCTCGCGCTGCTCCTCTCCCCGCTGCACCGACACCGACATCGCCCCGTGCGCAGCGTCACCGTCTTCGTCGCCACCGCGACCGGCACCGGAGACCGGCTGGGCGGCCCGCCCGCACACCGCTCCCGCCAGGACCGCCGGAACCACTGAGACCGACCGGATCGGCCTCCAAGTGACGGGACCGGTCAGCCTGCGGACGCCGAGCCGCTCCCACCGCCGCGACCGGCAGAGGCACCGGCACCAGCCGCACCGGCACAGCCCCCCTCACGGCTGGAACCGATCGATCCGTACGGCTCCGTCACACCGTCGCCGCCGCCCGGAGCCTCGGTACCGCGCTGGAGCCTGACGTCCAGGGCATACAGGGGCAGACCCACGGCCAGGCCCGCGCCCGCGCCGAAGCACAGGGTCGGAATCAGTTCCCAGAGAGCGGCCGTCGACCCCCGGCCCGTCCACCAATGCCAGGTCCGCTGCACGGCACCGGCGACCGCGCAGACCGCGATCACGGCGAGGGCCCGCCGCCGGTCCCGTACCGACAACTCGGGGACCCCCACCGGCTCACCCGCCGGAGTCCGCCGCAGCGCGTGCACCAGGAACCAGGCGATCACGACGGCCGCCACCGCCGAGCTGCCGTACTGCAAGTACCAGTGGACGGGTGCCCCGGCCAACTGTCGGCCCAGCATGGGGAACAGCCGCATCCCCCACCGGTCGTGGTGGGTGAACGCGTCCCACACCACGTGTGTCAACGCGCCCAGCGCGGCGGAGGCGTACCACCACGGCACCGACGCCGGACGCGGTCGCGTCCAGGGCGTACCGCACCGCGTCAGCGCCGCCGCCCGTCCCTGCCGGGCGCGCGGCAGCAGCGCGACGAGCGGCTCGCGCAGCAGCAGCCACACCATGACCAGCAGCCAGGCGACGAGCACATCGAGGGTGAAGACCCCGGCGAAGGAGTGCGTGACCGTGCCGAACTCCATCGCCCCGGGCACAACTCCCGCCGTGTAATAGGTCAGATCGGGCGCGAAGGAGCCCGCCACGAGCACCGACGGGACCAGCCGGCCCCGCCCCGTTCCGTCGCCGCGCACCGCGGGAAGTACGGCCGCCGCATGGCTCAGAGTGAACGGCAACGGGGGCTCCTCCTGGAACGCGTCGACCGGGCCGGCGGGCCCGTGTGATCATCGCCGTCCAGTATGCGCGTCACGTCAGGGGCGCACCCGTTAACCAGTCGTGGCCAACCGGTGAAAATCGGACGCGAACGGGTCCCTATGCGAGGGAAGTTGTCGTAGGGTCACCTGGATTCGTCAACCGTGCGGCTCCGCGAGGGCAACCAGTCACACGGGTCGATCGTCACAACAGGGCGAACGGACAGACAGAGACGGACGCCCGGGCGTCCACAGGAGGGGCTCACTCTATGGCGGCGCATTTCGGCAGCAGGCTGCGCAAGGGAGCGGCAACCACGGCCGTGGCCGCAGCGGCGGTCGCGGCTCTGGCCGCCTCGCAGGCTCCCGGCGTCACCGTCGACGACCAAGGCAGACAGTCCGCCGCCGGGGCGACGCCCCTGCCCGACGGGAACACCGACGGCAGCGCGACCGGCGACTCGCCGTACTACACGGACCTGCCGCCCCTCAACAGCCCCAGCCCGGCGCCCGTCGTCGGCACCCCGATCTCCAAGGGCCCGGCCGAGGCCGGCATACCGGCCACCGTGCTCGACGCCTACAAGAAGGCCGAGGCCGAACTGCGCGCGTCCAAGCCGGGCTGCAACCTGCCCTGGCAACTGCTCGCCGCCATAGGCAAGGTCGAGTCCGGACACGCCCGCGGCGGCAACGTCGGCGCCGACGGCACCACGGTGTCCCCGATCCTCGGCCCGGTCCTCGACGGCAACGGCTTCGCCCACATCAGCGACACCGACCACGGCCGGTACGACGGGGACAGCAGGTACGACCGCGCGGTCGGGCCCATGCAGTTCATCCCCTCCACGTGGGACTGGGCGGGCCGCGACGGCAACGGCGACGGCAAGAAGGACCCCAACAACATCTACGACGCCGCCCTCGCGGCCGGTCACTACCTGTGCCGCTACGGCTGGGACCTGTCCACCGACGCCGACCTCCGGAGCGCGATCCTCAGCTACAACAACTCGACGGACTATCTGAACACCGTCCTGACCTGGCTGGAGTTCTACCGCAAGGGCAGCCACTCCGTCCCGGACGGGACCGGCCCCCTGCCGTCCCACCGCAGCGACCGCACGCCCGGCGCGGACCCCGGTCCGACCCCGCAGCCGCCCACCCCGCGGCCGAGCGACAGGCCCGGCGGTTCCGGCAGCTCCGGCAAGCCCTCCGCGCCCGGCAAGCCGGGCGGCGGCTCCGCGAGCCCGCAGCCGTCCCAGCCGCCGCAGCCGTCCCCGCCGTCCGAGCCGACGCCGCCGTCCACCCCGGGCACGCCCACCGCGCCGCCCACCGCGACCGACACCGTGCACCACCTCCAGGACGCGGGCACGGGCAAGCTCACCGCCAGGGCCGGAGACGCGTTCGCGGAGAAGATCAGCACCCGTGCCGTGACCAGGGACGACAAGGCCGTCGGCAAGGTGCGGATCCGGTTCACGATCACCGGCGACACCGACGCCGCCTTCACCGGCGGCGAGAAGGTCGCCACCGTCGCCACCGACGCCTCCGGCGTGGCCGTCGCACCCGCGCTGCGGGCCGGCGAGAAGACGGGTGACTTCACCGTCCAGGCGGCGGTCGTCGGCCGTACGCTCCCCGGCGTCGACTACACGGCCACGGTCACCGAGCGCGCTGCCGACGCCCTCACCCGCACCACCGACACCGTCCTGGTCTGCACCCCGGGCGGCGAGTTCGCCGACCAGGTCGAGGTCAAGGCCACCTACAAGGGCGCCGCAGCGGACCGGGTCGCGGCCGCCGCAACCCTCGTCAAGTCGGCCGACGACTCCGCCCAGAACGACAAGGGCCCCTACTTCAAGGACGCCGACGGCAAGCCCGTACGCACCCTGAAGGACCTTCAGACGGACGCCAACGGCCTGCTGAAGCTGCCGAAGCTGTACGCGGACGACACCACCGGCACGTTCCTGCTGCGCATCACCACGGCCGGTGGCGCGACGCTGACCGTGGAGCTGAAGGTGGCGGCGGCCGACACCTCGGCCGAGCCGTCCCCCAGCCCGTCGGCATCCTCGTAGCACCGGCACGGACACCATGAGGGCGCCCCGCCGCAGCGGCGGGGCGCCCTCGTGATGTCCGGCGGCCGTCCCCGCTCGCCCCTCCGGAGGAGGGAAGCCGAACGGAGTCCCGTACCGGTCAGCGCCTGAGCCGGGCGTTGGTGTGCCGGGTCGGCTCCGCGGACGCCGGGTCCTCGGGCCAGGGGTGCTTCGGATACCGCCCGCGCAGCTCCGCCCGCACGTCCCGGTAGCCGGTCCGCCAGAAGGAGGCGAGGTCGGCGGTGACGGCGGCGGGACGCCCGGCCGGGGAGAGGAGGTGCACCAGGACCGGGACCCCGGCGACCGTGGGCGAGTCGTCCAGGCCGAACATCTCCTGGAGCTTCACGGCGAGCACGGGCCGTTCGGGATCCGCGTAGTCGACCCGGACCCGGGACCCGCTGGGCACCGTGAGCCGTTCCGGGGCCAGCTCGTCCAGCCGGACGGCGTCACCGGAGGCCCAGGGCAGCAGCCGGGGCAGCGCCTGCCCGGCATCGATCCGCGCCAGGTCCGCGCGCCGCCGGGCCCTCCCGAGCTCCGGTTCCAGCCACTCGTCCACGCGCGCGTGCAGCGCGTCGTCGGACACGTCGGGCCAGGGCTCACCGAGGCGCCGGCGCAGGAAGGCGAGCCGCTGCCGCAGCACCTCCGCGTCCGCCGACCAGCGCAGCGGCCCGAACCCTTCCTGCCGCAACCCGTCGAGCAGCGCCGCCCGTACGAGACCGGTCCCGGCGTCCGCCAGGGGCCGCACCGCCAGCTCCACGGCCCCCAGCCGCTCGACCCGCCGCGCGACGACGTCCCCGTCGCCCCAGCGCACCTCGTCCTGTTCCGCGTGGAGCGCCCCGGCCGCGAGCCGGGCGACGTCCTCGTCGACGACCGCGGCGAGCTGCACGCGCGCATGCCGCCTGCCCACCGGCCGATCGGCCACGGCGACGGCGATCCAGGGCGCGCCCCACAGCGGGGATCCCTCCATGAGTTCCGCCCGGGTCCCGGAGATCATGAGATACGAGCCGCCGTCGAGCCGGGCCACCCGCTCCGGAAAGGCAAGAGCGGCAACAAGCCCAACGAGCCCCAAGCCCCCGCCACCGGCCGGCGCGTCCGCGTTCTTCCCTTCCGGGCCCATCGCCCTCGCTTCGCGGTCGGTCCGTGAGTGTGCGGGTGGGGGTCCGGCGGGGCCTGTTTCCGCGGCGGCCCCGGGTCGGGACTCGCGCCCGGAGCT
>NZ_JBSFJL010000037.1:0-55391 GCF_053598035.1 Streptomyces sp. NPDC001204 | reverse complement strand
ACCGCCCTCGCTTCGCGGTCGGTCCGTGAGTGTGCGGGTGGGGGTCCGGCGGGGCCTGTTTCCGCGGCGGCCCCGGGTCGGGACTCGCGCCCGGAGCTGGGCAGCGGTTCCGTGTTCTTCCCTTCCGGGCCTACCGCCCTCGCTTCGCGGTCGGTCCGTGAGTGTGCGGGTGGGGGTCCGGCGGGGCCTGTTTCCGCGGCGGCCCCGGGTCGGGACTCGCGCCCGGAGCCGGGCAGCGCCTCCGCGGCCCTCCCCTCCGGGCCCACCGTCTCGGCCTGGCGGTCCGTCCGTGAGCGGGCCGTCCCGGGGGACCTGCCGGAGACCTCCGACACGGCGGCCCGCAGTCGCCGGACCTCCGCTCGCCACCGCGCCGTGTACGCGTCACCGCCGCGCCGGGCGGTCCGCAGCGCCGTGGCGAGATCGTCCCCGTACTCCCGCGGCAGCTCCTCGCTCAGCAGTGCGACGACCTCCGCGGCCCGCTCGGCCCCGCCGACGGCGGACGCGTCCAGCAGGGCCCGCCCCAGCCGTGGATGCACCCCCAGCCGCGCCAGCGACCGCCCCCGGTCCGTGGCCCGTCCGGCGGAGTCCACCGCGCCCACGGCCGTCAGCACCTCCCGGGCCGCCGCCATCGCCCCGCCCGGCGGCGGGTCCGGCAACGCGAGGCCGGAGGCGTCCGGATCGCCCCAGCAGGCCGCCTGAAGGGCGAAGGCCGTCAGATCCGCCACCTTGATCTCCGGCGCGGGAAAGGCGGGCAGACGTGCCTCCTCGGCCTCCGCCCAGCACCGGTACACCGCGCCCGGCGCCTCACGCCCGGCACGTCCAGCCCGCTGCCGCCCGGAGGCCCGCGAGGCCCGTACCGTCGTCAGCGCGCTCAGCCCGCGCGCGTGGTCCACGCGGGGCTCCCGCGCGAGCCCCGAGTCGACGACCACCCGCACCCCGGGCACCGTCAGCGACGACTCGGCGACCGAGGTCGCGAGCACCACGCGGCGCCGCCGCCCCGGCACCAGCACCGCGTCCTGCACGTCCGCCGGCGCCCGCCCGTGCACCTGGAGCACGTCCACGTCCCCGAGGTCCCCCAGCAGACCCGCGACACGCCCGATCTCGCCCACGCCCGGCAGGAAGCACAGCACGTCCCCCGCGCACTCGGCCAGCGCCCGCCGCACCACCGACGCCACATGCGTCAGCAGCGCGGGGTCCACCCGCATCCCGTGCGGCGGCCGTACCGGCCGGGCCGGCGGTGCCCACACCACCTCCACCGGATGCGACACGCCGTGCGCCTCGACCACCGGCGCCCCGCCCAGCAGCCGCGCCCACACGCGCGCGTCCGTGGTGGCCGAGGCGGCCACAAGACGCAGCTCCGGCCGCAGTGCCTCGCGCACGTCCCACAGGAACGCCGCCACCGTGTCCGCGTCCAGATGCCGCTCGTGGCACTCGTCGAGCACCACCACGTCGACGCCGGCCAGCTCCTGGTCCCGCTGGAGTCGCTGGAGCAGCACACCGGTCGTGACGACCTCCACGCGCGCGTGGCGCCCGACGACACGCTCCCCGCGCACGGTGTAGCCGACGCTTGCGCCGACCTTCTCGCCCAGCAGCCACGCCATCCGCCGGGCCGCAGCACGCGCAGCGATCCGTCGCGGCTCGGCCACGACCACCCGCCGTGCGGGCCCCTCACCCAGCAGCCCGGCCAGCGCCAGAGGCACCAGCGTGGTCTTGCCCGTGCCGGGCGGCGCCACCAGGACCGCGGTCCCGTGGTCGTCCAGGGCCTCGTGAAGGGCCGGCAGCGCGCCGCGCACCGGCAGCGCGCCCAGCTCGGCGTGGCGGATCACGCGATCGGTCCCGTACTCCCGCACCCGGTCCCCCGGTCCCGCACTCACTGCCGCGTTCAGTCCCGTACGCAGACGAAGATCGCCGTTCCCGGGATCAGACTCCCGCGCAGCGGCGACCAGCCGCCCCACTCGGAGGTGTTCCAGGCCGGCCACTCCGGCTCGACCAGGTCCACCAGCCGGAAGCCCGACGCCACCACGTCGCGCACCCGGTCCCCTACGGTCCGGTGGTGCTCGACGTACACCGCGCGGCCGTCCTCGTCCTGCTCGACGTACGGCGTGCGGTCGAAGTAGGAGCCGGACACCGACAGCCCCTCCGGGCCGGGCTCGTCCGGGAACGCCCAGCGGATCGGATGCGTCACCGAGAACACGAGCCGCCCGCCCGGCCGCAGCACCCGGCGCACCTCCCGCAGCACCGCGCGCGGGTCGGCGACGAACGGCAGCGCCCCGTACGCCGAGCACGCCAGGTCGAAGGAGCCGTCCGCGAACGGCAGCGCGCCCGCGTCGGCGCACACCAGCGGCAACGCTCCGCCGATGCGCAGCGCGTGCTGGAGCTGGCGGTGCGACAGGTCAAGGGCGACCGGGCGCGCCCCCTGCCCGGCCAGCCAGCGCGAGCACTGGGCCGCGCCGGCCCCGATCTCCAGGACGTCCTTGTCCTTGAGGTCCTCGGGGTCGCCGAGCAGCCCCGCCTCCACCTCGTCCAGGCCCTCCGGTCCCCACACGAAACGGTCGTCGCCGAGGAACGTGCCGTGCTCGATCTGGTACTCGTCCGCGTTGCGGTCCCACCAGCCCCGGTTGGCCCGGGAGCTCTCCGCGGCACCGGCCTCGCGCCGGGTGGCCTCCGGTTCGGCCGGTTCGAACTGTTCGGACGGTGCTGACTCTTGGATGATCGGCTCCCTCGTACTAATCTGCGGGCTCTCCCGTCCGACTGGTCCCGGCACTGTCAACAGAGGGACCGGCTCGGGTCTGCGTGGCCTCGGGAGACGGGTTTTCTGCCGGATATGAGGTGTTTTGCCCCGGCTGTGCGGCTTCGCGCATTGACCCTGTCCGGCTGCCCCCGTATGCTACAAGTTGCGCTGCGGGCCTGCGCGCCTCAGACGGAGCAGGCTGCGCTCGCATCTGTTGTATGTCCCCTCGGTTGTCGAGGCGTCACCGATTTTGTGTGGCGCTTCCTTGGCTGTCCGGCTTCTGCAGAGCGAAACGGGCTCCCGGCGTAATGCAGTACCTACGACTTCAATGTCCGTACCGGAGCCCTTTCCCACATGACGAGCAGCACCGAGACCACCGCCACCACCCCGCAGGTAGCGGTCAACGACATCGGTAACGAGGAAGCCTTCCTCGCAGCGATCGACGAGACGATCAAGTACTTCAACGACGGCGACATCGTCGACGGCGTCATCGTGAAGGTCGACCGGGACGAGGTCCTGCTCGACATCGGTTACAAGACCGAAGGTGTCATCCCGAGCCGCGAGCTCTCGATCAAGCACGACGTCGACCCGAACGAGGTCGTGGCCGTCGGCGACGAGATCGAGGCCCTGGTCCTCCAGAAGGAGGACAAGGAAGGCCGCCTGATCCTCTCGAAGAAGCGCGCCCAGTACGAGCGTGCCTGGGGCACCATCGAGAAGATCAAGGAAGAGGACGGCATCGTCACCGGTACCGTCATCGAGGTCGTCAAGGGTGGTCTCATCCTCGACATCGGCCTCCGTGGCTTCCTCCCGGCCTCCCTCGTCGAGATGCGCCGTGTCCGCGACCTCCAGCCGTACGTCGGCAAGGAGCTCGAGGCCAAGATCATCGAGCTGGACAAGAACCGCAACAACGTGGTCCTGTCCCGCCGTGCCTGGCTGGAGCAGACCCAGTCCGAGGTCCGCCAGACGTTCCTCACGACCCTCCAGAAGGGGCAGGTCCGCTCCGGTGTGGTCTCCTCGATCGTCAACTTCGGTGCCTTCGTGGACCTGGGTGGCGTCGACGGTCTGGTCCACGTCTCCGAGCTGTCCTGGAAGCACATCGACCACCCGTCCGAGGTTGTCGAGGTCGGCCAGGAGGTCACCGTCGAGGTCCTCGACGTCGACATGGACCGCGAGCGTGTCTCCCTGTCGCTGAAGGCGACCCAGGAAGACCCGTGGCAGCAGTTCGCCCGCACCCACCAGATCGGCCAGGTCGTGCCCGGCAAGGTCACGAAGCTGGTTCCGTTCGGTGCGTTCGTCCGCGTGGACGAGGGCATCGAGGGTCTGGTCCACATCTCCGAGCTGGCCGAGCGCCACGTGGAGATCCCGGAGCAGGTCGTCCAGGTCAACGACGAGATCTTCGTCAAGGTCATCGACATCGACCTCGAGCGTCGCCGCATCAGCCTCTCGCTGAAGCAGGCCAACGAGTCCTTCGGTGCCGACCCGTCCGCGGTCGAGTTCGACCCGACCCTGTACGGCATGGCCGCGTCCTACGACGACCAGGGCAACTACATCTACCCCGAGGGCTTCGACCCCGAGACCAACGACTGGCTCGAGGGCTACGAGAAGCAGCGCGAGGAGTGGGAGCGCCAGTACGCCGAGGCGCAGTCCCGCTTCGAGCAGCACCAGCAGCAGGTCATCAAGTCCCGCGAGGCGGACGCCGCTGCCGCCGCCGAGGGTGGCGAGGCCGCCGCTCCGGCCGCGTCCGGCGGTTCGTACTCCTCCGAGGGCGGCGACAACTCCGGCGCCCTGGCGTCGGACGAGGCGCTGGCCGCGCTCCGCGAGAAGCTGGCCGGCGGCCAGAGCTGAGCTCCCGCACAGGGGCCCAGCCGCTGAGGCTCAGCCGATGACTCGAAGGGCCGCACCCGTTCCGGGTGCGGCCCTTCGGGCTGTTCGGAGTACCTCGCGGCCACTTGCGGCCGACGGGGAATGCGAACGTCCCACAGCTCGTTGTGAACCTACGAATACGAGGAGGGGCGGTCACACAGTGCTTGATCCGCAGGGTTTGTACGCATGGGAGCCGAAGGGTCTGGCCGTCGTCGACATGGCGCTCGCCCAGGAGTCGGCCGGTCTTGTCCTGCTCTACCACTTCGACGGATACATCGACGCGGGGGAGACCGGCGACCAGATCGTCGATCGGCTGCTGGACTCGCAGCCCCACCAGGTCGTGGCGCGCTTCGACCACGACCGGCTCGTGGACTACCGGGCGCGCCGCCCGCTGCTGACGTTCCAGCGGGACCGCTGGACCGAGTACGAGGTGCCGGGCATCGAGGTGCGTCTCGTCCAGGACGCCACCGGCGCGCCGTTCCTGCTGCTGTCCGGGCCCGAGCCCGACGTGGAGTGGGAGCGTTTCGCGGCGGCTGTACGGCAGATCGTCGAGCGTCTCGGCGTACGCCTGTCGGTGAACTTCCACGGCATCCCCATGGGCGTCCCGCACACCCGCCCGGTGGGCCTGACCCCGCACGGCAACCGCAGTGACCTGGTACCGGGCCACCGCAGCCCGTTCGAGGAGGCACAGGTGCCGGGCAGCGCGGAGGCGCTGCTGGAGTACCGCCTGATGCAGGCCGGGCACGACGTGCTGGGCGTGGCCGCGCACGTGCCGCACTACATCGCGCGCTCCCCGTACCCGGACGCGGCGCTGACGGCCCTGGAGGCCATCACCTCGGCCACCGGGCTGGTCCTGCCGAACGTCGCCCACTCCCTGCGCAACGAGGCCCACCGCACCCAGACCGAGATCGACCGGCAGATCCGCGAGGGCGACGAGGAGCTCACCTCCCTCGTCCAGGGCCTCGAGCACCAGTACGACGCCGCCGCGGGCGCGGAGACCCGGGGCAACATGCTCGCCGAGCCCGTCGAGATCCCGTCGGCGGACGAGATCGGCCGCGAGTTCGAACGCTTCCTGGCGGAGCGGGAGGGCGAGAACTGACGCGGGGTGCGTGAGCCGGCGGGGGAGGGCAAGAGGTGGTGCCCACCCGGCGGGCGGGCCGCCGGGGACAGGGCCTAAGCTGCCGCTCATGCTGAGAGTGGGCCTCACCGGGGGCATCGGTGCCGGTAAGAGCGAGGTGTCGCGGCTGCTCGTGGAGTGCGGGGCGGTGCTGATCGACGCCGACCGCATCGCGCGCGAGGTCGTCGCTCCGGGCACGCCCGGCCTCGCGGCGGTCGTCGACGCCTTCGGCCCGGACGTGCTGACCGAGGACGGGAGCCTGGACCGGCCCAGGCTGGGTTCCGTCGTCTTCGCCGACTCCGGGAAGCTGGCCGTCCTGAACTCGATCGTGCACCCCCTGGTGCGCGCCCGCTCCCGCGAACTGGAGGAGGCCGCCGCCGAGGACGCCGTCGTGGTCCACGACGTCCCGCTCCTCACGGAGAACGGCCTGGCCCCGCTCTACGACCTCGTGATCGTCGTGGACGCGAGCCCGGCGACGCAGCTCGACCGGCTCCTGCGGCTGCGCGGGATGACCGAGGAGGACGCACGCGCGCGCATGGGCGCGCAGGCGACCCGGGAGAAGCGCCTGGAGATCGCGGACATCGTCATCGACAACGACGTACCGTTGGAGCGGCTCGAGCGGCGGGTGCGGGAGGTCTGGGCGGAGCTGGTCCGCGGGGCGCACACGCCCCGTCGGGCGTACCGGGAACGGGGATCCCAGGAATAGGGCTGCCCGGCCGGGGCGTTGAACCCCCTCGGCCAGGGAAGGAAGCAGTCGTGCCCGAACGTACTCCGGAGACTCACGTCATCGACTACCGCGCCGCCGAGAAGCTGCTCGCCGCGCGGGACCCGCGGGGCGCGGTCAAGCTGCTCGACCGGGTCATAGCCGCCCATCCAGAGAACACCTCCGCCCGGCTGCTGCGCGCCCGCGCCTTCTTCGCAGCCGCCCAGCTCCGGCCCGCGGAGCTGGAGTTCACCATCGTGCTGGAGCGCGAACCGGACAACGCGTACGCGCATTTCGCGCTCGCCCGCACCTACGAGCGGCAGGGCCGCCCCGACGAGGCCAGGCGCCACTTCCGGCTGGCCGCCGCGCTGGACCCGAACCCGGAGTACCTGAAACGGGCGCGGTTCGACACCTGACGGCCGCCCGCGGCCGGCCATTCTTCGCGTGGCCGGCGGCCCGCGGCTACCGCTGTCGGTCGTCCGGCGGCCAGTACGGCGGTACGTCCCGCCCCGGCTGGTAGTGCGGACCCTGCCGCAGGTGCCGGACGACCACCGTGAGGTCGACGGCCATCACCAGCCACAGCACCCCGCAGGCCGCCGCCCAGCCGGGCCGTCCGACCAGCACGAAGATCACCGTGCCGAAGCCCGCCCAGACCAGCCCCCACACACTCAGCCAGAACCGCGCCCGCAGGGCACTGCGAGCGGTGGCGGGTTCACTGCCTGTACGCATCGCCGATCTCCACTCCTCCTTGCAACGTAACTCTGGCCCGGGCCGCACCCCAAAGCCGTGCCGGCCTCACTCGGACGGGTGAACCAGACCGGGAGGGGAACGGTCGTGCGGAGGCGGGCCGTTGTCCGGGCATGGAGCTGAGAATGCGCGAGGGCCATCAGGGGACGGGACCAGGAGCGATCACGCCGGACGGCTGCGCGGTGGAGCTGTACGCGCGGCTGCCCGTGGGGAGCGAGCCGGACGTCATCGCCGCGGCCGTGCCCGCGGGCGCGCACATCCTGGAGCTGGGCTGCGGTGTGGGCCGCGTGACCCGTCCGCTGCTGGAGCGCGGCTTCACCGTCACGGCGGTGGACGAGTCACCGGACATGCTGGAGCGGGTGCGTGGGGCACGGACCATATGCAGCCCCATCGAGCGCCTGGACGTGAGGGAGACCTTCGACGCCGTGGTGCTCGCGTCGTTCCTGGTGCACACGGGCGACCCCGAGGTACGGCGCGGGCTGCTGCGCACCTGCGCACGGCATGTCGCGGAGGGCGGCTGCGTACTGATCCAGAGGGAGGGCGGCGATTACCACATCAATGTGCCGCGCGAGCGGAAGGACCCGGCGGGTTTCACGGTGCGGATCCTGTCGGCCGAGCCGGTCGGGGACGGGGTGAACGCGGTGCGCGCGGAGTACGTGTTCCCGGACGCGACCTGGACCCAGACCTTCAGGTCCCGGCCGCTGACCGAGGAGGAGTTCGAGGAGGCGCTGGCGGAGGCGGGCCTGAGGGTGGACAGGTGTCTGACCGAGGACGGGACGTGGGTGCGGGCGGTTCCGGAGGCGCGGAAGGAGTGTCCTTGACGGAGCCCCGACAGCGATGACGGAGCCCGGACAGCGATGATGGAGCCCGGACAGCGATGAGTTCCGGGGCGCGGACCGGTCTACCCCTGCGAAAGCACGACAGCCGTTGCTCATCGCCGCACACAGGGAGACCCACATGTCCGAGCGCGCCGCCCCCATCGCACCCACCACGTCCGTCCCGGCGTCCGTCGCCGCCGGGACGCCCGCCTCCGGCCACCGCGCCGCCCGTGTCGCGCTGCGGGCCGTGCAGGTGCTGCTCGGGCTGTTCTTCGTGTTCGCCAGTGCGCTGCCCAAGCTCATCGCGCATCCGACGGCGGTCGAGGTCTTCGACGAGATGGGCTGGGGCAGTGCGGGCATGTACGGCATCGGGGCGCTGGAGCTGGCCGGCGGCGTGGCACTGCTGATCCCGGTGCTCCAGTCGGTGTCGGCGGTGGCGCTGAGCGCGCTGATGGTGGGGGCGTTCATCGTGCAGCTGACCGCCTTCGACGGGCAGAACGCGGCGACCCCGATCGTCCTGATCGTTCCGCTGGCGGTCATCGCCTGGGCCCGCCGCGACCACAACGCGCGGCTGCTGCGGCTGCTGCGGCGGCAGGCATGAAGGGCGCGACAATCCGGACCGCGACAATCCGGACCGCGGCGAACCGGCTCGCACGGACCGGCGTCACCGCCCCTTGGGACGGCTCCCCGCGCTCGGGCTGCCTCCGGAACCACCCGGACCGCTTAGGTCCCGCAGCCGTTCCAGCTCGCGGCGGTCGCGCTTGGTCGGGCGGCCGGTGCCGCGGTCGCGGATGCCGATCGGGGCGACGGCCTCGCGGGGCGGGGGCGGTGGGGAGTTGTCGACGTAGCACTGGACGGCGATGGGAGCGCCCACGCGCTTGCGGATCAGCCGCTTGACGACGACGATCCGCTCGCGGCCCTCGTGCCGCAGCCGCACCTCGTCGCCGACACGCACCGAGTGGGCGGGCTTCACCCGCTCCCCGTTCACCCGGACATGCCCGCCCCGGCAGGCGGTGGCGCCGGCGGAGCGGGTCTTGACCAGCCGGACGGCCCAGATCCAGCTGTCGATCCGCACGTTCTCCCCGCTCGCCGGCCCGGCCGCCTCGGCGGCGACGGCGGCGGCGGCGGTCTTCGAATCCACGTCTCGGTCGTCCTGCGAAGCCATGCATCCGACCTTAGCGGCCCGACCGCTCCGGACCGGAGGTAATTACGGTGGAGCCATGGACAGCAGCAGCCTCGCCGCCCTCGACGAGCGGATCGCCGGCTGCCGGGCCTGCCCGCGGCTGGTCGCCTGGCGGGAGGAAGTGGCCCGCACCAAGCGGGCCGCGTTCGCCGACTGGACGTACTGGGGCCGTCCGGTACCGGGCTACGGACCGGCGGACGCCCGCCTGCTGATCGTCGGACTGGCCCCGGCGGCGCACGGCGGCAACCGCACCGGCCGCATGTTCACCGGCGACCGCTCCGGCGACGTGCTGTACGAGGCGTTGTACGAGCTGGGCCTGGCCTCCCAGCCCACCTCCACGTCCGCCGACGACGGCCTGGAGCTGTACGGGGTACGCGTCACCTCCCCCGTCCACTGCGCGCCCCCCGCCAACAAACCCACCCCCGGCGAACGCGACACCTGCCGCCCCTGGCTGGTCCAGGAACTGACCCTGCTGCGCCCCACCCTCCGCGCCGCGGTCGTCCTGGGCGCCTTCGGCTGGCAGGCGGCCCTCCCGGCCTTCACCGAAGCCGGCTGGCCCGTACCCCGTCCCCGCCCGCCCTTCGTCCACGGCACCCGGGTGTCCCTCGACGGCCTCGACCTCTTCGGCTGCTTCCACGTCAGCCAGCGCAACACCTTCACCGGCAGGCTCACCCCCGGCATGCTCCGGGACGTCCTGCGGACGGCGGCGCAAGTGGCAGGGCTTCCGGTGCGGTAGCCCTCCTGTCATCTGGGGAAATGAGACGATGCGGCCGCCGTACGCCCGTTACGGTGCCCCGATGGGCCTGTATCCGGAGATCGAACCGTACGACCAGGGCTTGCTCGACGTCGGTGACGGCAACCGCGTGTACTGGGAGGTCTGCGGCAACCCCCGCGGCAAGCCGGCCCTGATGCTGCACGGTGGGCCGGGTTCCGGGTGCACGCCGGGCCACCGGCGCTACTGCGACCCGGCCGCGTACCGGATCGTGCTGCTCGACCAGCGTGGCTGCGGCCGTTCCACGCCGCACGCGAGCGTGTACGGCACCGACATGAGCGTCAACACGACCGAGCACCTGATGGCCGACCTGGAGCTGCTGCGGCGGCACCTGGGCGTCGAGCGGTGGCTGGTGTGGGGCGCTTCGTGGGGGTCGGTGCTGGCGCTGCGTTACGCGCAGACGCGTCCCGGCGTGGTCTCCGAGCTGGTGCTGACGGGGATCGCGACCGGCTCCAACCCCGAGGTGACCCTGCTGACCCACGGCCTGGGGAGGGTCTTCCCCGAGGCCTTCGAGCGGTTCCTCGCCGAGCTGCCCGAGCCGGACCGCGCCGGGAACCTCGCGGCCGCCTTCAACCGGCTGATCGAGTCGCCCGATCCGGCGGTGCGCGAGCGGGCCGCGCGCGCCTGGACCGACTGGGAGACGGCGACCGTCCCCGCTCCGCCCCGCTCCGTCGAGCGCTACGAGGACCCCGCGTTCCGCATGGGCTTCGCCCGTACCGTCACGCACTACTTCGGCAACGACCACTTCCTCGGCGAGGGCAACGACGAGGGCGTGGTGCTGGGCGACGCCCACCGGCTCAGGGGCGTACCCGGCACCCTCGTCCAGGGCAGCCTCGACTTCGGCAACCTCCTCGGCACCCCCTGGCGCCTCCACCGGGCCTGGCCGGACAGCGAGTTGACCGTCGTGGACGAGGCCGGTCACGACTCGGGAGCACCGGGCGTGGTGGAGGCCCTGGTGGCCGCGACGGACAAGTACGCGCAGCACTAGGCGGCCCGGCCCGGTCTCACGGACGCCACACGTACCGCACGTCCGGCTCCCGCTCCTCGTTCCCGCCGCCGTCGGTGTATTCGGCGGCCACGAAGCCGTGGCGCTCGTAGAAGCGGTGGGCGGGCCGGTTGACCTGGAAGGTCCAGAGGGAAAGGCCCTGCGGCCTGCGCTCCTTGGCGAGGGCGACGAAACGGTCGCCGAGGCCGCGTCCACGCCAGTCCGGGTCGAGGTACAACTGCTCCAGCATGTCGTCGTCGAGCACCATGACCCCCACGACGCCACTGCCATTGCCGGCCTCGGCGACCCAGGTCTCCTGCCGCGGCACCACCACGTCCCGGAACCAGGCGCGCACCGCGTCGTCGGAGTGCGGCCTCACAACGCCCGGCAGCGCGGCGGCGAAGGACCGCAGCCACACGTCGGCGGCGTCCCGCGCATCCGCCCCACCGGCCCGCCGCAGCACGACACCGTTCACCGTATCCGCGTCCCGTGCGCCCTCTTCCGCCTCCGGCACGACCGCCGTCGCCGTGATCTCCACGAGCTGCCCCGTGTACCCGAGGCAGGCGACCCCGATCAGCGTCGACGCGTGCGGTCCCGTGCTGAGTCCGGACGCCTCGACGACCTCCCAGACGGCGGAGAGCACGGCGGGCTCGCTGCTGACGACGTACACGTCGGTCGCCAGGACATGCGCCAGGTCACTGCCGACCTCGCGCAGTTGCTCGGTGAGATTGGCGATCACCTGCTCGGCCTGGCGCACGGGATCCCCCGCACCGATCAGTTTCCCCCGGGCGTCCAGCGGCACGGATCCGGCCAGGAACGCCAGCCTCGTCCCGGCCTCGACGACGCAGGCGTGGGAGTAGGCGGGGGGTGGGAAGAGGCCGGGGACGGTGACACGACGGATCACGGCGAGCTCCTGGACGGGGACGGACACGGGCAACTTCCCGATCATGCGCGGCCGCCCTCCGCGGCGCAGCCGAATTAGTGGTCGGGACCGCGGTCACACGAATGGGCGGTCAGGACCGCGGTCACAGTGAGGAACCGTCCCGGTTCCCGGTCCTCGCCGCAGGCCGCAAGCGGAATTCGCTGGCGCCGCGGTGCTGGTCGGCGTAGTCAGGGACGGTGACGCGTGATTCCTCCTTCCTCGACACCACCGCCGACCGCCTCGCCGCCCTTCCCGGAGTCCGCGCGGTGGCTCTCGGCGGCTCTCGTGCTCAGGGCACCCACCGGCCCGACAGCGACTGGGACCTGGCCGTCTACTACAGGGGCCGCTTCGACCCCGCCGATCTGCGGGCCGTCGGCTGGGAGGGCGAGGTGTCCGAGATCGGCGGATGGGGCGGGGGCGTGTTCAACGGGGGCGCCTGGCTGACCATCGACGGGCGGCGCGTCGACGTGCATTACCGCGGCCTGGACGTGGTGGAGCACGAGTGCGCGGAGGCGGAGGAAGGGCGGTTCCGCGTGGAGCCGCTGCTGTTCCATCTCGCGGGGATCCCCAGCTATCTGGTCGTCGCGGAGCTCGCCGTCAACCGGGTGCTGCGCGGCGAGCTGCCCCGCCCAGCCGCCTACCCGCCCGCCCTTCGGCGTTCGGCGCCCGGACACTGGTACGGGCTGGCCACGGCCACCCTGGCCTACGCGAAGTCCGGGCACGCCCCGAAAGGCGACCTCACCCAGGTCGCCGGTGCGATCGCCCTCGCGGCGACCCAGACCGCCCACGCGGTACTGGCCGCGCGGGGGGAGTGGACCACCAACGACAAGGGGTTGACCGGCCGCGCCGGCCTGAGTGCGGTCGACGACATCGTGGCGGGACTCGAACCGGGACCCGCGGCCCTGACCGCCGGCCTCACGGACGCCGAAGCCCTGCTCGGCGGCTGCATGCCGAAGGTGTGAAAAGGGAGGCCTGAGACGTGAGCCGCAAGGCCCCTGGCCGGCTGTGATGCCGGCCAGGGGCCCTTTCACGCGATCAAGTAGCCGTCAGCCGTCAGCCGTCAGCCGTCCGACTCCGGCGACGGGATGTACGCGCCCGGCACGTCCTCCGGCGTGAAGATCTTCTTCTCGCCCGGGTACGGCTTGCTCCACCCGTGCGTCTCGTACCAGGTGAAGTGGTTCATCTGCGCGGGGTTCGCGAAGTCCGGCTTGGCGTTCGGACCGGTCAGCCGCTGCTTCGACTTCCAGTTGTCCCACTTCGCCGCGACCGCCTGCTGGTCCGCCGGCACCGTCGCCGGCGCCACGGCCGCTGCCTTGGGGTTCTGCGGCGCCGGGGTGTCCAGACCGCAGGAAGGCGCGGTCTTCACACCATCGGTGAGCGGGGTCCGGTTGGGCAGAGTGGTGAACGGCGTGAAGTCCGGCTGCTCGGTGAACGCCCCACGCATCGGGCTGGCCGCGCTGTCCTTCTGGTTCATCGGGTGGATCCCGAGGATCTGCTCGATGGTGCGGATCATCGTGATCTGCGAGTAGTAGCGGCTGTCGACGGTGCCGTGCTGGGCCCAGGGGCTGATGATCTGGATCGGGGCCCGGTGGCCGTCGACGTGGTCGAGGCCGGCCTGGGAGTCGTCCTCGACAACGAAGATCGCCGAGTCCTTCCAGTACTTGCTGTGCGAGATCGTGTCCACGATCCTGCCGACCGCGAGGTCGTTGTCCGCGACCTGAGCGGCCGCACTCGCCGGACCGCCGGTGTGGTCGCTGGAGAGCCAGAACATGTTCAGGTTCGCCGGCCCGTTCTTCTCGAAGTCACGCTTCCAGATCTGGGCCCGGTAGACGTCCGGGACGCTGAGGTCGTACTTCGGGAAGCCGGGCACCGACACGTCGTTGAGCGACGGGATCGGGGAGGACGACTTCAGGGTGTAGGCGGTGTCCTGACCGGTTGCCTCCATGTTCTTGCTGTCGCAGTACAGGTTCTGCCAGGTTGCGTCCGCCGGCTTGGTCAGGAACTGGTGGAACTCGCCGAAGTTCCGTACGGTCTTGCCCGCCGCCTGCGCACCGCTCCAGAGGAAGCCGGTCCGCTGGTGGCCGAGAGCGTCGTCCTCGGTGTCGTAGCTGCGCACGTACTCACCGGCCGAGGACTCGGTGTACTCCGGGTTGTCGGCCTGCATCAGCCAGTTGTGACCCTCGGCCGAGTTGGTGCCGATGTCGTACGTGTTGTCGTACAGCCCGAACTGCTTGGCCAGCGCGTGCTGGTTCGGCGTCACGTTCTCGCCGAACTGCGTCAGCGACGGGTCGCCGTTGCCCTGCGGGATGTCGCCGAGGACCTGGTCGTAGGTCCGGTTCTCCTTGACGATCATGAAGACGTGCTTGATCGTCGAGGGGTCGCCGAGCTTCGTCGGGACCGGCACCGGGGTCCGGCCCAGGCCCTTGCCCTGGGCCAGCTTGACCGAGCCGTTGGTCCAGCCGTTCCGCTTGAAGATCTTGGCCGTCTCGGACTTGATGACGTGGTCGCCCGGCAGCGTGAACCGCTGCACGCTCGACGTCGTGTCGTGAGTGCCGTGCCCGGCGCTGTTGGTGGGGCGGCGGGCGTCGATACCACGGGTGTTGGAGACCACTACCTCGTTGCCGACGGTGGCGATCTCCGCGGGGACGTAGTCCGTCGGGAGCAATCCGACATAGCTGACCGGTTCCTGCGGGGACGTGTACCGGTAGACGGCGACCGCGTTGGCGCCGCCGAGCGTCACCAGCAGATGGCCGTCGTCGGTGAGCGTCACCGCGTTGGGGTGGTAGCCCACCGACGCCTCCGGCCACGGCTGGGTGGCGATGGTCTGCACGACCTTGTCGCGGCGCGTGTCGATGACCGACACGTCGTTGGTGGCGGTGTTGGTGACGAACACCGCCCCGTTCTTGGCGTACATGGCGGTCGGGTGCAGACCGACGTCGATGCTCCCGGCGGCGGACGGGTCCGCCAGGTCGATGACGCTGACCGTGCCCGTGGTCGTGGCGCCGGTCTTCGGGTCGGCCGGCACCTGGGTGCCGTACGAGTTGATCGTGGTGTCGCCGGGCTTCGCCGGACGCCCGCCCTCGTTGCTGACGTAGAGCTTGGTGCCGACCCGGACCATGCCACGCGGGGCGTTGCCCACGGCCCAGCTCTGCTCGATGGCCCCGGTCGCCGCGTTGATGGCGACCACCCGGTTCTGGCCGTTGACCGCGGAATACACGGTGGAGCCGTCGGCCGAGAACACCGCCGCGCCCACCAGCGCGCGCTTGGACCCGTCCGCCGGGATCTTGACGGACGTCGGGTTGGCGACGCTGCCGTCCGGGTTCACGGTGAACCTGGTGTAGCCGTCGGCCTGGCCCAGCCACAGCTGCGAACCGTCGGGCGAGTACGTGGGGCCTTCCTGGCCCACGTCGTTGCCGCTGATGCGCGGATTCGCCGCCGCGTTGTTGCCGACGAGCTGCTGCACCTTCCAGTCCTTCAGGTCCACGATGGCGAGCGCCATTCCACCGTCGGTGACCGAGGCGGCGACGTGGGTGCCGTCCGGGCTGACCGACGACGACATGATCTTGCCGTTGTCGATGACGAGGCGGTCGCCGTACGGGGCGATGTACTGGTCACTGGAGAGGACCAGGCCCTGGTCGGTCATCTGGCCGACCTGCTGGGTTCCGAACTGGTGCGTCTCGGCGAAAGCGGTACCGGAGACGACCAGCGCGGCCGTGGCGATGCACGCCGTCACCAGCGAGGTCCGGCGGTCGAAGTGTCTGCCGAGCAGGCCGGCCTGCTTCTGCTCGACATGCCGGCGGCGCCGGGTTACCTGCATGGATCATCCCTTCGGAGTGGGCTTGAGCAGCTCGACGCTGCCGTCGAACTGCCAGAGCGGGTTCGGTGTGTCCCCGGTCGGGGTCCGCACCAGGAAGTAGCCGTTCACTTCCTTCGGTCCGTCGCCGTCGGCCACGAACCGGCCGTCCGCGGTGACGTCGAGCTGGTAGACGGCCGTCCCCGGGGCCTCGACGCCGGGGAGATGCCAGGTGACGACGCAGCGCCAGTCGTTGCCCGGCCCCTGCGCGGCGACCTGGCCGCCGCCCTTGTCGCACGCCGCCGTGACCCGCAGCCGCGCCTCGGTGACCTCTGGGCGGTTGAGCTGCTCGGTCTGCATGCGGTAGAGGTGCGCGAACGCCGTGGCGACCGACCGCTGCACCTTGTCCTGCTCGACTCCGGAGCCCGTCGACGGAGTCGCCACGGCGACGACCGCGACCGTGAGCCCGGTCAGCCCGGCCAGCGGCAGGAGTCCGGTGGTGATCGCGCGGCGCCCGGAGCCGTCGTAGGCGGGGTTGGTGAAGTCGCGCCGCAGGAAGAGCAGATACGCCAGGGCCGTGGCGGCCACCGTCCACACCAGGGCGACCACGATGCCGATCAGGAGCGGGCCGAGCTGCGCCGGGCTGGTGAACAGGCCGTTCCAGGTGATGAAGGCGCAGCCGGGCAGGGCGAGGCGCACGGCGACGGGCAGGGGCAGCATCTGGGCGAGCTGCATCGCGAGCGCGGCGAGCGCGGGCAGCAGCAGCCCCATCGGGGACCGGCCCAGCGCGACGGACCCGAGCAGTCCGATCGCGGCGAGGGCCAGGGTGGGGGCGAGTACGCAGAGCCAGGCGAGGAGGACCTTGCCGGCGGCGTCCGCGGGCGTCAGCAGGTGGCCGTCGAGGCCGACCAGCGGCTGGTTGCCGACCGCGAGGACGCCGCCGACGGTGCTGGAACAGGCCAGTCCGGCCACGAGCAGCAGGATGACGGTGAGGCCCGCCAGCGCCTTCGCCGCGAAGATCCGCCGGGGCGAACGGACCGCCACGAGCAGGTGGCGCCAGGTGCCGAGCCGGTCCTCGGCGGCGAACACGTCGCCGGCGACCACCGAGGTCAGCATCGGGAGCGCCCAGGTGCCCGCGAAACCGAGCATCACCAGCGGTCCGGCCCATCCGGTGGCGTGCATCCAGCGGCCGAAGAGGGTGTCGGAGGGGAGCGTGCTCTGCAGGCTCACCGCGGCGACGAAGAGCCCCGGCACGATCCAGCAGGCGAGGACCAGCAGGCGAATCCGCCACTGCGAGACCAGCTTGACCAGTTCGAAGCGGTAGGCGCGGGTCACCGGGACGCGGCGGGCACCGACGGCGTGCTCGTGCGCGGCGGTCGCGGTCATCGGCCGGCCTCCTGCTGCTCGGTCAGGGCGAGGAACGCGGCCTCCAACGGCGACACCACGGGGGCGAGTTCGCGCAACGCGATGCCCGCGCCCACAAGCCGCGCCACCAGCTCGTCGAGAGCGGGAACCGGCGCGCGCACGACGAACGTCTCGGCGCCGTACCGTGTCCCGGCGCCGTCGACGACGCGGATCCCGGCCGTGCCGGCGGCCAGTTGGCGGGCGGTCCGGGGATCGGAGGTGAGCAGCCGGTAGTCGAGTTCACGGTTCTCGGCGGCCAGCTTGCTCAGCGGGCCGGAGAAGACGACCCGGCCGGTGGCCAGGATGGTGACCTCGGAGCACAGCGCCTCCAGGTCCTCCATGCGGTGGCTCGACAGCACGACGCAGGTCCCGTCCGCCGCGAGCCGGGTGAGGACACCGTGCACGTGCTTCTTGCCGGCCGGGTCGAGGCCGTTGGCGGGTTCGTCGAGCACGAGCAGCCGGGGTTTCGTGAGCAGGGCCGCGGCGAGTCCCAGCCGCTGACGCATCCCGAGGGAGAAGCCGCGGGCCGGGTCGTGGGCGACATCGGTGAGCCCGACCTGGTCGAGCACGTCGTCGATCCGCGCCGTCCGCGCGTCGAGGCCGCGCAGAGCGGCCAGCGCTGCGAGGTTCTGCCGTGCGGTGAGCGAGGGGTAGAGGCCGGGCCCGTCCACGAACCCGGCGACACCGTCGGGAGCGGCCGGCGCCCGCCCGACCGGCGTCCCCAGGATCTCGAGGGACCCGCTGTCGGCGACGGCCAGGCCCAGCAGCAGGCCGAGCAGTGTCGTCTTGCCGGCGCCGTTCGGTCCGACCAAGCCGTGGATCTTGCCGCGCTCCACGGTCAGATCGACGCCGTCGAGTGCGACGACATCGCCGAAACACTTGGTCGTCCCGCGCGCCCGGATCGCGAGGAGTGTGTCCATGAGTCCCTTCCTTCGCAGACCTCAAGGACCGTAGGGACGGCACACGACCAGTGCGGGGACGGCGAGTTGAACGCTCATGGAACGGAATGCAGAGATCGTGCCCACGACAACTCCACCAAGCCGGCACGTAAGGTGCCCACTTGGGGCCCGTGCGGCATGCCGGTCATACGGGGCAGGCGCACTCAGCCCATACGGTCTTGCCGGGACCAGAAGGCCGGGGAACCACACCCCAGTCGTCCGCCAGGGCCTCGATCAGGAGCAGACCGCGCCCCGACTCCCCGTCAGGACACGGGTCCCCGCGTGCGGGCAGCCGCTCGGTACGGGTGTCCGTGACTTCGACGCGCAGGATGCCCCGGCTCTCCGTGAGCCGGAGATGGAAGTCCCGCCCGGGGGCATGACCATGCCGGACGGCGTTCGCGGTCAGTTCCGCCGTGACCAGGGTGACGGTCTCGTTCACGGACGAGGCGTATGGGTGCCCCCAGTCGTTCAGCCGGTGCGCCACCAGTCGGCGGGCCAGCCGCGCCCCTCTCGGCGTCGACGTGAACCGCATCGCGAACTCGCGCACCGCCGCCGGGTCACGCGGCGTACGTCCTTGTGGGGAAGTCGCTGATCTCATGGGGTAAACGTTCGCTGCCTGTACGTGACGTCGACCAGGCGTGACGCTGCCACCGCCACCGGCTGTACGCAGCCGGTACGCGGCTGTACGCGTGTGAGGCGTGACCGGCCCTCCGCGCGGCGCGTTGGTTCCGCGAGCGGTCGTGGCGCGGGTTCGGTGTTCGGCGGGAGCGGTACGTACGGGGAGGTGCCGGGCGTGGAGGAAACGCAGGCGGAGGACGAGCGGGAGCGCGAGTACGAGCCCGGTTCGGGGATCCTGCACATCTTCGGACGGCAGTTGAAGCTGTGCCGTGAACGGGCGGGGCTCGACCGGGCGGAGTTCGGCGGCCGGGTCGGCTACTCGGCCTCGACGATCGCCTCCTTCGAGCAGGGGAGGCGGATCCCGCCGCCGAAGTTCATCGACCAGGCCGACGACCTGCTGAACGCCGGTGGGGTGTTGAAGGCGGGGAAGGAAGGGGTGGCTCGGGCGCAGTATCCGGCGTTCTTCCGGGATGCGGCCAGGTTGGAGGCCGACGCGGTCGTCCTGCATGTGTACGCCAACCAGGTCGTGCCCGGGCTGTTGCAGACGGACGAGTACGCACGAGCGGTGTTCACCATGCGCCGTCCGTTGCTGGCGGAAGAGATCATCGAGCAGCGTGTCGCCGCTCGACTGGCCCGGCAGGAGATCTTCTGCCGAACGCCGATGCCGGTCATCAGCTTTGTCATCGAGGAGTCGGTACTGCACAGGCCACTGGGTGGTTCGACCGTCATGCGAGGTCAGCTGGAGCAGCTTCTTCTGCGGGGGGACAAGCGGAACGTGGAGATCCAGGTCATGCCGACCGTGCGAGAGGAGCACGCCGGATTGGCCGGTCCGTTCACCTTGATCGAAACCAGGGATGGGCGGAGGATCGCGTACGTGGAGGCGTACAAGGACAGCCGCCTCTACACGGAGCGCGAGTCGGTCCGGGAGCTTGAAGAGCAGTACGGGCTTCTTCGTGCCGCTGCGCTCAGTCCGCGTGAATCGCTGGCCCTCATTGAGAAGTTGCTGGGAGAGACATGAACGCTGTACCCGAGTCGGCCTGGGTCAAGAGCAGCTACAGCAGCGGCGAAGGCGGCGAGTGCGTCGAGGTCGCCTCCTGGTCGGGCGCCACGCACGTGCGCGACTCGAAGGACAAGGCCGGTCCTGCGGTGATCGTCGAGCCGGAGGCCTGGGCCGAATTCGTCGGGTTCGCCGCTCGGCACTGAAGGTGACGGTGCCCCGTGACCCTCGCCCTGGGTCACGGGGCACCGGTGTGTCCGCGCGGCGCAAGGGTGAACACGGGGTGTACGCGGATCGGCGCGGATGGTGCTCGTACCGCCCGGAAATGTGAAGTGGGACGCACCCTTGGTGGTGAACTGATGTCACGTACGTCTCAGTAGGGTCACCAGGAGAGGCGTTCGGCCCCTGCAAGGCGTTTAAATCTGCAAGTACAGCATTGAACGTGGAGGTGCAGGGTGAACGGGCGAACGGTGCTCGAGCGCTTTCCCGCCGGCGGTCCGCGCGGGTCGTGGCCGGCGGAGGAGTTCGCGCATGCGCGGCGTCTGGAAGGCCTGCCCGCCGAGGTTGTCATGGACCTCGCGACAGACACGTTCCTGGTGATCGTCCGGGGCGCAGAGTCCGGCGGTGGCGCCAAGGCGTGACCCGGCAGCCGGCGACCGGATCAGTCCGGTCGGTCACGCGCTGACGGTGCGGGACCAGGCCGGTGTCGCCCCGGTGATCCGGCACAGGGCCAGATAGAGGGGGATCGGCGGGGTGTAGGGGATCGTGCCCGCCGGGCGGTGCACGAGCACGGGCGCCGTCGGCGAGGCGGGGACTGTCGCGCCCGGGGAGTAGTGGGCCGGGGCGGGCCAGCGCAGGGCGTAGTCGGAGTCCGCGGGGACGATCCACCACCAGTGCGCTCGGTCGGCGAAGACGCAGCCCACGCGTGGCAGCCGGGGCATGAGCTGCGGGCCGAGGCGGGCGGGGATCGCGACCGCGTCGCAGCCCAGGGGGACGGTCATGCCCTCGGGTACGGACAGCCGCCGGGGTGTGCCGTGGGTACGCAGACCGCGCCCCAGGCGTACGAGCGTGTCCAGGTTGAGCGACTGGCCGGAGCCGCCCAAGGAGCCGGCGCCGGTCACAGCCATGCGGTCCCCGTTCCGTGATGTGCCTGCCGATGCGTCTGCCGGTGCGCCTGGCCGTGAGCCTGCGCTCCGTTCTTGTCGTCCGTGTCGCGGGCAGGGGCCGGCTTGGGCCGGGCGCCCCAGCCCAGGTCGCTCCGGGCGGGAGCGGAACGGCGCGGCAGCTCCGCCCACACCACCAGGCCGGTGCCCTGCTCCTGGGCTCCCCAGGCCAGGCACATGGCGTCGACGAGGAGCAGTCCCCTCCCGTGCTCCTCCTCGGGCTGCCGCGGCGACGGCTGCGGCTCACCCGGCGCGCACCCCTCGTCGCGCACGGCTATGCGCACCAGCTCGTCCTCGTCCTGCAGCTCGCACACGATCTGCCTGCTGGCGGTGTGCACGATGGCGTTGGTGACCAGCTCGGAGACGACCAGGGCCGCCGCGTCGCAGGTGTCCTCGCACACGGACCAGCCGGTCAGGCGGGTCCGGGTCAGGCGCCTGGCCCGCGCGGGGGAACCGGGATGCGGGGCCAGCTCGAAACGGAACCGACGCTCGGCAACGGCCCCGCCGGGGCCCGCTCCCGTACTCGCGCCGCGGGTCAGCTGGATCGCGGCGGCGTCTGTTCCTAAGGGCGGAGACGGAATCACGCTTGCCACTATCGCCCCGCCGTGAACACTTGGCAAGTGGCACTCTGGAAATTGCAGAGTGTTGGTGACGCGCTCAGGGGCCATGGCACACTGCTCGCAACAGCACGTCGAGCGGCGCCAGTTGGGACCGCCGGGTCCACCGGATTTTCGAACGGGTCTTCGAACGGTTGCCGAGGGCTGTGCGGGATTCATGACGGGAACCTCCTGAATCCTTACGTCCGTCCTTACAGTTCGCTCTTGGGTCAGTGGAGGTGGAGTGTGAGTGAGCCGCGGTCCGCGCCGACAGTCGGGCAGGTCGTGCTCGGCCGGCGCCTGTTGGACCTGCGGGAGGGCGCGGGGCTCAAGCGTGAGGAGGCCGCCCGCATCCTGCACGTGGCCCCCGCCACCGTGCGCCGGATGGAGATGGCCGAGGTCGCCCTCAAAATCCCGTACCTCCAGCTGCTGCTGAAGGCGTACGGCGTCTCCGACGAGGAGGCCGAGGCCTTCATGCGGCTGGCCGAGGACGCCAACCAGCCGGGCTGGTGGCAGCGGTTCCACGACATCCTGCCGGGCTGGTTCTCGATGTACGTCAGCCTGGAGGGTGCCGCCGCCCTCATCCGGTCCTACGAGCCGCACTTCGTCCCCGGACTGCTCCAGACCGAGGACTACGCGCGCGGAGTGCTCAAGTCCGGCGCCGTCGGCCAGACCAGCCCCGAGGACATAGAGCGCCATGTCGCGCTGCGCATGCAACGCCAGGATCTGCTCACCCGTCCGGACGCTCCCCGGATCTGGGTGGTGATGGACGAGACCGCGCTGCGCCGGCAGGTCGGCGACTCCGAGGTGATGCGTGCTCAGATCGACCGGCTGCTGGAAGCCGCGAAACTGCCCAACGTGACGTTGCAGGTCGCCCCGTTCTCCGCGGGGCCGCACGCCGGCACGTACGGGCCCTTCGTGCTGTTCCGATTCGCCATGCCCGAACTGCCGGACATGGTCTACAGCGAGTACCTGACCGGCGCGGTCTACCTGGACGCGCGTCAGGAGGTGGCGAGCCACCTCGAGGTCATGGACCGCATGGCGGCGCAGGCCGCTACTGCACATCGCACGAAGGAGATCCTCCGGGATTTCCGCAAGGAGCTGTGAATGGAACGCATCACGTCCCAGCCCAAGCCGCGGCTGCGCCGCGGGATCTACAACGGCATGCCCGCCGGTGAACTCGGCAGCGAGGGCTGGCACAAGCCGTGGAGCGGGGGCAACGGAGGCAACTGCCTGGAGGCCATGAAGCTGGACGACGGCCGGATCGCGGTCCGTCAGTCCACCGATCCGGACGGACCGGCCCTCATCTACACCACCGACGAGATGACGGCGTTCATCGAGGGCGCGAAGGCCGGAGAGGCGGACTTCCTGCTGACTTGAACGACCCTGTCTGTTGGCTAACTCAACTCCCTAATCTTGGTACTGACTTGATCATGATCACTGCTCATTCCAGACGCTTACGAGGTGCCGTATGACCGAGATCGACACCAGCAAGCCGCACCCCGCGCGGATGTACGACTGGTACCTCGGCGGCAAGGACAACTACCCGGTCGACGAGGAACTGGGCCGGCAGATGCTGGCACTCGATCCGCGGGTGCCGGTGATGGCCAAGGTCAACCGCGCGTTCATGCACCGGGCGACGCGGTGGCTGGCCGGCCAGGGCGTACGGCAGTTCCTGGACATCGGCACGGGCATACCCACCGAGCCGAACCTGCACCAGGTCGCCCAGTCGGTCGCACCCGACGCGCGTGTCGTCTACTGCGACAACGATCCGATCGTGCTGGCCCACGCGGCAGCCCTGCTGCGCAGCGCGCCGGGTGGCATCACCGAGTACGTGCAGGCCGACGTCCGCGACCCGGCCACGATCCTGGAGGGCGCCGGGAAGGTCCTGGACTTCGGCCAACCCGTGGCCCTGTCACTGGTGGCGCTGCTCCACTTCATCACCGACGAGGACGGCGCCCACGACCTGGTCGCGCGTCTCCTCGCCGAACTGCCCTCCGGCAGCTATCTGATGATGACCCATGCCACCTCGGACTTCACCCCGGAGGAGTCGGCGGCGGCCACGGCCAAACTGAAGGCGGGAGGCGTCACCCTCGCCCTCCGCACCCGCGAGGAGTTCACCCGCTTCTTCGACGGCCTGGAACTCGTCGAACCCGGCGTGGAGGTCGTCCACAAGTGGCACCCGGAACTGGGCGAACCGGTTCCGGGCCAGGACGACGGAGTCATCCCGGGTTACGGGGCGGTGGCCCGGAAGCCATGACGGAGTGATGTCCGCGGCGCCCCGCCGGCCGGGCGGGGCGCCGTCGGCCAGGCGGGGCACGGTCGGCCGGGGTGGGGCGCCGTCGGCATCACACCCGCATCGGACGGTCGTACGGGCCGATCGGGGACGGGAGGCTCCAGACGCCCGTCAGGTGGTGGTCCACGGCCGCCGCGACCGCGCGGCCCTCGGCGATGGCCCAGACGATCAGCGACTGGCCGCGGGCGGCGTCCCCGGCGGCGAACACGCCCGGGACGTTGGTCGCGAAGGCGGGGTCGCGGGCGATCGTGCCACGCGGGGTGAGCCTCAGGCCCAACTGGTCGATGAGACCGTCCTCCTGGGACGGGCCGGAGAAACCCAGTGCGAGCAGCACCAGATCGGCCGGGAGCGTGCGCTCGGTGCCCGGCAGGGGGCGCCGTGCCGCGTCCACCTCGGTCAGGTGCAGCTCGTGGACATGCCCGTCGGCGTCACCGGCGAAGCGGAGCGTCGACGCGGCGAACAGCCGCGCGTCGACGTCCGCGACCGGCGCCGTGCCCAGGTCGCCCGCCTCCTGGTGCGCGGGCGACAGCCGGTAGATCTTCGGGTAGGTCGGCCACGGCTCGAGGTCCTCGTCGCGCTCCGCGCCCGGCTGGGCGTAGATGTCCAGCTGGGTCACGGACGCGGCGCCCTGCCGCACCGCCGTGCCCAGGCAGTCGGCCCCCGTGTCCCCGCCGCCGACGATCACCACGTGCCGGCCGGCCGCGGACACCGGTGAGGTCTCCACGTCGCCCTCACACACCCGGTTGGCCAGCGGCAGGTACTCCATCGCCTGGTGGATTCCAGCCAACTCCCGCCCTGGTACCGGCAGTTCACGCCAGGCCGTGGCGCCCGTGGCGATCACCACGGCGTCGTAGCGCGCCCGCAGCTCCCCCGCCCCGACGTCGCGCCCGACCTCCGTCGACGTACGGAACTTCGTCCCCTCGGCCAGCATCTGCTCCAACCGCCGCTCCAGGTGGTGCTTCTCCATCTTGAACGCGGGAATGCCGTACCGCATCAGTCCGCCGAGCCGGTCGTCCCGCTCGTACAGGGCGACCGTGTGTCCCGCGCGCGTCAGCTGCTGGGCCGCGGCGAGCCCGGTCGGCCCCGACCCGACCACTGCGACGGTTCGGCCGGACAGCCGGTCC
This sequence comes from Streptomyces sp. NPDC001204, assembly GCF_053598035.1. NCBI lineage: Bacteria > Bacillati > Actinomycetota > Actinomycetes > Kitasatosporales > Streptomycetaceae > Streptomyces > Streptomyces sp. NPDC001204. The sequence continues at coordinate 30,621 of NZ_JBSFJL010000037.1, read as the reverse complement.
GGCGGGCGCGGCGGGGTGAACCCCTCCTCCCAGGCCCGGTCGGCGATCGCGCACTCGACGTTCTTGATGGTGACCGCGGGCTGGTTGATCGCCAGCACACATCCCGCCTCGCACGGAGCCGGGCACAACCGCCCCGTGAACTCGGGGAAGTTGTTCGTCGCGTGCAACCGGTCGGCGGCCGCCCGCCAGTCCTCCCGGGACACCAGGTCGTTCCACTCGGGGATCAGATTGCCCAGCGGACAGGCCTCGTGGCAGAACGGCACCCCGCAGTCCATGCACCGGTCGGCCTGCTTGCTGATGATCGGAAGCAGCCCGCCCGGCACGTACACCTCGTGCCAGTCCCGCACCCGCTCCTCGACCGGCCTGCGGGGCCACTCCTGGCGGGGTGTGGTCATGAAACCCTTGGGATCGGCCATGGCCGTCCCCCTTGCCTCGGGCACCACCTCTTTCCGGCCACGATACGACCGCCGGGCCCCGGGCGCAGAGCCCGGGATGCCGTCGTGGGGGGGGCACGCGGAGCCGGGTATGCCCGTGCTGCGGGGTGTGCGTGGCTGGGCTTGTCTGTGGTGCGGGCGGTGTGCGTGGCTGGGCTTGTCTGTGGTGAGGGGTGTGCGCGGCTCGGCTTGTTGCGGGGCACGGAGCCGGGTTTGTCCGTGGAGCGGTACGTGCGGAGCCGGCGGCTCGGGCGGGTGCTACGCGCTCGGGTTCTGCTCCCGCCAGGCCCGCAGCACCGAGTCCACGTCGGCCCTGATCCGCTGCCGGGCCTCGGGCCGTGCCACCCCGCTCATCAGCAGCCGGTCGTAGGGCGTGTCCAGGTGACGTACGGAGGCCGCGACCGCCGAGGTGACCGCGGTCTCGGACAGAGCACGCCCCGACGCGCTGCGGCCGACCCGTCCGCTGCCGCGCAGGGAGGTGTGCCCGGCGATGGCCCGCGCGCGGTCCGGTGGGCAGGCGGGAAAGAGCCGCATGATCTCCGCCGCGAACGCGTCCGCGAACCGTATGTCCTCGGCCGCCCGCCGCCGTGCGTCGCGCGCGCGGCGCCGGCGCCGCGCCTCGGCGTCCTCCAGGCACCGCAGTTCCGCGCGGGCGAGCGCCGCCTCCTCGACGAGTACGCCCTGCCGTTCGTACCGGCTTCTGCGCCGGTTGAACCGCACCACCACCGCCGAGAGCGCGCTCTCCTCCCGCGACCGGCGCGTCAGCGCGGTGTCGCCGCGCGGCAGGAAGACCAGGTGCCCGAGGTCGGCGCAGTCCAGGCACCGCGGCACCCCCTCCTCCAGTACGAGCAGCGGCAGCGGGCCGCGCCGGCACGCGGCACACTGCTTGCGCCGCACCGGCTGGAGGACGAGGAGGCCGTCGGACGGTCGAGGGGACGGGAGCGCGGCCATACGCGGTGCCATACGACGTACATTCCCGGGCGCGTACCCGGACGCTCCTCCCGCCGCACCCCGCTTCCGCCCTGACGCATCATGGGCCGTGTGCGACTTCAAGCGATCACCTGGGAACGGCTCGGCGGCCTCCTCGCCGAACGTCTGCTCGACCTGAAGCCCGCCGACGGCAGCCCCTGGCCGCGCATCGCCTTCGACGGTGCCCCCGCCGCCCTCCCTGGCGACCTGGCGCACCGCGTCGCCGAGGCGTTGCGGCCGCTCGGCCGTTCCGCGCTGGTCGTGGGCACCGAGGGCTTCCTGCGACCGGCCTCCCTCCGGCTGGAACACGGCCACCGGGACGAGGAGTCCTACTACAACGGCTGGCTCGACACCGGCGCCCTGTGGCGGGAGGTCTTCGGCCCGCTCGAACCCGGCGGTGACGGACGCGTCCTGCCCGACCTGTGGGACCCGGTCACCGACCGCGCCACCCGCAGCGCCTACGCCCGGCTCCCGTCCGGCTCCCTGTTGTTGCTGCACGGCCCCTTCCTGCTCCGTCACTGGTTCCCCTTCGACCTGACCGTCCACGTCCTCCTCTCCCCGGGCGCCCTGCGCCGCCGTACCCCGGAGGCCGAGCACTGGACGCTGCCCGCCTTCGAGCGCTACGACGCCGAGACCGACCCGGCCCGCACCGCCGATGTCCTGGTACGCGCCGACGACCTCCGGCACCCGGCCTGGAACGGCTGAGCCCCGGCGCGCCCCCTGGTCACCGCGACTGTCGGCCCCTGCGGCACCCGGTCACGGCGGCCGGTCCCTGCGGTCTCCGGTCCCGGCTGTGGCTCCCGGTCCCTGCGGCACCTGTCCCGGCCGTGGCTCCCGGTCCCGGCGGCCGGTCCCTGAGACACCACCCAGTTACCCGGTTCCCGGGTCAACCGTCTGCCGTGGCGGGCCGGCGGCTCAGAGCCAGCCGTTGCGGCGGAAGCCGCGGTACAGCGACACGCACACGGCCGATATCAGGCAGATGACCAGCGGATAGCCGAACCGCCAGTGGAGTTCCGGCATCACGCGGAAGTTCATGCCGTACACCCCGCACACCATGGTCGGCACGGCGATCACCGCGGCCCATGCCGTGATCTTGCGCATGTCCTCGTTCTGCGCCACCGTCACCTGCGCGAGGTGGGCCTGGAGAATCGAGTTCAGCAGTTCGTCGAAGGCGGCTATCTGCTCCTTGGCCCGGGTCTGGTGGTCGAGGACGTCCCTGAAGTACGCCTGTATCTCCGCGCCGACCACCTTCATCGGCCGGGCGGAGAGCTCCTCCAGCGGGCGCCCCAGCGGCACGACGGCCCTCTTCAGCTCCAGCAGCTCCCGCTTGAGCTGGTAGATCCGCCCCGGATCGACACGCGCGCCGTCCTCCGCGAAGACCTCGGCCTCCACCTCGTCGATGTCCTCCTGGAACGAGTCGGTGACGCTCAGGTAGTCGTCGACCACATGGTCCGCGATCGCGTGCAGCACCGCCGCCGGCCCCTTGGCGAGCTGCCCCGGATCGGACTCCAGTTCCTCGCGCAGCGGACCGAGCGAGCCGTGCCGGCCGTGCCGCACCGTGATCACGAAGTCCTCCCCGGTGAACACCATGATCTCGCCGGTGCTGACCACCTCGCTGGTCGCCGTCAGCTTCTCGTGTTCGAGGTAGCACACCGTCTTGAACACCGCGAACAGCGTCTCGCCGTACCGCTCCACCTTCGGGCGCTGATGCGCCTTGACCGTGTCCTCCACCGCCAGCGGGTGCAGGTCGAAGAGGTCCGCGATGCCCGCGAATTCCTCGTCCGTCGGTTCGTGCAGTCCCAGCCAGACGAAACCGTCACGGGCCTTGCGCACCCGCGCCACGGCCTCCACCAGATCACCGGCCTCCGGAACCCGCTCGCCGTCCTGGTAGGCCACGCAGTTCACCACGGAGGAGCCCAGCGGCGACCGGGCGGGATGGCTCAGGTCGACCCGGCGCCGCCCTCGGGCCAGCCGAGCCACCTTCCGCAGATTCCCCGCCATGGACATCCGGATCTCCTCGCGTGCACCTTTTGCCGCCTGGTCGAGCCAGTCTGCCAGGCTCACGTGAGCGCCGGGTAAGCCTGTGGAAACCGCACATTCCGCTTTGTTCCCGCCTGTGGACGGGCACGGCAGGCGCCGGGCAAGGCTGGGATGATCCCGGTATGACGCACAGCGACGGGCATCCGGACGGGCATTCGGGCGCGGACACCGACCAGGACAAGGACGGGAACGAGGGCGGCCGGGAAGCGGGTCAGCCCGAGAGCCGGGGCGAGGGGCGACGCGAGGGGCGGCGCGAGGGCCCGGGTGGAGGCCGATATCTGCTCGAGAACCGGCAGACCGAGGCCGGCGAGCGCTTCGACGCCTTCGCGACCCTCTTCGATCCCACGACGTTCCGTCACTTCGAAGGACTCGGCGTCGGACCAGGATGGCGCTGCTGGGAGGTCGGCGCCGGCGGCACCTCCGTCGTCTCCTGGCTGGCCGAGCGGGTAGGCCCCACCGGCACGGTCGTCGCGACCGACATCGACACCTCACTGGTCGCCGAGGCCGCCCGCCCGCCGGTGGAAGTGAGGGTGCACGACGTGGGCGCCGAGGAGCCGCCGGGCGAGGGCTTCGACCTCGTGCACGCCCGGCTCGTCCTGGTCCACGTGCCGGACCGGGAACGGGCACTGCGGTCGATGATCAGGGCACTGCGTCCCGGCGGACGGCTGCTGCTGGAGGACGCCGACCCCGCCCTCCAGCCCCTGCTCTGCCCGGACGAACACGGCCCGGCGGAGGAACTGGCCAACCGGCTGCGCCGCGGCTTCCGCCGTCTGCTGGCCGACCGCGGCGCCGACCTGTCCTACGGCCGCAGACTCCCGCGCCTGCTGCGCGAGGCAGGCCTGCACCAGGTGGAGGCCGACGCCTACTTCCCGGTCACCTCCCCGGCCTGCACCGCCCTGGAGTCGGCCACGGTCCGGCAGATCCGCACCCGCCTCGTCACCGCGGGCCTGGCCACCGACGAGGAGATCGACCAGCACCTGGCCAACGTGGCATCCGGCACCATGGACCTGACCACAGCACCGATGATCTCCGCTTGGGGCACCAAGCCGTAGCACCTGGGGGCCGCTGACCGGAAGGTCACCGGCTCTCGGAGGCATCGGAACGCCACCGGGCTCTCGGAGGCCTCCCGCCCACCCGCGCCACCGCGAGCGCGCCCGCCGCGCATCCACGAGCTGCCGCGGCCCCGGGGGCGGCTCCGGCCAGAAGGGCGGCGAGGAAGGCGCCGGTGAAGGCGTCGCCCGCGCCGGTGGTGTCCCGCGCGGTGGCAGGCACCGCGGGTACGTGGGCGCGGACGGCACCCGCGTGTGCCACCCGTGCCCCGGCGGCGCCCTGCTTCATGACCACCAGCGGGACGTGGCGGCTCAGCTCGGCCGCCGCGTCCGCCGGGTCGGGCAGGCCCGTCAGCAGGCAGGCCTCGTCGCGGCTCGGCAGCAGCACGTCCACCCCCTCGATGAGCCCGAGGAACCGGTCCACGCCCAGCGTGACGAGGAACCCGGCCGACGCGGGATCCAGGCTCACCGGCACGCCACGCGCGCGGGCCGCCGCGACGGCACTCGCCACCAGCGCCCGGCCCGTACCGGAGAACAGCAGGTAGCCCGACAGATGCAGCCGGGCCACCCCGTCGAGCAGCGCGTCGGACCAGTCACCCGCCTCAAGGCGCAGCGACGCCCCGCTGTCCGTGAGGAACGTGCGCTCGGCCGCCGCCGAGGAGTCGACGAGGCAGACCACCGTCCCGGTCGGCGCCCCGGGATCGACGACCAGGTGGGGGCGCACTCCCGAGGCGACCAGCGCCCGTTCGTGCCAGGCCGCCGACTCCGCGCCCACCCGCCCCAGCAGCCGGACCTCCTGGCACCCGCTGTGGGCCGCCCAGCAGGCCACGTTGGCACCCGCCCCGCCGGGCAGCATCCGGACCGCGGCGGAGGTGTCGGTGCCGGTGGCGAGAGGGCCCCGATGCCGTACGACGACATCCGTCACGACGTCCCCGACCACCAGCAGCGCCCCGCCCCCGCCGTCCGTCACGGCAGTGCCCGTCACGGCAGGGCCCACGCCGCCGCGATCAGCGCCGCCAGCCGCACGTTGCCGCGCACGGCCGCCAGGTTGGCGCGCAGCGAGGCGCCGTCGGTGTGCCGCACCAGGTAGTCGAGCAGGAACGGAGTGACCGCCTGCCCCGTGACGCCCTCCTCCTCGCACGCGTGCAGCGCGTCGGCGAGCACGCGCGCGTGCAGTTCGGGATCCAACTGCTCGTGCAGCGGGACCGGGTTGGCGACGATCAGCGCCGACTCCGGCGCCCGCAGCGCGTTCTGCGCCCGCATCACCGCGGCCACGTCCTCCGGCGTCCGCAGTGTCCAGTCGACCGGATGACCGGAGTCGGACAGGTAGAACCCGGGGAAGCGGTCCGTGCCGTACCCGGCCACCGCGACCCCCAGCGTCTCCAGCCGCTGCAACGTCGCCGGCACGTCCAGGATCGACTTGACCCCGGCGCACACGACCGTGACCCGCGTACGCGCCAGCAGTCCGAGGTCGGCGGACTCGTCCTGCGTCACCGTCCACTCGCGGTGCACTCCGCCCAGCCCGCCCGTGGCGAACACGCGGATGCCCGCCAGCGAGGCCAGCAGCGCCGTCCCCGACACCGTGGTCGCCCCGCTCGCCCCCGCGGCCATCGCGAGCGGCAGGTCGCGGTGGCCGAGCTTGCGCATCCCCTCCTCGTTCGCGACCCGCTCCAACTGCCCCTTGTCCAGGCCGATGTGAGGGTGGCCGTTCAGCACCGCGATGGTCGCGGGCACGGCGCCCTCCTGCCGTACCGCGCCCTCAAGCTCCAGCGCCACCTGGAGATTGCGCGGGCGCGGCAGCCCATGGGCGATGATCGTGGACTCCAGGGCCACCACGGGACGACGCGCGGCCAGCGCCTCCCGCACCTCTTCGGACACCACCAGCACGCGCCTGCCTCCCGTCTGTCGCGTCTCCCCTCATCTCTGGCGGGTGCCGCACCGGGCCAAACCCTTGCGGCCCGTGCCGCGAGGTCCGGCCTGGGACGCATGCGAGGCGTCCTTCCCCTCCGTACGCCTGAACGAGGAGACGATCCTCGACCTCGCCCCGCTCGACATGACCGAACGCATGAGCATGGTCCCCGGCGCGGCCGGTGGCGCGCGCCACCCCGTTCGAGGTGCGGCACTACGACACGCGCACGCGCGGTGACCAGCGCACGCGCGGTCCGGCACCACGAGGAGGGCACACCCGGCCAGGTACTACGAGCAGCGCGCCTCGCGCCCGTACGGGCAGTGCGCCTCGCGCCCGGCGCCTCAGAACAGCGGCTCGGGCAGCACACCTTCCAGCGCGAGCAGCCTGCGCTTGGCCTCCAGGCCGCCGCCGAAGCCGCCGATGCCCCCGTCGCTCTCGACGACCCGGTGGCACGGCACGACCACCGGCAGCGGATTGGCGCCCATCGCCGCGCCCACCGCCTGGGCGGCACCCGGCTGCCCCACCCGGCCGGCCAGATCGCCGTACCCGACGACCGTGCCGTACGGCACGCCCGACGCCAGTTCGCGCAGCACCTGCCGGTTGAAGCCCGAGATCAGCGACCAGTCCAGCGGCAGCTCGAAGTCCTGCCGCTCGCCCGCGAAGTACGCCCGCACCTGGCGTATCGTCTCCGCGAGCAGCGGGGAGCCGGGCGCCTCGACCGGCTCGGTGCCCAGCCGGGACGCCAGCCGGTCCAGCGCGCGCTGCCGTATCGCGTCGGTGGCGTGGAAGACGACGTTGACCAGGCCCTCGGGGGTCGCGGCCAGCAGCAGGGGGCCGATGCCGGTATCGACGACGGCCCACACGACCCGCTGCTCGTCCGGTACGGCCCCATGCTCGTCCTGCTCGTGGTGGTCCATGCGATTACGGTACGGCCCGCCACTGACAACGCCCTCTGACCTGCACCGTCGCGGGACCAGACGGTCTTGGGCGATGAGACGGTCTCGGGCGATCAGACGGTCTTGAGCGCCCTGCGCACCACTTCGGGCTTGTTCGTGAGGATGCCGTCCACGCCGAAGCCGGCGACGGTCCGGGCATTGGCGGCGTTGTCAACCGTCCAGGTGAAGATCCCCAGCGGGACGCCGTGCGGTCCCCGGTGCGTGCGGACGGCCGCCGCGTAGTTCGCCGACAGCGTGCGGTAGGAGGGGTTGATCAGGTCCACGAAGGCCGCGTACCGGTGCAGGTCCGCCGTGTCCGGGCGGCCGAGGAAAGCGGTGCGGACGGCGGGCTTCAGCGCGTGCACGGTCCGCACGCTGTTGGCGCTGAAGCTCTGCACGATCAGCCGGCTCGCCAGGTGCCGGTGGTCGAGCCAGCCGTCGTTGGCGAGCACCTTGAGGATCTGTGCCTCGATCCCCGGATACAGCTTTGGGTTCTTGATCTCCAGGAGCAGGTTCTCGTGGTTGCGTTCGAGCCGGCGCATGTACTGGTCGAGCGTCGGCACGCGCGTACCCGCGAACTTGGGGGAGAACCAGCTGCCCGCGTCCAGGCGGGCGATCTCGGCGGCGGTGAAGTCCTTCACCTTCCACGGGGCCCGGCCGGGAAAGACCTGCTCGACGTTGGTCGTCCGCTTCAGGGTGGCGTCGTGGATGACCACGAGCTTGCCGTCCCTGGTGCGCTGGACGTCGTTCTCCACCCAGGAGAAGCCGAGTGCCGCCGCCTTGTCGATGGCGGGCAGCGTGTTCTCCGGGGCGTGGGCGGAGGCACCCCGGTGGGCGACGACCACGGGCTGCGGCCGATGGGCCTCCGCGGCCCGTACCTCCGCGCCGGGCAGGAACAGGGCGGCGACCGCCGCCAGGGCGGTGGCCAGGGCGGCGACTGCGCGCGCGTGCATACGTACTCCTCGCGAAGAGCGATCACGGACAGTGCAAGAGTGACAGCACAGAGTCAACGAGTCGCTTGCGGAAGAGCCACGGGTGAAGTCACGGACCACACGGAACCGACCGTGCTCGCTCACGGGTGCCGCACATCTGCGACGAGGCCGTGCTTCTTTGCCGGAAAGTCGTTCGGCCATTCCGGTGGCAGTCATACTCTCAGCGTCAACCTTGACCGCGTGGCGGTCCTGGGACGGGGGGCATTCACGATTTCCGGGACTTCAAGAGGGCGGAAGGGCAACCGCGCATGCACGGCACCGTCGACGGATTCAGCTACGGGCTCGTCACCCCACTGGTGGCCTGTCTCATGGCCTGCCTCGGTGGGGCCCTCGGTCTGCGCTGCACCACCCGCGCCCTGCTCGTCGCCCGCTCCTGGCGCCCCGGCTGGCTCGCCCTCGGCTCGGCCGCGATCGGCTCGGGCATCTGGACGATGCACTTCGTCGCGATGACCGGCTTCACCGTCGAAGAGGCGTCGATCGGCTACGACAGGCCGACGACGTTCGCGAGCCTCGCCGTCGCCATCGTGATGACGGGGATCGGGATCTTCATCGTCGGATACCGAGGTGCGACCGGCTCCGCCCTGTTCACCGGCGGCACGATCACCGGGCTCGGCGTCGCGAGCATGCACTATCTGGGCATGGCCGGGATGCGGCTCGACGGCACGCTCGAGTACAACACCCTCACCGTCGCGGCTTCCGTGGTCATCGCCGTCGTCGCCGCGACCGCGGCCCTCTGGGCGGCCGGGCGGGCGAAAGGGTTCCTCTGGAGCGTCGGCGCCAGCCTCGTCATGGGTCTCGCCGTCGTCGGCATGCACTACACGGGCATGGCCGCCCTCAGCGTCCACCTGCACGAAACGAGCGGCGCCGCCACCGGCGAGTCGTCGGCCGCCCTGCTCACGCCGATGCTGATCGGCCCGCTCGTCTTCCTGCTGCTCACCGGTGCCGTCGTGCTGTTCGACCCGCTGATGATCACGGGCAGATCCGACTGGACCCCGGCCGAGCACAAGCCGGGCGTGCCGGCGCGTGAACTCGTCGCCCGTTCCTCCGGGCGCCCCCCGGCCGGCGCCCACCGCGGCCCCGGCCGCGAGACGGTCCGTGAACGCCCCCGCGTTCCGCAGAACCGCTGATCCGGACCCGTTGTCAGTGGCGGGTCGTACGGTGGATGTCATGCGGCCCGTCTCTCACATCGAACGCACGGTGGCGCCCTTCGAGGTCGTCAGCCCCTACCAGCCCAGCGGCGACCAGCCGCAGGCCATCGCCGAACTCGCCCAGCGCATCGAGGCGGGGGAGCGGGACGTCGTCCTGCTCGGCGCCACCGGCACCGGAAAGTCCGCCACCACGGCGTGGATGATCGAGAAGCTTCAGCGCCCGACCCTCGTCATGGCGCCGAACAAAACGCTCGCCGCCCAGCTGGCCAACGAGTTCCGCGAACTGCTGCCGAACAACGCGGTCGAATACTTCGTCTCGTACTACGACTACTACCAGCCCGAGGCCTACGTCCCGCAGTCGGACACCTACATCGAGAAGGACTCCTCGATCAACGAGGAGGTCGAGCGCCTGCGCCACTCGGCTACCAACTCGCTGCTCACCCGTCGCGACGTCGTCGTGGTCGCCTCCGTCTCCTGCATCTACGGTCTGGGCACCCCGCAGGAGTACGTGGACCGCATGGTGCCCCTCCGGATCGGCGACGAGATCGACCGCGACGAGCTGCTGCGCCGCTTCGTGGACATCCAGTACACGCGCAACGACATGGCCTTCACCCGCGGCACCTTCCGGGTGCGCGGCGACACCATCGAGATCTTCCCGGTCTACGAGGAACTGGCCGTCCGTATCGAGATGTTCGGCGACGAGATCGAGGCGCTGTCGACCCTGCACCCCCTCACCGGCGAGATCATCAGCGACGACCAGCAGCTGTACGTCTTCCCGGCCTCGCACTACATCGCCGGCCCCGAGCGCATGGAGCGGGCGATCAGGGGCATCGAGAAGGAGCTGGAGGAGCGCCTGGCCGAGCTGGAGAAGCAGGGCAAGCTGCTGGAGGCCCAGCGGCTGCGGATGCGCACCACCTACGACATCGAGATGCTCCGCCAGATCGGCACCTGCTCCGGCGTGGAGAACTACTCGATGCACTTCGACGACCGCGCGCCCGGCACCCCGCCCAACACCCTGCTCGACTACTTCCCGGACGACTTCCTGCTCGTCATCGACGAGTCGCACGTCACCGTGCCCCAGATCGGCGCCATGTACGAGGGCGACGCCTCCCGCAAGCGCACCCTCGTCGAGCACGGCTTCCGGCTGCCGTCCGCCCTGGACAACCGCCCGCTGAAGTGGGAGGAGTTCCAGAAGCGCATCGGACAGACGGTGTACCTGTCGGCGACGCCGGGCACGTACGAGCTGTCCCGCTCGGACGGGCAGGTCGAGCAGATCATCCGCCCCACCGGCCTGATCGACCCGCAGGTCGTCGTCAAGCCCACCGAGGGCCAGATCGACGACCTGGTGCACGAGATCCGCGGGCGCGTGGAGAAGGACGAGCGCGTCCTGGTCACCACGCTGACCAAGAAGATGGCCGAGGACCTGACGGACTACTTCCTGGAGCTCGGCATCCAGGTGCGCTACCTGCACAGCGACGTCGACACCCTGCGCCGGGTCGAGTTGCTGCGCGAGCTGCGCAGCGGCGAGTTCGACGTCCTGGTCGGCATCAACCTGCTGCGCGAGGGCCTCGACCTGCCCGAGGTGTCGCTGGTGGCGATCCTCGACGCCGACAAGGAGGGCTTCCTGCGCTCGGGCACCTCGCTGATCCAGACCATCGGCCGCGCGGCGCGCAATGTCTCCGGCCAGGTCCACATGTACGCCGACAAGATCACCCCGGCGATGGAGAAGGCCATCGAGGAGACCAACCGCCGCCGGGAGAAGCAGATCGCGTACAACAAGGCGAAGGGCATCGACCCGCAGCCGCTGCGCAAGAAGATCAACGACATCGTCGCGCAGATCGCCCGCGAGGAGGTCGACACCGAGCAGCTGCTCGGCTCCGGGTACCGCAAGGGGAAGGACGGCAAGGGCGCGAAGACCCCGGTGCCGTCCCGCGGCGAGCACGGCGCCAAGGCCGCCGGTGCCGCAAAGCCGGCCAAATCCGCCAAGTCCGCCAAGGGCAAGGCGAAGGAGACGGTGCCCACCGACCGTCCCGCCGCCGAACTCGCCGAGCAGATCGAGGAGATGACGGAGCGGATGCGCGCCGCCGCCGCCGACCTCCAGTTCGAGGTCGCGGCCCGGTTGCGCGACGAGGTCGCGGAGATGAAGAAGGAACTGCGTCAGATGCGCGAGGCGGGGCTGTCCTGACCGACTGCGCTGTGTTGCAAGACCGACACAAAGTGCGGACCCGTGTGCGGCGGAGCCACTGCCTCTGCGTAGGGTTCTTGGCAGCCGCGGTACCGGCGGCGACAGGGGCGTAGCTCGAGAGGGGAATCAGCCGTGACCGTCAACTTGACCAAGGGTCAGGCCATCAGTCTGCAGAAGAACGACGGGGGCAGCCTGGCCGCGGTCCGTATGGGTCTCGGCTGGCAGGCGGCTCCGCGCCGGGGCCTGTTCGGCTCGCGCACGCGCGAGATCGACCTCGACGCCTCCGCCGTGCTCTTCGCCGAGAAGCAGCCGGTCGACGTCGTCTTCTTCCGCCACCTGGTGAGCGACGACGGCTCCGTGCGCCACACCGGCGACAACCTGGTCGGCGGCGCGGGCCAGGGCGGCGACGACGAGTCGATCCTCGTCGACCTCCAGCGTGTCCCGGTCCACATCGACCAGATCGTCTTCACCGTGAACTCCTTCACGGGCCAGACCTTCCAGGAGGTGCAGAACGCGTTCTGCCGCCTGGTCGACGAGACCAACGGCCAGGAGCTCGCCCGCTACACCCTCGCCGGCGGTGGCAACTACACCGCCCAGATCATGGCGAAGGTGCACCGCGTGAACGGCGCCTGGACGATGACGGCTCTCGGCGTCCCCGCCAACGGCCGCACCTTCCAGGACCTGATGCCGACGATCCTGCCGCACCTGTAGAACGGCCCGAACGGTTCGGATTGTCCGGACGGTCGGCGCACGACAGCACATGACACCAGGGGGACGAAGGCGATGACGGCCGAGCTGGTGCGGGGGCAGAACCACCCGCTCTCCGAGGTCCGCCTGGAGATCCGGATCTCGGCCGGCTGTCCGGTCGTGGCGGCGGCCACGCTCAGCGACGACAGCGGCAGGGCGCGGGGCGCCGAGTGGGTGGTGCACCCCGGCGCTCCCGTCCTGCCCGGTCTGGAGGTCTCGCGCCAGGCAGCAGCCGACCACCGGCTCGCCGTCGACCTGGGTGCCATACCCGAGGCGGTGCACCGCCTCGACGTGCTGCTGGCCCTGCCCGCCGCGGGTGGGGGCCCGAGCCGGTTCGGCGCGGTCGCCGCCCCCTTCGTCGCGGTCACCGGCCCGGACGGCGCCGAACTCGCCAGCTACACGATCACCGGCCTGGACGCCGAGTCCGCCGTGATCGCCGTGGAGCTGTACCGCCGCCAGGATGCCTGGAAAGTGCGTGCCGTCGGCCAGGGCTACGCGGGCGGTCTCACCGAACTTCTCAGCGACCTGGGGCTGACCCAGGCCGCCGAACTGGCCACCGCAGCCGAGGAGGCGGTGGCCGAGGGCCTGGCCCGCTCAGTGGCGGCACCCCCGCCGCGCACGACGGATGACGCCCGTTCCCACCAGGCCTCCGCGCCGCCCCGGCCGAACCCCGCTGCTTCCGTTTCCTCCCACGAGGGTTCTTCCCACGAGGGACAGGTCTCCGGGACCGCCGGCCCCTCGGCGCCGCAGCCCGCGGGCCCAGGAGGATCCGGAGGCGGGACCCCCGCGGCCGGACCGGCGACATCGGTGCCCGCGGGCGGAACCATCGACTACCGGCACCCGCGGCGACAGCCCGCACCCCCGCCCCCGCCCGGAGAGCCCGCACCCCCGTCCCGACAGCCTTCGGCCCCGTCCGGGCAGCCCGCGGCGCCGCCGGCCGCACCGGCCGCGAGTCCTGGCCACGACGGGCAGCCCGCGCGACCCGTCGCGGGGGACGCGACCGGGTGGTCGATGGAGGAGCGGCTCTACAACCAGGTCTGGGGGATGTTCGAGGACCTGGCCCGCACCACGGCCGCCTACCGCAGTGCCGTCGACTTCGCCGAGTCGCGCATGGAGAAGGAGCTGGACCAGGTCCTGTCCGACCCGCGCAGCCGCATCGGCGGTCAGGGCGATGCCGCCCGGGAGGCGGCCCGTGCCAAGCACGCGCGGCTCGTCGACCAGGCCAGAGCGTCGCTCGACAGAGACCTGGCCCAGCTCACCGACGAGTCCGAGGTCGTCGAGCCGGCTCTGCCGGCGGCGTACGCCCGCTGGGACAACCCGGTCTGGCACGGCTACCGCGTGCCGATGGAGATCCCCATGGCGGTACGCCTCGGCGATCTCCACCTGCCCGAGGACCCGTTCCTGCGCATCCCCATGCTGATCCGGCTGCCGCTGGAGCGCGGCCTGTGGATCGACAGCGGCCGCTGGGCGTCCCCCGACGAATCCTTCGCGGACGCGGGCGAACGGCGCCGCCTGGCGATGGAGGCGGCCGTGGCGCACGCGGCCCGGCTGATCGCCGTCTACCCGGCGGGCGAGTTCGGCGTCCACGTCATCGACCCGGCCGGATCCGGAGCGCGGGCACTCGCGCCCCTGGTGCACACGGGCGTGCTCGCGGGACCGCCCGCGGCCGGCGCCGCCGGGGTCGCCGATGTCCTGAGCCGGCTCACCCAGCGGGTCGACCTGGTGCAGATGGCCGTGCGCGGGGGCGCGCCGGACGCGCTGCCGCCCGGCTTCGACGCCGCCGAACAGCTGCTGATCGTCAACGACTTCCCGCACGGATTCGACGACCGCGCCGTGACCCAGTTGCGCTACCTCGCCGACGAGGGTCCGGCCGTGGGTGTCCACCTGATGATGGTCGCCGACCGCGAGGACGCCGCCGCCTACGGCCCGCTGCTCGACCCGCTGTGGCGTTCGCTGATGCGGCTGACCCCGGTGCCCGACGACCACCTCGCCGACCCCTGGGTCGGACACGCCTGGACGTACGAGCCGCCGGTGGTGCCGCCGGGCAGCCAGGTGCTCCAACTGGTGCTCACCGAGGCCGCGGCGGCCCGGCGCGACTGGAACCGTTGAGCGGTCCCGACCGGGGCCTCGGTCGCCTCAGTCGTCGCGACTGGAACCGCTGAACCCGGGTACACGCCCCGCACCACCTCTTCCCAAGGAATCGTAAACCCTTCTGACCTGCCACTTTGATCTTTCCTTTGCCTTTCGCTTTACCATTCCTTGGTGTTCGGGTACCGTTTTGTCCTGTGAATGTCTCGTTGTCCCTGTGGGTCCTGACCATCATCGGCCTGGCCGCCCTGATCGCCGTCGACTTCTTCATCGGCCGCAAACCCCATGACGTGTCGATCAAGGAAGCCGGGATCTGGACGGCCGTCTGGGTCGTCCTGGCCGGTCTCTTCGGGCTCGGTCTGCTCGTCTTCGGCGGCGGCCGGCCGGCCGGCGAGTTCTTCGCCGGCTTCATCACCGAGAAGTCGCTGAGCGTCGACAACCTCTTCGTCTTCGTCCTGATCATGGCCAAGTTCGCCGTGCCGTCGCAGTACCAGCGGCGGGTGCTGATGATCGGCGTCCTCATAGCCCTGGTGCTGCGGGCCGGCTTCATCGCCGCCGGAGCCGCGATCATCGCGAGCTTCTCGTGGGTGTTCTTCCTCTTCGGCGCCTTCCTGATCTGGACCGCCTGGAAGCTCATCAAGGAGGCCCGCTCCGGCGGGGACGAGGAAGGGGATTTCGAGGAGAACAAGCTGCTCAAGGCCGCCGAGCGCCGCTTCGGCGTGGCCGACCGCTACCACGGCACCCGGCTGTGGATCCGGCAGAACGGCAAGCGGGTGATGACGCCGATGCTGGTCGTGATGCTCGCGATCGGCACCACCGACATCCTGTTCGCCCTCGACTCCATCCCCGCGATCTTCGGCCTCACCCAGGACCCGTACATCGTCTTCACCGCCAACGCCTTCGCGCTGATGGGCCTCCGGCAGTTGTACTTCCTGATAGGCGGCCTGCTCAAGAAGCTGGTCCAC
This sequence comes from Streptomyces sp. NPDC001204, assembly GCF_053598035.1. NCBI lineage: Bacteria > Bacillati > Actinomycetota > Actinomycetes > Kitasatosporales > Streptomycetaceae > Streptomyces > Streptomyces sp. NPDC001204. The sequence goes on along the minus strand of NZ_JBSFJL010000037.1, from coordinate 15,160 downwards.
CTGTCCTACGGCCTGTCGGTGATCCTCGGCTTCATCGGCGTCAAGCTGGTGCTGCACGCGCTGCACGAGTCCGGCGTGCATGTCCCCGAGATCAGCATCCCGGTCTCCCTCGGCGTGATCTGCGCGGTTCTGGCCGTCACCACCGTCACCAGCCTGATTGCCGCCAGGAAACAGGCTGAGGCGGAGGAGGTGCAGGAACATCACGGCGACGAGACGAAGGACCGTGTGAATGCTTGATCACCAGGACGAGGCACGAGCGGGCACCGCGCATGCGAAGGACCCGCAACCCTGTAAGGATCGAGGCGTGATCCCGCGGCTCAGGGACTTCCTCATGGCGCAGTGGACGGCCGTTGTGCCGGTGCTAGCGGTCGTCCTCCTGGTCTTCACCTGGGGTCGTTCCCTGCCCGGTGGGATCGTCGGGCTGCTGACCCTGGTCCTGGCTGGCGCGGTCCTGGCCGCGGTGCACCACGCCGAGATCGTCGCCCACCGGGTGGGCGAACCCTTCGGCTCCCTCATCCTCGCGGTCGCCGTCACGGTCATCGAGGTCGCGCTCATCGTGACCTTGATGATCGACGGCGGTGACAAGAGCGCCACGCTCGCCCGCGACACCGTGTTCGCCGCGGTGATGATCACCTGTAACGGCATCGTCGGTCTGAGCCTGCTCGTGGGTTCGCTGCGGCACAAGGTCGCCATCTTCAATCCCGAGGGCTCCGGCGCGGCCCTCGCGACGGTCGCCACCCTGGCCACTCTCTGCCTCGTGCTGCCGACCTTCACCACCAGCAAGCCCGGACCGGAGTACTCCCCGGCCCAACTCACCTTCGCCGCGCTGGCCTCCCTGGTGCTCTACGGATTGTTTGTCACGACCCAGACCGTGCGCCACCGCGCGTACTTCCTCCCTCTGACCCGCCAGGGCGAGGTCATCTCGGCCCCGGAGCACATCGAAAAGCCCACCACCCGGGTCACTCTCACCAGCCTCGCCCTGCTCGGTATGGCCCTTGTGGGCGTCGTAGGCCTGGCCAAGGGCGTGTCGCCCACCATCGAAACCGCCATCGACAGCGCCGGCCTGCCGCACGCCGTGGTGGGTGTGCTCATCGCGTTGCTCATCCTGCTGCCGGAGACGATCGCCGCGGTGCGCGCCGCCCGCCGCGACAGGGTGCAGATCAGCCTGAATCTCGGGCTCGGCTCGGCCATGGCCAGTATCGGCCTCACCATCCCCGCGGTGGCGATCGCGTCGTTCTGGCTGCCAGGGCCGCTGATGCTGGGCCTCGGAGCCACCCATATGGTGCTGCTCGCGCTGACCATCGTCGTCGGCACCCTCACCGTGGTCCCGGGGCGGGCCACCCCCTTGCAGGGCGGTGTCCATCTGGTTCTGCTGGCCGCCTATTTGGAACTGGCGATCAATCCTTAACGGCGGACGGGCCTCCGGTGCCGCGTGATAGACCTCCACCGAAGCACCGATCTCACCGGAGGCCCGATATGACCCGTCCCGCCCGCACCCTCGCGACTGCGCCGATCATGGTCCTGAACGGCCCCAACCTGAACCTGCTCGGCCAGCGGCAGCCGGAGATCTACGGCTCCGACACGCTCGCGGACGTCGAGGCACTGTGCGCCAAGGCAGCCGCGGCGCACGGCGGCACGGTCGACTTCCGCCAGTCCAACCACGAGGGCGAACTGGTCGACTGGATCCACGAGGCCCGGCTGAACCACTGCGGAATCGTCATCAACCCCGCCGCCTACTCGCACACCTCCGTCGCCATCCTCGACGCGCTCAACACCTGCGACGGGATGCCGGTGGTGGAGGTGCACATCTCCAACATCCATCAGCGCGAGCAGTTCCGGCACCACTCCTACGTCTCCCTGCGCGCCGACGGCGTCATCGCCGGGTGCGGAGTGCAGGGCTACGCGTTCGCGGTGGAGCGGGTCGCGGCACTGGCCGGCGCACAGCGGGCGGCCGACGCGTAGCCGCCCGCGGCGCGTGGCCGGGGCCGCCGGTCGAGGGCGGGACAGAAGACCGGCGGCCCGTACCGCGCGGGAGCCGTCTTCCCGTGCGGGGCTGCCCCCAGTCGACTGCGCGACGACGCGGAGGGGGAGCGGGTGCGTGCCGCCGCTGTGTGCAAGGGGTTCACACGGGGTGCGCGGGGCGCACGGGCAGGGAACGGTGAGCGGCCGTAAGCCGCCCGTTCACCACCCGCCGCCCGTTCAGCCAGCCACCGCCCGTTCACCAGCCGCGCGCGTGCCACTCCGGCAGATGCGGGCGCTCGGCGCCCAGCGTGGTGTCGTTGCCGTGGCCCGGGTAGACCCAGGTCTCGTCCGGGAGGACGTCGAAGATCTTCGTCTCCACGTCGTGGATCAGGCTGGCGAACGCCTTCGGGTCCTTGTGGGTGTTGCCCACCCCGCCGGGGAAGAGGCAGTCGCCCGTGAACACGTGCGGATGCCCGTGCGGATCGTCGTAGACCAGCGCGATCGAGCCGGGGGTGTGGCCGACGAGGTGGCGCGCGGTGAGTTCCACCTGCCCCACCCGCACGGTGTCCCCGTCGCCCACGAGGACGTCGGTCGGCACCGGGATGCCCTCGGCGTCGTCCCGTCCCGCGTACGTACGCGCGCGCGTGGCCGCCACGACCTCCGCCAGCGCCTGCCAGTGGTCGGCGTGCCGGTGGGTGGTGACGACGGAGGCGATGCCGTCGTCACCGATCATGCCGAGCAGCGTGTGCGCGTCGTTCGCCGCGTCGATCAGCAGTTGCTCGTCCGTGGCCCGGCAGCGCAGCAGATAGGCGTTGTTGTCCATCGGGCCGACCGCGATCTTGGTGATCATCAGGTCCTTCAGCTCGTGCACGTCCGCCGGGCCGCCGACCTTCACCTCTCCGCTGTACGTCATGGCCGTCAGCCTATAGCGGGGGCAGCCGCCCGGGGACCGCGCACGCGGTTACAGCGGCGGCAGTGCCGGGAGCGCGCCGCCCGCCACCGTCAGGGCGGATCCGTCGCGGCGCCCCGCGAGCCAGCCGAGCAGGTCCGCCCGGCCCCCCGTGACCGTGACCGCGGGCTCGTCCGCCTCGCGGCCCGTGTCCCACGCGTGCGTGCCGTCCGTCAGCCGGGCCGGCGGCACGTCCGGGTGCCCGGAGAACCGCTGGGCCAGGAACTCGATCTCCCGCTCGACGAACTCCGCAGGCAGGTCCTCGAGCTCGTGGCCGATGCCGAGGTCCACGTGGTGCAGCTCGACCTCCACCCAGCGCCGGAAGGGCACCCGGGACGCGGAGTCGGTGACGCCGTTGCGCAGCTCCACGGTCCGCGACCAGTCCGCGGGCTCGGCCGCCGTCCGCTGGAAGCGGGCCGCGGTGTCGCGCACGTCGGCGACCTGGGCGTCGAGGGGGCGCGGGGCGTCCCGCTCGATGTCGGCGTCCCGGGCCTCGGCGGACGCGTACATGGGACGGCCCTCGAAAACGTTCACCAGCGCGTCCGCGTTGCGGGCGAGGTGGGCCAGGATGTGGCCCCGGGTCCAGCCGGGCAGTCGTGACTGGTCGGTCACAGCCGCGTTGTCCAGCTTGCCGACAGCGGTCAGCAGTCGTTCGGTTGCGTCCTGCACAGACGCCAGGTCGCGCGCGTGATCAATCATGACGCCGACCCTAGTCCCGCCACACCTTCGGGTGAAGGCGGTGAAGGACGGCCATAAATCGAATGTACGTGCTATAAGGTCGGATGCGGCATCGGGCATGCTGGAGAGCCGGGGATTGTTGTGTATCCGGGCGCATCCGGGAATCCCGCCCGGCGTTGTCAGTGGCTCCCCCTAGTCTGAGAAAGCACGGGGGCCCCGCCCCTGTCACTTCTCTCAAGAAAGGTGCGGACCGGCGTGGCCGACCGTCTCATCGTCCGTGGCGCGCGCGAGCACAACCTGAAGAACGTCTCGCTCGACCTGCCTCGGGACTCGCTCATCGTCTTCACGGGCCTGTCCGGGTCGGGCAAGTCCTCCCTGGCCTTCGACACCATCTTCGCCGAGGGCCAGCGGCGCTACGTGGAGTCGCTCTCCTCGTACGCCCGCCAGTTCCTCGGCCAGATGGACAAGCCGGACGTCGACTTCATCGAGGGTCTCTCGCCGGCGGTCTCCATCGACCAGAAGTCGACCTCGCGCAACCCGCGCTCGACGGTCGGCACCATCACCGAGGTCTACGACTACCTGCGCCTGCTCTTCGCCCGCATCGGCAAGCCGCACTGCCCCGAGTGCGGCCGCCCGATCTCACGGCAGTCGCCGCAGGCCATCGTCGACAGGGTGCTCGAGCTGCCGGAGGGAAGCCGCTTCCAGGTGCTCTCTCCGCTGGTGCGCGAGCGCAAGGGCGAGTTCGTCGACCTCTTCGCCGACCTCCAGACCAAGGGCTACTCCCGCGCGCGCGTGGACGGCGAGACCATCCAGCTCTCCCACCCGCCCACGCTGAAGAAGCAGGAGAAGCACACCATCGAGGTGGTCGTCGACCGCCTCACGGTGAAGGACTCCGCCAAGCGCCGCCTCACCGACTCCGTCGAGACCGCGCTCGGCCTGTCCGGCGGCATGGTCGTGCTCGACTTCGTCGACCTGCCCGAGGACGACCCCGAGCGCGAGCGGATGTACTCGGAGCACCTGTACTGCCCGTACGACGACCTGTCCTTCGAGGAGATGGAGCCCCGTTCCTTCTCCTTCAACTCGCCCTTCGGCGCCTGCCCCGAGTGCACCGGCATCGGCACCCGCATGGAGGTCGACCCGGAGCTGATCGTCCCGGACGAGGAGAAGTCCCTCGACGAGGGCGCCATCCACCCCTGGTCGCACGGGCACACCAAGGACTACTTCGGCCGGCTGGTCGGCGCCCTCGCCGACGCCCTCGGCTTCCGCACCGACATCCCCTTCGCGGGCCTGCCGCAGCGCGCCAAGAAGGCCCTGCTCTACGGCCACAGGACGCAGATCGAGGTCCGCTACCGCAACCGGTACGGGCGCGAGCGCGTCTACACCACGCCCTTCGAGGGCGCCGTGCCGTTCGTCAAGCGCCGGCACAGCGAGGCCGAGAGCGACGCCAGCCGCGAGCGCTTCGAGGGCTACATGCGCGAGGTGCCCTGCCCCACCTGTGAGGGCACGCGCCTGAAGCCGGTCGTCCTCGCGGTCACGCTCATGGGCAAGTCGATCGCCGAGATCTCCGCGATGTCCATCAGCGACTGCGCGGACTTCCTGCGCGGACTGAAGCTGGACGCGCGCGACAAGAAGATCGCCGAGCGCGTCCTCAAGGAGGTCAACGAGCGGCTGCGGTTCCTGGTCGACGTCGGCCTCGACTACCTCTCGCTGAACCGCGCGGCCGGCACGCTCTCCGGCGGCGAGGCCCAGCGCATCCGCCTGGCCACCCAGATCGGCTCCGGCCTCGTCGGCGTCCTGTACGTCCTCGACGAGCCGTCCATCGGCCTGCACCAGCGCGACAACCACCGGCTGATCGAGACCCTGGTCCGGCTGCGCGACATGGGCAACACGCTCATCGTCGTCGAGCACGACGAGGACACCATCAAGACCGCCGACTGGATCGTCGACATCGGCCCCGGCGCGGGCGAGCACGGCGGCAAGGTCGTGCACAGCGGCTCCCTGAAGGAACTGCTCGCCAACGCCGAGTCGCAGACCGGGCAGTACTTGTCCGGCCAGAAGGCGATCCCGCTGCCCGACATCCGGCGCCCGCTCGACCCGTCCCGCCAGCTCACCGTGCACGGCGCCCGGGAGAACAACCTGAAGGACATCGACGTGTCCTTCCCGCTCGGCCTGTTCACGGCGGTCACCGGAGTCTCCGGTTCCGGCAAGTCGACGCTGGTCAACGACATCCTGTACACCCACCTGGCCCGCGAGCTGAACGGCGCCCGCAACGTGCCCGGCCGGCACACGCGCGTGGACGGCGACGACCTCGTGGACAAGGTGGTGCACGTCGACCAGTCGCCCATCGGCCGTACCCCGCGGTCCAACCCGGCGACGTACACCGGCGTCTTCGACCACATCCGCAAGCTGTTCGCCGAGACCACCGAGGCGAAGGTCCGGGGCTACCAGCCCGGCCGCTTCTCCTTCAACGTCAAGGGCGGGCGCTGCGAGAACTGCGCGGGCGACGGCACCATCAAGATCGAGATGAACTTCCTGCCGGACGTCTACGTCCCCTGCGAGGTCTGTCACGGCGCCCGCTACAACCGGGAGACCCTGGAAGTCCACTACAAGGGCAAGTCCATCGCCGACGTGCTCAACATGCCGATCGAGGAGGCGACCGAGTTCTTCGAGGCGGTCCCGGCGATCGCCCGCCACCTCAAGACCCTCAAGGACGTCGGCCTCGGTTACGTCCGGCTCGGGCAGTCCGCGACCACCCTGTCCGGCGGTGAGGCGCAGCGCGTGAAGCTCGCCAGCGAGCTGCAGCGCCGCTCCACCGGGCGCACGGTCTACGTCCTGGACGAGCCCACCACCGGTCTGCACTTCGAGGACATCAGCAAGCTGCTGAAGGTGCTGTCCGGACTGGTTGACAAGGGCAACACGGTCATCGTCATCGAGCACAACCTCGATGTGATCAAGACCGCCGACTGGGTCGTCGACATGGGCCCCGAGGGCGGCGCCGGCGGCGGCCTGGTCATCGCCGAGGGCACGCCCGAGCAGGTCGCCGGCGTCCCGGCCAGCCACACCGGGAAGTTCCTGCGCGAGATCCTTCAGCCGGACCGGATCAGCGATGCCGCATCCTCGGCCAAGGCCCCGCGCGGGACCGCAGCCAAGAAGGCCGTCGCGGCCGCGTCGACGACCCGCAAGACGGCCACGGCGAGGACGACGACCAAGGCCAACAGCACGGCGAGCAAGAAGGCGACGCCCGCGAAGAAGGCGACGCCCGCGAAGAAGACGACGCGGGCCCGCAAGGCCTGAGCCAGTCCGGCAAGCGCCCCGCGGGTACGCCCGCGGGGCGCTGTTCGCACCGGAGGTCTACGGCGCGCCCACCTCCGCCGCGTACGGCGGCTCCGCTCCCGCGCGCGAGCAAGTGATCGCCGCCGCGCGGGCCGCGAACCGCAGCAGCCGGCTCCAGCCCGAGGCGCCGAGGCCCGCGAGGCCCTCGGGGGAGAGGGCGTCCTGCACGGCCAGTCCGTGCAGCAGGGCCGCGTTCACGGTGTCGCCCGCGCCGATGGTGTCGACGACGTCCACCTTCTCGCCCGGAACGGAGTGCTCCGCGCCGTCCCGGGTGTACGCGGTGAGCCCGTCGCCGCCGTGGGTGATCACCACCGCCCCGGGCCCGGCGGCCAGCCACTCGCGCGGAGTGCCGCCCAGCCACCCCGCGTCCTCCTCGGAGAGCTTCAGCAGCGACACCGAGGGCAGCCAGCTCGCGAAACGCGCCCGGTAGGCGTCGGCGTCCGCGATCAGTCCGGGCCGGACGTTCGGGTCCAGCGCGGTGAACACACCCTGCGCGGAAGCCGTCCGCATCAGCTCCTCGTAGGCGGTCGCGCCCGGCTCCAGCACCAGCGAGCAGGTGCCGAAGGACACCGCGCGGGTTCCGGCGGGAAGGGCGGCGGGCGCTGTGAACAGACGGTCGGCGGTGCCGTCGACGTAGAACGAGTACGCGGCGGAGCCGTCGGTGCCGACCGTGGCGACCGCCAGCGTCGTCGGCTCGGCGCCGCGCTGCACACCGGACACGTCCACCCCGGCCCCCCGCAGCCCGTCGAGCAGGGCCTCGCCGAAGGCGTCGTACGACGTGCGGGAGCAGAACGCCGTGGGCGAACCGAGGCGGCCCAGCGCGACGGCCGTGTTGTACGGGCCGCCGCCGAGCGCCGGTCTGAGGTCCGCGAGGGCGCCCCTTCCCCGCGGTACCAGGTCGATCAGGGCCTCACCGGCGACGACGATCACGAGTCGGTTCCTCTCTCGGACAGCTCGGGCCGGGAAGCTATCCCATTGCGCGCCGGTGGTACAACGCCGGCCCGGGTCGTCCGCGTCCGTCCGACCCGCCCCCGTCCGGTCCGGGCCCGGTGGGTATCGTCGGCGTTGTCCAGCCCCTTGACCAGTGGAGGCCTTCATGTCCGGCCGCCCCTCCGCCAGCCGCCGCACGATCCTGCGGGGAGCGGCCCTCACCCCCGCCGTCGCGCTCGGGCTCACCGCCTGCGGACCGATCGGCGGCGGCGTCACGACCCGCGCCACGCCCACCGCGCCGGTCGACCTCGGCGCCGAGAGCGAGGTCCCCGAGGGCGGCGCCAAGCTGTACCGGGACCACAACGTGGTGGTCAGCCGGGGCGCGGACGGCACCCTCAAGGCGTTCAGCACGATCTGCACGCACGCGCAGTGCCCGATCAACAAGCTCCAGGGGACGAAGCTGATCTGCCCCTGCCACGGCAGCGAGTTCGACGCCACGACCGGCGAGGTGGTGCGCTCCCCGGCGAGCACGCCGCTGCCCGAACTGCCCGTGCGGGCCGAGGGCGGCAGGCTCGTCGCCGGACCCGGCGCCTGACGTTCACCGTCGCCCGGCCCGCTCACTCCCACTCCCAGCCGACCCCCACGGTCCCCGACCGCACGCGCGGCTCAACGAGGTGCACCGAACGGTGCCGCTCGCTCACCGGCAGCTCCCTGCGGCCGCTGCGCGGAGCCGCCGCCGACGCCTGAGTGAACCGGTGGCAGCGCACCGGCAGGGTGCCGGCGTCGAATCGGACCTGAAGAGCGTACTGGCCGCCCGCGGAGGAGAACTCCCGGACGTACTCGCGCGTCGTCCCGGCCGTTCCGTCGTCCACGCCGTGCCGGAACAGGAACGTGTCGCCGGCCCGCAGCCGGGTGTCGAAGAGCAGCTCGGCCACCAGCACCCCGGTGTCGTGGTGCCGGCGTATCCGGCCGGTGCGGCAGTTCTCCAGGGCCCGCACGGTCATCCGCTCCGGCGCGCAGCCCGGATCGCCGTGATGGACGGCCACGAAACGGTCCACGCCGTCCCGGTGGGCGCGCACGATGTGCTCGGACTCGCGGCCCGCGAGTTCGCGCCGCGCTCCGATCAGCACCCGCTCGTGGTGCCCGAGCACGTGCAGCCCGCCGCCGGGCGGGCAGTCCAGCTCCGCCAGCAGCCCGCGCAGCACGTCCGAGGCCCGGACCAGGGAGCGGTAGGAGCGGACGGCGGGCCGCCCGCCGGCCGTGTGCTCGTCGGCGTCGGCCAGCAGCCGGATCAGAGACTCGTCCGGCAACCGCAGGATCTCCTCCAGCGCCCGTACGGCCCGCAGCGACTCCGGGCGCTGCGGGCGCCGGGCACCCTGCTGCCAGTAGCTGAGGCTGGTGACGCCGACCTTCACCCCGTAGCGCGTCAGATGGTGCTGCACGCGCTGCAACGGCAGTCCACGAGCGGCGATCGCGGCGCGCAGCGCCACGTGGAAGGGGCCGCCCCGCAGGACCGTGTCCAGTTCCGCGGTGGCGACGTCCGCCTGCTGTGGGGCGTGCGGCATGCGCGGGCCTTTCTGTGAAGGTGCGGGCGGCTCGGCGGGCGGACCCCTCACGCGGGTCGTCGGGGCCGCCCCGCGCGAAGGCAGGGTTCTTCACATCCGTAGGCCGTCGTTCACGGCCCCGAGTTCCAAGGCATTGAAGCGTGTTGACCAAGTCCCGACAACACCTGAGACCCGACAGGAGTGCGCTCCTGGCCAAGGAAGCAGCCCCGGCCGGGGCACGTCGCGGCCCGGGTCGTGGAGGGCCGCCGCGGTGTCGGTGCTCGACAGTAGGGTTGAGTCATGGCCGACCCCTCCAGCTACCGCCCCAAGCCGGGAGACGTCCCGGACTCCCCCGGGGTCTACCGGTTCCGTGACGAGTACCGCCGGGTCATCTACGTCGGAAAGGCCAAGAGCCTGCGCCAGCGCCTGGCGAACTACTTCCAGGACCTCGCGAACCTTCACCCGCGCACCCGCAGCATGGTCACCACGGCCGCGTCCGTGGAGTGGACGGTGGTGTCCACGGAGGTCGAGGCGCTGCAGCTGGAGTACTCCTGGATCAAGGAGTTCGACCCCCGGTTCAACGTCAAGTACCGCGACGACAAGAGCTACCCGTACCTCGCGGTGACGATGAACGAGGAGTCCCCTCGCGTGCAGGTGATGCGCGGCCACAAGAAGAAGGGCGTGCGCTACTTCGGGCCGTACGGGCACGCGTGGGCCATCCGCGACACCGTCGACCTGCTGCTGCGCGTCTTCCCGGTGCGCACCTGCTCGGCCGGTGTCTTCAAGAACGCCGCCCGCACCGGCCGCCCCTGCCTGCTGGGTTACATCGGCAAGTGCTCCGCACCCTGCGTCGGCCGGGTCTCCGCCGAGGAGCACCGCGAACTGGCCGAGGACTTCTGCGACTTCATGGCCGGCCGCACCGGCACGTATCTGCGCCGCCTGGAGAAGCAGATGACGGAGGCGGCCGAGGAGATGGAGTACGAGCGGGCCGCCCGCCTGCGCGACGACATCGAGGCCCTGAGGAAGGCCATGGAGAAGAACGCGGTCGTGCTCGCCGACGCGACCGACGCCGACCTCATCGCCGTCGCCGAGGACGAGCTGGAGGCCGCGGTGCAGATCTTCCACGTGCGCGGCGGACGGGTGCGCGGCCAGCGCGGCTGGGTGACCGACAAGGTGGAGGACGTCACCACCGCCGCCCTCGTCGAGCACGCCCTGCAGCAGCTGTACGGCGAGGAGAGCGGGGACGCCGTGCCCAAGGAGGTCCTCGTCCCGGCCCTGCCCGACCCGGTCGAACCGGTCCAGGAGTGGCTCGCCGAGCGCCGCGGGTCGAACGTCTCGCTGCGCATCCCGCAGCGCGGCGACAAGAAGGCCCTCATGGAGACCGTGCAGCGCAACGCCCAGCAGGGGCTCGTCCTGCACAAGACCAAGCGCGCCTCCGACCTCACCACGCGCTCGCGTGCCCTGGAGGAGATCGCCGAGGCCCTCGACCTGGACAGCGCCCCCCTCAGGATCGAGTGCTACGACATCTCCCACCTCCAGGGCGACGACGTGGTGGCCTCCATGGTCGTCTTCGAGGACGGCCTCCAGCGCAAGAGCGAGTACCGCCGCTTCCAGATCAAGGGTCGTGCCGGAGACACGCAGCTCTGGCACGGCGAGGGCCAGGACGACGTCCGCTCCATGCACGAGGTGATCACCCGCCGCTTCAGGCGCTACCTCGCGGAGAAGGAGAGGACCGGCGAGTGGGCCGACGGCGAGGACGTCCCCGTGAACGGCTCACCCGGCGGCTCCCTCGACGGCTCGCTCGACGGCGCACCCGGCGGCCCCGTCGGTGCCCTCACCGAGGACGACGGCCGTCCCAAGCGCTTCGCCTACCCGCCCCAGCTCGTCGTCGTCGACGGCGGGCAGCCCCAGGTCGCGGCCGCCCAGCGGGCCCTTGACGAACTCGGCATCGACGACATCGCCGTGTGCGGACTGGCCAAGCGCCTGGAGGAGGTCTGGCTGCCCGGCGACGACGACCCGGTGGTCCTGCCCCGCAGCAGCGAGGGCCTGTACCTGCTGCAACGCGTGCGCGACGAGGCCCACCGGTTCGCCATCACCTACCAGCGCACCAGACGGGCCAAGCGCTTCCGGGCCGGGCCCCTGGACGACGTGCCCGGCCTCGGCGAGACACGCAAACAGGCGCTGATCAAGCATTTCGGCTCGGTGAAGCGGCTGCGGTCCGCGACAATCGACCAGATCTGCGGGGTACCCGGTATAGGCCGCAAGACGGCCGAGACCATCGCCGCGGCACTCGCCCAGGCGGCCCCGGCCGCACCCGCCGTCAACACGGCGACTGGAGAGATCATGGAAGACGTGGAAGAAGCGCCACCGGCGACGACGGCGGATGACGCGGAGACGCCCGTGTCCACGGGCGTTCCGGACGACCGACGGGGGCAGGAGACATGACCGAGCACGACGCACGGCGAAGCGCCGAGCGAGATCAGTCCCACGAGGGACCACGCGAGGAACGGAACGAGCGCGCGGCCAAGGAAAACGGAGCACAGGTGAGTACGGGCATCGACACGGCCGGCGTCCCCGACGCGGCCATTCCCGAGCTGGTGATCATCTCCGGCATGTCCGGGGCAGGCCGGTCCACGGCCGCCAAATGTCTGGAGGACCTCGGCTGGTTCGTCGTCGACAACCTGCCGCCGGCGCTGATCCCCACCATGGTGGAGCTCGGTGCCCGCTCGCAGGGCAACGTGGCACGCATCGCGGTCGTCGTCGACGTCCGCGGCCGCCGCTTCTTCGACAACCTGCGCGAGTCCCTGGCCGGCCTGGAGGCCAAGAACGTCACCCGGCGGATCGTTTTCCTGGAGTCCTCGGACGAGGCCCTGGTGCGCCGCTTCGAGTCGGTGCGCCGGCCCCACCCGCTCCAGGGCGACGGACGCATCGTCGACGGCATCGCCGCCGAGCGTGAGCTGCTGCGCGAGCTGCGCGGCGACGCCGACCTGGTGATCGACACCTCCAGCCTCAACGTGCACGAACTGCGCGCCAAGATGGACGCCCAGTTCGCCGGCGAGGAGGAGCCCGAACTGCGGGCCACCGTGATGTCGTTCGGCTTCAAGTACGGCCTGCCGGTCGACGCCGACCTGGTCGCCGACATGCGGTTCCTGCCCAACCCGCACTGGGTTCCCGAACTGCGCCCGTACACCGGCCTGAACGACGAGGTCGCCGCGTACGTCTTCAACCAGCCCGGCGCCAAGGAGTTCCTCGACCGCTACGCCGAGCTGCTGCGGCTCATCTCGGCCGGCTACCGGCGCGAGGGCAAGCGGTACGTGACCATCGCGATCGGCTGCACGGGCGGCAAGCACCGCTCGGTGGCCACGTCGGAGAAGCTCGCCGCGCGGCTCGCGGCCGAGGGCGTGGAGACCGTCGTCGTCCACCGGGACATGGGGCGCGAGTGAGCGGACGTACTCCGCGGCTGAGCAGGCTGCGCCGGGTGGTGCCGGAGGGGCGTTCGGCACGTCAGGCGATCGCGGCGCGCGCGGGGCGCCCGGCCGAGGCGCGGGGCGGCCGGGCGCGCCGCCGCGGCGCTCAGCCCAAGGTGGTCGCCCTCGGCGGCGGCATGGGCCTGTCCGCCTCGCTCGCCGCACTGCGCCGGATCACCGGCGACCTCACCGCCGTCGTCACGGTGGCCGACGACGGGGGCTCCAGCGGGCGCCTGCGCGACGAGCTGGGCGTGCTGCCGCCCGGGGACCTGCGCAAGGCGCTGGCCGCGCTGTGCGGCGACGACGACTGGGGCCAGACCTGGGCCCGGGTGATCCAGCACCGCTTCACCTCCCAGGGCGACCTGCACGACCACGCGGTGGGCAACCTGCTGATCGTCGCCCTGTGGGAACAGCTCGGCGACCATGTCCAGGCGCTGGACCTGGTGGGCAAGCTGCTGGGGGCGCACGGGCGCGTGCTGCCCATGTCCGCCGTGCCCCTGGAGCTCCAGGCCCTGGTCAAGGGGCACGATCCGGAGCGGCCCGAGGACGTCGACACCGTGCGCGGCCAGGCCACCGTCGCGCTCACCTCGGGCGAGGTGCAGTCCGTGCACCTGGTGCCGAACGACCCGCCCGCCGTGCCCGAGGCCGTGGACGCGGTCCTGGACGCGGACTGGGTGGTGCTCGGACCCGGCTCCTGGTTCTCCTCGGTCATTCCGCACCTGCTGGTGCCCGAGCTTCTGGACGCGCTCACCGCGACCAGGGCACGCCGGGTGCTGTCCCTGAACCTCGCGCCGCAGCCGGGAGAAACCGAGGGCTTCTCCCCGCAGCGTCATTTGGAGGTTTTGGGACGACACGCCCCTAAACTCGCCCTGGACGTGGTGCTGGCCGACGAGGCCGCCGTGCCCGACCGCGAAGTGCTGACCGAGGCCGCCAAGCGGTTCGGCGCCGCGGTCGAGCTCGCGCCGGTGGCCCGGAGGGACGGAACTCCGCGGCACGACCCGGAGCTGCTGGCCGCCGCGTACGACCGTATTTTTCGGATGCATGGAAGGATCGGCCCATGGCGATGACGGCAGCGGTGAAGGACGAGATCTCCCGGCTCCCCGTCACCCGGACCTGCTGCAGGAAGGCGGAGGTCTCCGCCCTTCTGCGGTTCGCCGGCGGCCTCCACCTGGTCAGCGGACGGATCGTGATCGAGGCGGAACTGGACACCGCCATGGCGGCACGGCGCCTGAAGCGGGACATCCTGGAGATCTTCGGTCACAGCTCCGAGCTGATCGTGATGGCGCCGGGCGGGCTGCGCCGCGGCTCGCGCTACGTCGTGCGCGTCGTCGCGGGCGGTGACCAGCTGGCCCGCCAGACCGGTCTGGTCGACGGTCGGGGCCGGCCGATCCGCGGCCTGCCGCCGCAGGTGGTCTCGGGGGCCACCTGCGACGCGGAGGCCGCCTGGCGCGGCGCCTTCCTGGCCCACGGCTCGCTCACCGAGCCGGGCCGTTCCTCCTCCCTGGAGGTGACCTGCCCGGGCCCGGAGGCGGCCCTCGCGCTGGTCGGTGCCGCGCGCCGGCTGTCCATCGCCGCGAAGGCCCGGGAGGTGCGGGGCGTGGACCGGGTGGTGGTCCGTGACGGCGACGCGATCGGCGCCCTGCTGACCCGTCTGGGCGCCCACGAGTCCGTGCTGGCCTGGGAGGAGCGGCGGATGCGCCGCGAGGTGCGCGCCACGGCCAACCGCCTGGCCAACTTCGACGACGCCAACCTGCGCCGCTCGGCGCGCGCGGCCGTCGCGGCCGGCGCGCGGGTGGCCCGCGCCCTGGAGATCCTCGCCGACGACGTCCCCGAGCACCTCGCCGCCGCGGGACGCCTGCGCATGGAGCACAAGCAGGCCTCCCTGGAGGAGCTGGGCGCCCTCGCCGACCCCCCGCTGACCAAGGACGCCGTCGCCGGCCGTATCCGCCGCCTGCTGGCCATGGCCGACAAGCGGGCCTCCGACCTCGGCATCCCCGGCACCGAGGCGAACCTCGCCGACGAACTGGCGGACAACCTGGCGGGCTGACCCGCACGGGCCGGCCGACCGGCCCGGCCCCGTCTCCGGACCGGATCACGTCCTGATCGTTCCCGACCGCCCTGCCGACTCCGTTCGGCCGCGTCCTCCCGCCACGGGTCGGTCGGCACCACCGACCGCCCCCGCAGGCCGCCACCGGGCGTGCCGCCTCACATCGACCGTCACCACACCCCGACCGGCCGCCCCCGGGCCCCCCCCCCCCGCGGGGGGGGGGCGGGGGGGGGGTGGCGGGGGGCGCCGC